>NZ_JBXANU010000006.1:0-347280 GCF_058802085.1 Pseudomonas sp. GW822-FHT02G04
TTCTACAGCGTTAGTCGCTGCTGTCAACACCTCTTTTTCTCCGCTTTCGACCGAGAAGATCGAACCGTCAATAAGGCAACAACATACTGCCTTACCAACTCCTTCTGGGCTTCGATGAACTGAAGCGTAACCGCTGCCGAAAACTGCATAACTCATTGTTTACCAAGGAGTTTTCCGTTTCGACTGCGCCGGAAGTGGGGCGAATTATAGACGTCCAGAATCTGCCGTCAACCTTTAATTACGCCTTTCTTGCAGAAGGTACCTTTTTAACAATTAAACGTGGAATTCGGCGGGTTACAGGCGGCAATCTCAAGACTAATAACAACGCGCCTATAGAAGCGTAGATCGCCCACTCCCTCAGATCAGCACGAATAATCCACAACATATGCAGCAGCCCAAGCCCGAGAATCACATAGACCAACCGATGCAATTTTTTCCAGCGAACGCCCAAATGCCGCTGACTGTACCGATTGGAGGTAACCGCCAGCGCCAACAAACAGAGAAACCCCAGCGCGCCGACAATAATGTACGGCCGCTTGCGCAACTCGACACCCAGCTGTGACCAATCAAAGCCGAGGATGAATGCCGTATAACCGCTCAAATGCAAAACCACATAGGCGAAACACCACAACCCCAACTGCCGCCGGACAGCTATCCACCCCGACCAACCGGTGAGTTTCTGCAAAGGCGTCATGCTTAACGTAATGAGCAGCAGGACAAGCGTCCCCAACCCCAGACGATCAACCAGCACCTTTCCTGGATCAGGTCCCAGCACATCCGCCCAGGCTTGATACAACCAAAGCAGCGGCCAAATCGCTGCGGCGATAAAGACACCAGTACGCCAGAACAGATATCGCATCAGTAATTCTTCCGCAGATCGAGCCCTGCATATAAAGAAGCGACTTCATCCGAGTAGCCGTTGAACATTTGCGTGTCCCGCACATTGGGCTTGAACAGACCGCTCGGCAAACGCCTTTCCCGCGCCTGCGTCCAGCGCGGGTGGTCGACTGTCGGGTTCACGTTCGCATAAAAGCCATACTCATTCGAGGCAATGCTCTGCCAGGTGGTTTTCGGCTGCTCACTGACCAGGCTGATTCGCACGATGGACTTGATGCTCTTGAAGCCGTATTTCCACGGCACCACCAGACGTAGCGGCGCACCGTTCTGATTGGGCAACTCACGCCCATACATGCCTACCGCGAGAATCGCCAACGGATTCATCGCCTCATCCAGGCGCAGCCCTTCTACATATGGCCAGTCGATCAAGGCGAAGCCAGAACGCTGTCCAGGCATACTCTTGGGATCTTGCAGGGTTTCAAAGCGAATGAATTTGGCCTTGGACGTCGGTTCTACTTCCTTCAGCAAAGCCGAAATTGGAAAACCTATCCACGGAATGACCATCGACCAGGCCTCCACACAGCGAAGACGATAAATACGCTCTTCCAGCTGATAAGGCTTCATGAAGTCTTCCAGCGCATACCGCCCCGGCTTACCCACCTCCCCGTCTACCACCACGCTCCACGGCTCTGTTTTTAGCGCACCGGCGTTGGCCGCAGGATCGCCTTTGTCGGTACCGAACTCATAGAAGTTGTTGTAGTGGGTCGCATCCTTGAAAGGCGTGATTGCTTCATCCTTGACGTTGACCGCCCCCCATTTAGTGGAAGGCAGTTTTTCGGCAAACCAGGACGGCGCCTTGCCAGGCTCGACATCGGCATAACGCGCAGCATCGTCGGCACTCGCCCAGCGCGGCAGCGTACTCACAGCCAAACCGGCGACGGCGGCGCCTAATATATTGCGACGGGAAAGGTAGAGAGATTCAGGCGTGACGTCCGACTCATGACAGTCAGACGCTTTGGGGACTTTGATCAGCATGGCAACTCCGCAGCATTGGAGGACAGATGCACCCATAGACTGCGGAGTATGAGGGAAATTACATCACTCGGCTTTTTTGTGCCGACGAAGACGCAGCAGGTACTGCACCGGCCCGGAAGCCGCATAGGCAAGGAAAACCAGCAGCAGGATGCGCGGTGGATCACTGAATACAACGGCAAATACCAGCACCACTGCCAGGATCGCGACAAAGGGAACGCGCCCCTTCAAGTCCAGCTCCTTGAAGCTGTTGTACTTGATGTTACTGACCATCAGCATGCCCGCGGCGGCAACCATCAGCGCAACCAGGAACGACATTTTGGAGCCCTGAATGCCGTAATCGCTGAACGCCCAGACAATTCCCGCGACCACACCGGCCGCAGCCGGGCTGGCCAGACCGATGAAGTAGCGCTTGTCGGCGGTGCCGACCTGCGTGTTGAAGCGCGCCAGGCGCAACGCCGCACCCGCCACATAGATGAAGGCGACCATCCAGCCGACCTTGCCCATATCACCCAAGGCCCAGCCGAACGCCAGCAATGCCGGCGCGACACCGAAGGCAACCATGTCCGACAGCGAGTCGTACTCGGCACCGAAGGCGCTTTGGGTATTGGTCATGCGCGCAACGCGACCGTCGAGACCGTCGAGCACCATGGCGACGAAAATCGCGATCGCGGCAAACGCAAAGTACTTGCTCGCCCCGATCGCATCACCAGCACTCAAGGCACTCTGGGCGCTCATCGAGTTGATGATGGAATAGAACCCTGCGAAGAGGTTCGCAGTGGTGAACAGATTCGGCAGAAGATAGATACCACGATGCCGGACTTTACGGCCTTCGGCATCATGCCCTTCTTCGATGTGCTCATCGATGGGCAGAAGGCTTTCGGCGTCAGAAGCCTGCTTTGGCTCTTCGGGACGTTCGCTCATGGACATTACCTTGCAACGGGGTGGAAAGTTTCGACAGGTGTCTGGGACGACGGTTCGACCGCAAACGATGCAGCTTTATACCAGAACCGGCGGATCCAAACGAAAAAACGCGGCCTAGGCCGCGTTTTCCGTACAAGCTCGTGACTTAGTTCTTGGCTTTGTCGACGATCTTGTTGGCACCGATCCACGGCATCATGGAGCGCAGTTGCTCACCGATGATTTCGATACCGTGAGCGGCGTTGTTACGACGCTTGGCGGTCATCGAAGGATAGCCGGTGGCGCCTTCGCTGATGAACATCTTGGCGTATTCGCCGTCCTGAATACGTTTCAGGGCGTTGCGCATGGCCTGACGGGATTCGGCGTTGATTACTTCCGGACCTGTCACGTACTCGCCGTACTCAGCGTTGTTGGAGATCGAGTAGTTCATGTTGGCGATACCGCCTTCGTACATGAGGTCAACGATCAGCTTCAGTTCGTGCAGGCATTCGAAGTAGGCCATTTCCGGCGCGTAGCCAGCTTCAACCAGGGTTTCGAAACCGGCTTTTACCAGTTCAACGGTACCGCCGCACAGAACGGCTTGTTCGCCGAACAGGTCGGTTTCAGTCTCGTCCTTGAAGGTGGTTTCGATGATGCCGGTACGACCGCCACCAACGCCGGCAGCGTAGGACAGTGCAACGTTTTTGGCGTTGCCCGAAGCATCCTGGTAGATAGCGATCAGGTCAGGGATACCGCCGCCTTTGACGAACTCGGAACGCACGGTGTGGCCCGGAGCTTTCGGCGCGATCATGATCACGTCGAGGTCAGCGCGCGGAACAACCTGGTTGTAGTGGATCGCGAAGCCGTGGGAGAAGGCCAGGGTGGCGCCTTTCTTGATGTTCGGCTCGATTTCGTTCTTGTACAGGGAGGACTGGAACTCGTCCGGGGTCAGGATCATGACCAGGTCGGCAGCTGCTACGGCGGAAGCAACGTCGGTTACTTTCAGGCCGTGGGCTTCGGCTTTGGCAACGGTGGCCGAACCTTTACGCAGGCCAACAGTAACGTCAACGCCGGAGTCTTTCAGGTTGCACGCTTGAGCGTGGCCTTGGGAGCCGTAACCGATGATGGCAACTTTCTTGCCCTGGATGATCGACAGGTCGCAGTCTTTATCGTAGAAAACTTTCATGAATTTCCCCTTTATATCTGGCCCTTCAGGCCATTCGCTAATTTGGTTTAGATGCTCAGTACTTTGTCGCCGCGGGCAATCCCGGTGACGCCACTGCGTACGGTTTCCAGAATCGAGGCAGTGCCGATCGATTGAATGAAGCTGTCGAGCTTGTCGCTGGTACCGGTCAATTGAACGGTATACACGCTGGCGCTGACATCAACGATCTGCCCACGATAAATATCGGTGGTGCGCTTGATCTCGGCGCGCTGGGCGCCGGTGGCCTTGACCTTGACCAGCATCAGTTCGCGCTCGATGTGAGCACTCTCCGACAAGTCGACCAGTTTGACCACTTCGATCAGCTTGTTCAGGTTCTTGGTGATCTGCTCGATGATTTCATCGTGGCCGACAGTGGTCAGCGTCAGACGCGACAAAGTCGGGTCTTCGGTTGGCGCCACGGTCAGGCTTTCGATGTTGTAGTTGCGCTGCGAAAACAGGCCGACTACACGAGACAGAGCGCCCGGTTCGTTTTCCAGAAGCAGGGAAATAATGTGCCGCATGATTAAGTACGCTCCGTCTTGCTCAACCACATATCGCGCATGGAGCCGTCTTTGATCTGCATCGGGTAGACGTGCTCGCTGGTATCGACCTGGATATCGAGGAACACCAGGCGATCCTTCATGGCGAAGGCTTCTTCCAGCTTCGGCTTCAAGTCCTTCAGGTCAGTGATGCGGATGCCCACGTGACCATAGGCTTCGGCCAGCTTGACGAAGTCAGGCAGCGATTCCATGTAGGAGTGCGAGTGACGGCTACCGTAACTCATGTCCTGCCACTGGCGAACCATGCCCAGCACGCCGTTGTTCAGGTTGACGATCTTCACCGGCAAACCGTATTGCAGGCAGGTCGACAGTTCCTGAATGTTCATCTGGATACTGCCCTCGCCCGTTACGCAGGCGACGTCAGAATCCGGGAAGCTCAACTTGACGCCCATGGCCGCCGGGAAACCGAAGCCCATGGTGCCCAGGCCACCGGAGTTGATCCAGCGGTTCGGCTTGTTGAACTTGTAATACTGCGCCGCGAACATCTGGTGCTGACCCACGTCGGAGGTCACAAAGGCGTCGCCCTTGGTCACTTCACACAGGGTTTCGATCACGGTCTGTGGCTTGATGATGCTGCCGTCGCCCTTGTCATAAGGGAACAGGCCGCGGTCACCGCGCCACTCATCGACTTGCTTCCACCAGCTGGCAACAGACTCCTTGTTCGGGGTCTCGCCGATTTCCTTGAGGATCGCGACCATTTCGGTCAGGACGCTCTCGACCGGACCAACGATAGGCACGTCTGCCTTGATGGTCTTGGAGATCGAAGCCGGGTCGATGTCGATGTGAATGATCTTGGCATTCGGGCAGAACTTGGCCGGGCCGTTGATCACGCGGTCATCGAAACGCGCGCCAACTGCAAGGATCACATCGGCATGGTGCATCGCCAGGTTGGCGGTGTAGCTGCCGTGCATGCCGAGCATGCCGATGAACTGACGGTCGGTGCCAGGGTAGGCACCCAGGCCCATCAGGGTATTGGTCACTGGCAGGTTGAGCATCTTCGCCAGTTCGGTCAGCGGCGCAGAGCCACCACCGAGGATCACGCCGCCGCCCGAGTACAACACAGGACGCTTGGCCGCCAGAAGCATTTCGGCTGCCTTGCGGATTTGCCCGGAGTGACCGCGAACGGCCGGGCTGTAGGAACGCAGCTTGGCTTTTTTCGGGAAGATGTATTCGAACTTCTCGGCCGGGTTGGTCATGTCTTTCGGGATATCGACAACGACCGGACCAGGACGACCGGATTGCGCCAGGTAGAACGCCTTCTTCATGACTTCCGGGATTTCCGAGGCGTGCTTGATCATGAAGCTGTGCTTCACGATCGGCCGGGAGATACCGATCATGTCGGTTTCCTGGAACGCATCGGTGCCTACCATGGTGCTAGGCACCTGGCCGGAAATGATCACCATCGGAATGGAGTCCATGTAGGCCGTGGCAATACCGGTGATGGCGTTGGTTGCGCCCGGGCCGGACGTCACCAGTACCACGCCGGCTTTACCGGTGGCACGGGCATAGCCGTCAGCCATATGGGTCGCAGCCTGCTCGTGACGAACCAGGATGTGGGTCACTTCCGGTTCTTTGAACAGGGCATCGTAGACATGAAGAAGAGCACCGCCCGGGTACCCGTAGATATATTTGACGCCTTCGTCACGCAAAAAGCGGACGAGCATCTCACCGCCAGATAAAAGCTCCACGTTGTTCACCTCTAAAACGCCAGAATACCGCCCACATACAAGAGGACGGGTCTTAATAGGTTTACTTCTCGGCAGAGCATGAGCGACGGTGGTCGCCGACTACGTCAGCACTGACTGAGCAAGTATTGGGATCGTCCCAAGTGTTGCGGGCCTTTCCCACCCAGCGCGAGGTAACGCGTTGCGGGTGTAACAGGTCGGCGCGGATGTGCGCCTCATGATCTACCGAGTGGGTCTGCTTCTGGCAGTCCCTCTACAGCGGACTTTGGATTCTTCTGTTTCGCCCATCGCAAGTCAAGCCGTCAATGTGCTTTATTGAACTAAGCGCATGAGAACGCAAGAAAAAACCTTTAAACCGCAACTGTGTTAGCTTCAATTGCGCACCCATGACAAGGAAATCGCATGCGAACGTTCATCTTCACCGCCAGCCTGCTGATCAGCCTGAGCCCTTTGTGCATGGCGGGTCAGATCTATAAATGGGTCGATGCCCAGGGCGTCACCCATTTCGATGCGCAACCGCCCCAGGGCCGAGAGGCCACCTTGATGGTCACGCCCTCCCCGCTCGTCGGCAAGCCGAGCGCGCCATCGCGCGGCAACGTCATAGGCGATCAAAAAGCCATCGATAAAAAAGTGAAAAAGCAGGTCGCCGAGCAGCAGGCCCAACTGAAGGTGTTCTGCGAACAAGCCCGGACGAACCTGGCTCAACTGCAGAACAATCCGCGATTACGGGAGGAAGTCGACGGCGAGACGCGCCGCCTGACCGACCAACAACGTCAGGAGCGCATCACCGAAGCACAGAAACAGATTACGAAAAACTGCATGTAGGAGCTGTCGAGTGAAACGAGGCTGCGATCTTTTGACGTTGCTTTTAAAAACAAAATCAAAAGATCGCAGTCTCGTTTCACTCGACAGCTCCTACGGTTCCTACGGTTCCTACAACGGATCGGGAGTCAGCGGGAGGCAGTGATCAACCCGTCGAACTCTTTGAGCAGTACCTGAAGCTGCCGATCCTTGCCCTGGACGTTGCGGGAGGCGAAGACCATTTCGGCCATCTCCTGAATCCCCGATGCGTTGGGCAATGGCAGATCCTGCTCCAGGATCGACTTCATCCTTGGCAGGAAGATCCATTGCAGCCATTGCTCGAAATCCAGCGTATCCACCGAAAACGGTTCAACGCTGGAAAGCGCCTCAGCGGACGGCGGCACTTCATCCCACCAGCCCTGAACGCGCAGTTCGCGCTCGATCAACAGCAACTGCTCGGCAATCTTCGGAAAGCGCATATCCATCACAGCGAAACCTTGGCCTTCTGACGAGCCAACGCTGCACCGGCCGGGTCACCCTGCTTCTCACGGGCCTGGGCGATCAATTCCCACAGGCTGGCCTGAAGATCCGGACGCCCATTGGCGAACGTCAGGCCACGACGGGCAAACTGCTCGGCCTGCGCCGCATCACCTTGAGCCATACGTACCTGGGCCAGGCGATAAAGCACTTGCGGCTCGCGCGGTGCAACACGCTGGGCACGTTCGAGGCTGGAAGATGCGCCATTAAGGTCGCCACTGGCCTGTTGCTGCTGGGCGGTGGTCAACAATGCCAGGACCGGACCGTCCAGTTGCTCATCGGCGGACAGACCGCCGGAGTTCGCCGAAGGAATCCCACTGGGCGTCGATGGCATGCTGTAACTGCCCTGATTGATCGGTGCCGACTGAACCGGCGAGGTATCAATCGGCCCCGGAGTAATCGGACCCGGGGTGATCGGCGAAGTGCTGATCGGTGCCGAGGAGACGGCGCCACCACCCGGGACCATCACCACGACGCCGGTGTCACCTTGCGGGATCGCCTGAGTCTGAGCTTGTACAGGACGTTTCACCGTCGACTGACGGAAACCACCATTCGCCGAAATCCGCTCGCTGTTGGAGACGGCAGTACCGGAATCCACAACCGGGATCGAACCACGCTGTACAGTGGAGCAGCCGCTGAGCAAAGCCACGGCAGTCACCGCTGGAATCAACCACTTGTTCACTTCAAATCCTCTTTGCTTAATTCATCCAGCCCTTGACCCAATCCATCACCGATTCAGCAGGGCTTTCGCCACCGCAAGCAGCACCGGGAGGCGGTTCGCTGCCGCGAATATACGGCATCTGCACCGCGCCTGGGCAGTTGGCTTCGGAACCTTGCCCGGTACGTGAATCGACCCAGGCCTGAACAATGTTGTCCGGCTGCGGCATGTCCAGCGGCAGCGGATCGGCCTTGCGCATGAAACTGGTCCAGACCTGCAACGCACCGGTGGCACCGGTGAACGGTGTCTTGCCATTATCATCGCGCCCCAGCCAGACCACGGCCAGCAGATCCTGACTGAAGCCGGCGAACCAGCTGTCCCGCGAATCGTTACTGGTACCGGTCTTGCCGGCCAGGGTCAGGGTTTTCGGCAACACGTTGTAAACCGAACTGCCGGTACCTTCACGCATGACGCGCTGCATGGCGTTCTGGATCAGGTAAATGGACGCCGGATCAAATTGCTGCTGAATCTGGAACGGATAACGCTTGAGCGGCTCTCCCTCGGCAGTCAGTACGCTGCGAATCCCGCGCATCGGCGTATTGAACCCGCCATTGGCCAGCGTCTGGTACATGGTCGCCACTTCGATCGGGGTCATACCGCCGGCACCGAGCAACATCGACGGGAACGCCGGGAACTCGCGACTCACCCCCAGTCGTGCAAGGGTCTTCAAGACATTCGGCACGCCCACCGCCAACCCGAGACGCGCGGTCGACAGGTTGTAGGAATGCGCCAACCCTTGATAAAGGAATACCGTACCGTGAGAACGGCGATCATAGTTCTGCGGTTTCCAGATCTGACCGTCCGCACCCTTGACCGAGAAGTAGTCGTCCGACAGCCAACTGGTCAACGTGTACTGGCTCGGTTTCTCAAGGGCCGTCAGATAAACCGCCGGCTTGATCAAAGAACCGATCGGTCGTACCGCGTCCAGCGCCCGGTTGAAACCGGCAAAACTCGCCTGACGGCTACCGATCATGGCCTGGACTTCGCCGGTTTCCGGGTTGGTCACGACCATCGCCGCTTCCACGTCATCGGAACCCTTGCGACCCGAAAGACGTTTGAACGTGTCATTGACCGAGGCTTCGGCTTTCATCTGCAGGATCGGGTCGAAACTGGTGAAGATTCGCAGCCCTTCTTCGGTCAAGTCTTCGTCGCGGTAGTCTTCGCGCAACTGACGTTTGACCAGATCGAGGAAGCCGGGGAACGAGCTGTCGGCCAACTTGCCGCGAGTGGTCACACCCAGTGGCATTTTCTTCGCCGCCTCAACCTGCTCGGCGCTGGCAACGCCTTGTTCCTTCAGAACATCGAGTACCAGATTGCGCCGCTCCAACGCCCGCTCAGGGTTGCGACGGGGGTTGTAATAGGACGGCCCCTTGACCATGCCCACCAACAAAGCGACTTGATGCAGTTTCAGCTCGGACAATGGCTGCCCGAAGAAGAACTGGCTGGCCAGGCCGAAGCCGTGCACCGCGCGCTGACCATCCTGGCCGACGAACACTTCATTGAGGTAAGCCTCAAGAATTTCGCTCTTGTCGTAATGCAGCTCAAGCAACATCGCCATCATGGCTTCGGTGAGCTTACGGGTCAGGCTGCGCTCATTGGTGAGGTAGAAGTTCTTGACCAACTGTTGCGTCAGCGTACTACCGCCCTGGGTCATCTTGCCGCCCGAGGTGTTGACGTAGATAGCTCGGGCAATCGACTTCGGCGACACGCCCCAGTGGCTGTAGAAATCCCGGTCTTCTACGGCAACCAGGGTTTCGAGCAGATACGGCGGAACCTGATCGATCTTGATCAGGATGCGGTCTTCAAGGTTTTTCGGGTAAATGCCGCCGATCAGCAGCGGCTCCAGTCGCACCACGGAAAGCTTCGAACCGTTGGTCGCCGAGAGCTCGGCCACGTAATCGCCGGAGAACCGCACGCGCACGGGCTGCGCCTGCTCCATGCCTTCATAGAACTGGAAGCCTCGGGTATTCAAGTCGACGGTATTGCCATTGACCGCTGCCGCGCCGGGGCCGTTGCTGACCGCTTCGCGCCGGTAGCCCAAGGCATCGAGTTCGGTGAGGAAGTCGTCCTTGCTGAGCTTCTGTCCGACGAACAGCTCGAGCGGGCGCGCGTACACCTTGGCCGGGATAGTCCAGCGCTTGCCGGAGAACTTCTCCTGGACCACGGCGTCGAGGTAAACCGCGAACCCGGCGAGCACCACAAGGCCGACCAGGCTGAGTTTAAGGGCCCAGCCCAGCCAGGGGCGCATGCCCTTGGAAGGTGGTTTTTTAGGGGTGCGGGGGGATCGAGTTCGAGTCATGGCGGCGGATTATACGCACTTTATTCATCCTCAACAGGAGCCCTCTGAGGTTTGCGTCGGACGGACTTGCAGCCATAATGACGGCCTTGAATTCCCCCCAGACTCTGAAGGATCACCTGTGAGCCAGTCCCTGATCGCTGCCCTGCAAAACCCGGCCCTCTACCCGCATCCCGTAGAAGGGTTCCAGGTCATCGAGACCCATATTTCCTGGGTGATACTCACAGGCCCCTATGCTTATAAAGTGAAGAAGCCGGTGAATTTCGGCTTCCTCGACTTCACCAGCCTTGAGGCTCGCGAGCATTTCTGCGGTGAAGAGCTGCGCCTGAACCAGCGCTTGACCCATGACTTGTACCTTGAAGTGTTGCCGATCACCGGCAGCGCCGAGGTACCACAATTGGGCGGCGACGGTCCGGTTGTCGACTACGCCCTGAAAATGCGTCAGTTCCCACAAAGCCAACTACTCAGCACCCTGCAAGCCAACGGCGAATTGACCACCGCGCACATCGACGAGATGGCCGCGCAGATCGCTCAATTCCACCTCAGCGCACCGAAAGTGCCCGCCGAACACGAAGCCGGCACGCCGGACAGCGTCATGGCGCCGGTACGGCAGAACTTCGAACAGATCCGCCCGTTCCTCAGCGACAAGGCCGATCTGCTGCAACTCGAGGCACTGCAGGCCTGGGCCGAAAGCAGCTTCGAGCGCCTCAAGCCGCTGTTCGCCCAGCGCAAGGCCGACGGTTTCATTCGCGAATGCCATGGTGACATTCACCTGGGCAACGCTACCGTCATCGACGGCAAAGTGGTGATCTTCGACTGCATCGAGTTCAACGAACCGTTCCGCTTCACCGACGTTTACGCCGACACCGGTTTCCTGGCAATGGACCTGGAAGACCGCGGCCTGAAGAGCCTGGCGCGCCGTTTCATCAGCCAATACCTGGAACTGACCGGCGACTACCAGGGCCTTGAGCTGCTGAACTTCTATAAAGCCTACCGCGCGCTGGTTCGCGCCAAGGTCAGCCTGTTCAGCATGCCGGCCGAGGCCGACCCGGTGCAGCGCGCTACCACTCTGCGTCAGTACCGCAACTACGCCAACCTGGCGGAAAGCTACAGCACCATTCCTTCGCGTTTCCTGGCGATCACCCACGGTGTTTCCGCCGTCGGCAAAAGCCATGTGGCCATGCGCCTGGTGGAGGCATTGGGCGCCATTCGCCTGCGTTCGGATGTCGAGCGCAAGCGTATGTTCGGCGAACAGACCGTACCGAACGACCCGCAGGCCGGCATTTATAGCGCCGACGCCAGCGTCGCCACCTATGCCCGTCTGCATGAAGTTGCCAATGTGATTCTGCGTGCCGGCTTCCCGGTGGTGATCGATGCCACTTATCTCAAGCGCGACCAACGCGACAGCGCGGCAAAAATCGCCGAGGCCACCGGCGCGCCGTTCCTGATCCTCGATTGCGACGCACCGCAAGCGGTGATCGAGAGCTGGTTGAAGCAACGCCAGGCGGACAACAACGATCCGTCCGACGCCAATCTGGCTGTTATCGCCGCCCAGCAAGCCAGCCGCGAAGCACTGACGCCAGCAGAAATCCTCTGCAGCAAACGCGTCCAGACCAATGAAAGTGGCACCCTCGACACCGTCGTAGCGCAGATTCGCCAGCGCCTGCCTGGCCTGTAAGAAACTATTTCAACCGTGAAGCCCTCGCCGGCTTCACGGCTGTCAAATAGTGGCACTATACTGGCGTCATAAAACCATCAGGTGATGTGACATGAGCCAGCCGAAACTTCTCGACACCCCGCTTTATGCCTTGCTGCACAAAGACGACATCACAAGCTTCAATAATGAACGCCCGAAAGATGGACCTATCGACATGGTCGGTGGTGACTTCCGAGGGCTCGATCTGCGTGAACTGAACGCCGATGGCATCGACTTCACCGATGCCTATTTTCGCTCTGCCGACTTGCGCGGCATCGACTTTCGCAACTCATCCCTGGAAGGCGCGAGCCTGGCCCACGCGCAGATCTCCGGCGCCTACTTCCCGCCAGAGCTGAGTGCCGATGAGATTCTGATGTCGATGAATTTCGGGACACGCCTGCGTTATCGCACCCGCTAAAAAGCGATGTTTCACTCAGTCCGGCGCCCCCGCTTTGCGCTGGACTTTGTAGTTTTTTTGCTCGAAAACTCAATTTTCCATACGCCATCGGGTTGCATCAGCCACCTTTTCCCGCCGCTTCTTGAGTTTTCCTCTTAGAAGCTTTTGCGTCGAAACCGACCAAACAATCACGCTTTTCCTACTGATGGCTACACTGCTGAGAGGCTCGCCCACGCACCATTCGGCTGTCGCAAGGAGGCTTGATGAATGATGAACTGCAACACCTGAAGAATCTTGGCAAGACGTCGGCGCAATGGCTGCATGCCGTGGGCATCCACAGTGCCTCGGACTTGCGTCGGCTGGGAGCTGTGGATGCTTATCGGGCCGTGCGCACTCGCGGTTTTCGGGCGTCCAAGGTGTTGTTGTATGCGATTGAAGGCGCGTTGATGGATGTTCACTGGAACGACATTCCCGCCGAGCGCAAGGAAGCCTTGAACAAACAGCTGGATGCTATTTCGTCTCGCCACAAGAATTGAACGGGTAATTTCACTCGAACGCACAGCCTGAAACCCAATGATTACGGGGCTTTCCAGCGAAGGAATGACGTAATTCACGGAAATGGGAAATCAGCGGTTGACTTGGTAATGAGAATCGCTATTATTATCACAACTGGTCGCGAGACTGGTCGATATTCTGAAAAGCCCTTGGTTCGGACTCTCAGATTATCTCCTCATCAGGCTAATCACGGTTATTTGACCCGGCTCTTGCCGGGTCTTTTTTTGCCTGTGGAAAACTCACCTGATTTTATTGGCCTGACGGCTTGCCGAACTGCTTGCGCATTTGCGCGCAGTAATCCTGTGGCGGCGTGGCTGGCGTATACCAGACGTAATCAGCCATGGCCGGCGTGACCTCAGCGCCCTGCTCCGCCAGCATCAATACCGTTGGAGCCTGCTCACCCAGATCCAGCACATGGATCGGCACCCCGACATCCTTGCGTGCGTGGAACGCGCCGGCAAACAACAGTGAAGGCATCGGTGCCGCCAGTAATCGCTCGGCTATCCGCCGGTCACGCTGCTGCTGGACGGCCAGCATCGCGGGCATCTGTGATTCAGGCAACAAGCCGCAGTGGGAATCGCTGATCTGTGCCAGCAACTCATTCTTGACCGTGGGAGCGTTGGATCGCGTACCGCTCAATGTTGTCGGTTTGGCATAGACCGTACGGACTTCAGGCGTATCCAGATTGGCCGCCAGTAACGGGTATGGCTGAGTCAGGGCAAAACGAACGATCGGCCCGTAAAGATTCCAGTCCCATCCCGGCTGCCAGGCCAATGCCCCGGACAAATCGGTCGGCAGCGGTGAGGCATGCCGAACGTCATCGACGCGCTGTTGCTGAGCCGGCGTCAGCATTTCCAGCAGCAGGCTGCCTTGAGGCCGTCGCTCACCCAGTGCCTGCAATAACCACAATTGCAGTTGATGGTGATCACGATTGTCATGCTGCTCGCCGACGATCAACCGCGAAGGTTCCGCCAACCGTGCAAGCAGTTCTTGCGCCGTCAGGGTCTGACCGCTGCGCAGATCCCGGATTTCGCCGCTGACCGGCGGCACCGCTACATGCTGGCAAGCACTCAGTATCAGCGCGGCCAGAAAAACCATCATGCGTGTTTTCATCCCTAAAACACCTCAGCGGGCGATGATCAGCGGATGCCCACGCTCCGGGTGCGGTTGCACCAATACTTCCAGCCCGAACACAGCCTTGAGCGGTTCCGGGCGCAATACCTGTTCCGGCGTGTCCAGCACCACAGGACGCCCACCTTCGAGCAGTAACAGGCGATCACAATAGCGCGCCGCCAGGTTCAGATCATGCAGGATCACCAGCACCGCCGCACCGCGATCGGCGAATTCACGCACCGCTTGCAGAGTGGTGTGCTGATGCAGCGGGTCGAGCATCGACGTCGGCTCATCGAGCAACAACGCCTGCCCCGCCTCGCCCGGCCAGAGCTGCGCCAACACTCGCGCCAAATGCACCCGCTGACGTTCGCCGCCGGACAACGCCAGATAACTGCGACCGCTCAAGTGCCCCGCATCGGCCGCCTGCAGTGCGGCGGCGACAATCTCGTCATCCCGGACCCGACCGCTTTGATAAGGCAGGCGGCCCATGCCGACCACTTCTTCGACGCGAAAGGCAAAGTCCAGGGTCGACACTTGCGGCAACACCGCCAAACGCTGGGCTCGCTGCGCTCCGTTCCAATGACTCAGCTCACGCTCATCAAGCCAGACACTGCCGTGGTCCGCAGGCAATTCGCCGCACAGGGCGCCGAGCAACGTGCTTTTACCGGCGCCATTAGGCCCCAGCACGCCGAGGACTTCGCCCGGTTTAAGCTCAAGGGTTATGTCCGTCAGGACAATCTTTCGACCGCGGCGGATTTGCAGGTTCTGCGTTCGCAACATCAGGCACGCCCTCTGAGCAATAAATACAGAAAGAACGGCGCGCCGATGAAGGCCGTGACAATCCCGATCGGCAACTCAGCCGGCGTCAGGGCCAGCCGCGCCACCAGATCGGCAAACAACAGGAGACTGGCCCCCGCCAACACCGACGCCGGCAACAACACCCGATGATCGGGGCCGACCAGCAGTCGCACCAGATGCGGCACCACCAGGCCGACAAACCCGATCATCCCCGCCGCAGCTACCGCCGCGCCGACACCCAGCGCCGTGCAGAACACCAATTCGCGCTTGAGTCCTTCGACGTCGATACCCAGGTGACCGGCCTCCGACTCCCCCAGCAACAATGCGTTCAAGGCCTTGGCCCGACGCGGCAACCACAGCGCCACGCCGGTGCTCACCAGCAGCAACGGCCAGAGTCGCGCATAACTGGCGCCGTTAAGACTGCCCAGGTTCCAGAACGTCAGGGTGCGCAGGGTCGCGTCATCCGCCAGATAGGTGAAGAGCCCGACCGCCGAACCAGCCAGGGCAGTCAATGCAATACCAGCCAGCAGCATGGTCGCGACGTTGGTCTGGCCATCGCGTCGCCCCAGTCGATAGACCAGCGCCGTCACACCCAACCCGCCGAGAAACGCGCACACTGACAACAGATAAGGTCCGATGGATTCAGGCAGTCCACCGAATACCGAGCCACCGACAATCGCGATAGCCGCGCCCAGTGCCGCACCGCTCGACACCCCCACCAGGCCCGGGTCGGCCAGAGGATTGCGAAACAAGCCCTGCATCGCCACGCCGGACAGCGCCAGAACGCCGCCCACCGCCAAGCCCAGCAAGGTTCGCGGCAGGCGGATTTGCCCGAGGATCAGTTCGGCCTGCTCCAACCCGTCGGCAGCAATCGGCAGGCCGACCAAGCGCAGCGCCGCGCGCAAGGTGTCGAACAACGGCAAGCTCACCGACCCCAACGCCAGCGACAGCCAGATCGCCAGCAAACACAGCAGGCTCAAGCCAATGAACAACGCACGAGGTTTAACCAGAAGGGTCATTGGCCAGTCGTACCGGGATCGAACAGGTGCATAAACAGCCTCCTTTAAAGGTTTCCCGGGCATAGAGATGACAGGCCAAGTATCCTCGGCATCCGGCAATCGCCCTGCAGGCGAGCCACCATTTGATAATTGCTTGCATTTGAACGTCAAGCTCGGACATACCGGGTCACGAGCCGCAGGACTTGAGGATAGACATGAAGTTTCTTTGCACAGGCGCCGAATTGGCTGACGCCAGCAGTCGCGGTTTCGACGTCGACGGCCAGAAGCTCCTGGCCGTGCGCCGGGGCGGTCGGGTGTATGTGTATGAAAATCGCTGCCCGCACCGGGGCGTCGGACTGGAATGGAAACCCGACCAGTTTCTCGACCCCAGCAACAGCTTGATCCAGTGCGCGACCCACGGCGCACTGTTTCTGATCGAGGACGGTGAATGCGTCGCCGGACCCTGCGCCGGGCAATCCCTGACTACCATCCTCTGCCGCGAGGATGAACAAGGGATCTGGGTTACGCTCTAAAGCAACACATCCAGCCGCCGATCGACCACCATCTCTTGGTGGGTCAAGCGCACGCCATACGCCAGCACTTCGACTCCACACGCCACCGCCTCACGCAACGCAGCTGCGTAGGCCGAATCGATTTCTTCGGCAGGACGTACCGCGTCGATCCCTGTCAGGTTCACGCAATACAACTGCACTGCGCGAATCCCGTCCCTGGCCAAATGCGCCAGTTCGCGCAAATGCTTGGCCCCGCGCTGGGTCACCGCGTCAGGAAATGCCGCCACTGCCGAGCCATCGAAGCCCAGGGTGACGCTTTTGACTTCAACATAAGCCGGGCCGCCCGGGTAATCGAGACGAAAATCGATGCGACTGCTTTCCTGACCGTAGGCCACTTCGCGCTTCAGTTCGGTAAAGCCGTTCAACTCGGTGATGACGCCGGCCTGCAACGCCTCCTCGATCAAGCCGTTGGCGCGCCCGGTGTTCACGCAAAACAGCCGCCCCTGTGGGGTTTCGCCAACTTCCCAAGTGCCGGGCAACTTGCGCTTGGGGTCGGTGGAGCGGCTGAACCAGACTTGCCCGCCCTCGACCTGGCAATTAAGCATCGAGCCAGTGTTCGGGCAGTGAATGGTCAGCAACTCGCCGCCAACGGTTTCGATATCGGCAAGAAAACGCTTGTAACGACGAATCAAGCGACCCTCTTCAAGGGGAGGATGAAAGCGCATCAGCCTTGCCAGCTCTTCAAACCGCGGGCGATCCGCTCGACTGCTTCTTGCAAGCGCGGAAGGCTTTGGGTGTAGGCAAACCGCACATGATGCCCGGCCTGATGACGCCCGAAGTCCAACCCCGGGGTGATCGCAACGTGCTCGGTCTCGAGGAAGTGTCGGCAGAACGCGAAGGCATCGCCGCCGAACTTGCTGATATCGGCGTACAGATAGAACGCGCCTTCCGGTTCAACAGCGATGCCGAAACCCAATTCCCGCAGGGCTGGCAGCAGGAAGTCACGACGTCGACCGAACTCGGCGCGGCGCTCCTCGAAAATGCTGATGGTGGCGGGCTCGAAGCAGGCCAATGCCGCGTGCTGGGCCATGCTCGGTGCACTGATGTAGAGGTTCTGGGCGAGCTTTTCCAGTTCACCGACCGCCGCTTCAGGCGCGACCAGCCAACCAAGGCGCCAACCGGTCATGCCGAAATACTTGGAAAAACTATTGAGGACGAAAGCGCTGTCATCGACTTCCAGCACGCTGGCCGCGTCCGTGCCGTAAGTCAGGCCGTGGTAAATCTCGTCGACCACCAAATGACCGTGGCGGGCCTTGATCGCCGCGGACAGCCCGGCCAGCTCATCACGGGTCAGGATGGTCCCGGTGGGGTTGGCCGGCGATGCCACCAGGGCGCCGACGCTGTCGTGATCCCAATGACGCGCGACCAGGTCCGGGGTCAGTTGATAACGCACGTCCGGGCCGACCGGCACCAGTTGCGCCGCGCCTTCCACCAGGCGCAGGAAGTGCCGGTTGCACGGGTAACCCGGGTCGGCCAGCAGCCAGTGCTTGCCCGGATCCACCAGCAAGGCACTGGCCAACAGCAACGCGCCTGAACCGCCAGGCGTGATCAGGATGCGCTGCGGATCGATGTTCAGCCCGTAGCGCTGCTGATAAAAGCCCGAAATGGCTTCACGCAGCTCGGGAATGCCACGGGCGGCGGTGTAACGGGTCTTCCCCGCCGTCAGCGCGGCCTGGCCGGCCTGAATGATCGGCTCGGCGGTGGTGAAGTCCGGCTCGCCGATTTCCAGGTGAATCACGTCGTGGCCGGCCGCTTGCAGCTCATTGGCCCGCGCCAGCAGAGCCATGACGTGGAACGGTTCGATAGCGCGACTGCGCGCACTGTAGGACAGAGCCATTAGCCTTCCTTACAACGGGGGAAAAGAATTGATTCTACCCAAGCGCAGGAACGAGCGAGAGTCTAAAGCGGTCCGAGCCCATATAATGCAGGCCTCAATTGATTCAAGCGTATGTCTCAGGTTTGGCTAAAATCAATAATTGATCAGGTCTCCTTAGCCACCAGACGAAGCTTTGCAATCTTTTGCAAGCACCACGGGCCGCGGGCTCGACATCCGGGAGTAGCGCGGTCCGATTTGATCTGGTAAGTTCGCCCGCTTGCAGCCGCAGGGCCGGCAGGTGTCGGTGATGGAGCAATCCTGCGCAATGGATTACAAGAGTAGAGGCGGTCCATTTCATGCCCACCCAAGCAAAGCAGCAAAATCAGTCGATCAGCGGCTTCGAACCCTACAAAGAAGTGAAGGGCGAAGAGTACATGGGCAAGCCCATGCGTGCTCACTTCACCAAGATCCTGAACAAGTGGAAACAGGACTTGATGCAGGAAGTCGACCGTACTGTTGATCACATGAAAGACGAGGCGGCCAACTTCCCTGACCCGGCAGACCGTGCCAGCCAGGAAGAGGAATTCAGCCTCGAATTGCGCGCCCGCGACCGCGAGCGCAAGTTGATCAAGAAAATCGACAAGACCCTGCAATTGATCGAAGACGAAGAATACGGTTGGTGCGAGTCCTGCGGCGTCGAGATCGGCGTCAAGCGACTGGAAGCCCGCCCTACCGCCGACATGTGCGTCGACTGCAAGACCCTGGCGGAAATCAAGGAAAAGCAAGTCGGCAAGTAATCTCGACTTGAACGAAAGACGGAGCGTGCGAACGCTCCGTTTTTGTTTCTGACGCTTTTAGACGTTAAATAATCGCCATGACTGCCATCTCCTCCCCCACCTACATCGGGCGCTTCGCCCCCACGCCCAGCGGGCATCTGCACTTCGGTTCGCTGGTGGCCGCGCTAGCCTCGTACCTCGACGCCCGTTCGGCCGGCGGGCGCTGGCTGGTGCGCATGGAGGATCTCGATCCGCCACGTGAGGAGCCCGGCGCTCAGGCGGCGATTCTCAAGGCGCTGGAAAGCTACGGTTTCGAGTGGGATGGCGAGATGGTCCGACAGAGTGACCGGCACGCGGCCTACGCCGACGTCCTCAATCGCCTGTTCAGCCAGGGCCTGGCCTATGCGTGCACCTGCTCGCGCAAGCAACTGGAGCCGTATCACGGCATCTATCCCGGGTTCTGCCGCAACGCGGGGCACGGCACCGAGAATGCGGCGATCCGCGTGCGCGTACCAGAGCTGGAATACCACTTCATAGACCGGGTGCAGGGCGAATTCCGTCAACACCTGGGCCGCGAGGTGGGTGACTTCGTAATTCGTCGCCGTGACGGGCTCTACGCCTATCAATTGGCGGTAGTGCTGGACGATGCCTGGCAAGGCATCACTGATATCGTGCGCGGCGCCGACCTGCTGGACTCCACGCCACGCCAGCTCTATCTGCAAGAACTGCTCGGCCTGCCGCAACCGCGCTACCTGCACATCCCGCTGATTACCCAGCCGGACGGCCACAAACTCGGCAAGTCCTATCGCTCGCCGCCGTTGGCCGAAGATCAGGCCACGCCGCTGTTGCTGCGAGCATTGCGGGCGCTGGGGCACAATCCTGTTACCGAACTGAATGACGCCACGCCACGGGAAGTACTGAACTGGGGCATCGCCCACTGGGATGCGTCGCTGATCCCGCGCACACTGACATTGCCTGAAGCGCAACTGCAGTGATGCCACTTGCAGTGGCGCACCCATCCGTTACCATCGCCGCACGTTTTCGGGCACGCGCATAAAAGAGAGAGGCCGGGATGTACATCTATCGCTTGGTCCTGCTCCTGGTAGTGGGGATTTATCTGTTCTCCCCGGCCATCATGGATTGGTGGATCGACGCCACTGGCGCCTGGTATCGCCCTTATTTGCTCTGGCTGATTCTGATCGTCGTGACCTTCATCCTGCAGAGCCAAAAAGATGCCGATGAGCTTTAGCCTGACCCAGATGATCCTGATCAGCGCCGCGTACCTGGCGGTGCTGTTCGGTGTGGCCTGGATCAGTGAACGGGGGATGATCCCCCGGGCGATCATTCGCCACCCGCTGACGTACACCCTGTCGCTGGGCGTTTATGCCAGTGCCTGGGCGTTTTACGGCACAGTGGGCCTGGCCTATCAGTACGGCTACGGTTTTCTGTCCAGCTACCTCGGGGTTTCCGGGGCGTTTCTGCTGGCGCCGGTGCTTTTGTACCCGATCCTGAAAATCACCCGCACTTACCAACTCTCATCGCTGGCCGACCTGTTCGCGTTCCGTTTCCGCAGCACCTGGGCCGGCGCGCTGACGACAATTTTCATGCTGGTCGGCGTGCTGCCGTTGCTGGCATTGCAGATTCAGGCGGTGGCCGACTCCATCGGCATCCTCACCCGCGAGCCGGTGCAACATCGCGTGGCCCTGAGTTTCTGCGCGCTGATTACGCTGTTCACGATTTTCTTCGGCTCGCGCCACATCGCCACCCGCGAGAAACATGAAGGCCTGGTGTTCGCGATTGCCTTCGAGTCGGTGATCAAGCTGATCGCGATTGGTGGCGTCGGCCTGTATGCGCTGTATGGCGTGTTCGACGGCCCGCAACAACTGGAACTGTGGCTGCTGCAAAACCAGACCGCCCTCGCCGCCCTGCACACGCCACTGCAGGAAGGCCCATGGCGCACGCTGCTGCTGGTGTTCTTCGCCTCGGCGATCGTCATGCCGCACATGTACCACATGACCTTTACCGAAAACCTCAACCCGCGCTCTCTGGTCAGCGCGAGCTGGGGCTTACCGCTGTTCCTGTTGCTGATGAGCCTGGCAGTGCCGCTGATTCTCTGGGCCGGGCTGAAACTCGGCGCCACCACCAATCCGGAATATTTCACCCTGGGCATCGGCATCGCCGCCAATAGCAAAGCCCTGGCGCTGTTGGCGTATGTCGGTGGATTGTCGGCGGCCAGCGGGCTGATCATCGTCACCACGCTGGCGCTGTCCGGGATGGCGCTGAACCACTTGGTGCTGCCGCTCTATCAGCCGCCGGCCGAGGGCAATATCTACCGCTGGCTGAAATGGACCCGCCGGGCGCTGATCGTCGCGATCATCATGGCCGGCTACGGTTTCTACCTGATGCTGGGCGCGGAACAGGACCTGGCCAACCTCGGCATCGTCGCCTTCGTCGCCACGTTGCAGTTCCTGCCAGGGGTGTTGTCGGTGCTGTACTGGCCGACCGCCAACCGACGCGGCTTCATCGCAGGCTTGCTGGCGGGGATTCTGGTGTGGCTGGTGACCATGCTGTTGCCGCTGGTCGGCAATCTGCAAGGCTTCTACATTCCGCTGCTGAACATGATTTACGTGCTGGACGACACCAGCTGGCACATGGCGGCGATTGCCTCGCTGGCCGCCAACGTGCTGATGTTCACCCTGATTTCACTGTTCACCAACGCCAGCCCCGAAGAGGCCAGCGCCGCCGAAGCCTGCGCGGTGGACAACGTTCGCCGCCCGCAACGCCGCGAACTGCATGCCGCCTCGCCTCAGGAATTCGCCACGCAACTGGCCAAACCGCTGGGTGCCAAGGCCGCTCAGAAGGAAGTCGAACAGGCGCTGCGCGACCTCTATCTGCCGTTCGACGAACGCCGGCCTTATGCCTTGCGTCGTTTGCGTGACCGTATCGAAGCCAACCTCTCCGGCCTGATGGGCCCGAGCGTGGCGCAGGACATGGTCGAAACATTCCTGCCCTATAAGGCCGGCGGCGAAAACTACGTCACCGAAGACATCCACTTCATCGAAAGTCGCCTCGAGGATTACCACTCGCGCCTCACCGGCCTTGCCGCCGAACTCGATGCCCTGCGCCGCTATCACCGCCAGACCCTGCAGGAATTGCCGATGGGCGTGTGCTCGCTGGCCAAGGACCAGGAAATCCTCATGTGGAACAAAGCCATGGAGGAGCTGACCGGGATTGCCGCGCAGCGTGTGGTCGGTTCGCGCCTGAGCACCATTGCCGATCCGTGGAAAGAGCTGCTGCAAGGCTTCATCAATCTGCCGGACGAACACTTGCACAAGCAGCACCTGGCCCTCGATGGCCAGACCCGCTGGCTGAACCTGCACAAAGCGGCGATCGACGAACCGCTGGCACCGGGTAACAGCGGCCTGGTACTGCTGGTGGAAGACCTGACCGAAACCCAGATGCTCGAAGACAAACTGGTGCACTCCGAGCGTCTGGCCAGCATCGGCCGATTGGCGGCCGGCGTGGCCCATGAAATCGGCAACCCGATCACCGGCATTGCCTGTCTCGCGCAAAACCTGCGCGAAGAACGTGAAGAAGACTCCGAACTCACGGAAATCAGCGGGCAGATCCTCGAGCAGACCAAACGCGTGTCACGCATCGTTCAGTCGCTGATGAGCTTCGCCCATGCGGGCGGTCATCAGCACAGCGACGAGCCCGTTTGTCTGGCAGAAGTGGCCCAGGATGCCATCGGCCTGCTGGCCTTGAACCGGCGCAATTTCGAAGTACAGTTCTACAACCTGTGCGACCCTGATCACTGGGTCGAAGGTGACCCTCAGCGGCTCGCCCAGGTATTGATCAATCTGCTCTCGAACGCCCGTGACGCCTCGCCTCCGGGCAGTGCAGTGCGCGTCAAGAGCGAAGCCGGCGAACACACGGTCGATCTGATCGTCGAAGACGAAGGCAGCGGTATTCCCTCGAGCATCATGGACCGACTGTTCGAACCCTTCTTCACCACCAAGGATCCTGGCGAAGGCACCGGTCTGGGCCTTGCACTGGTCTATTCCATCGTTGAAGAGCATTATGGACAAATCACCATCGACAGCCCGGCTGATGTTCAAAGCCAACGCGGCACCCGTATCCGGGTGACCTTACCGCGTCATGTCGAAGCGACGTCCGCTGTGAACTGAGACCGTCGAGAGTATCGAATCAATGCCGCACATTTTGATCGTCGAAGACGAAACAATTATCCGCTCCGCCTTGCGCCGTCTGCTGGAACGTAACCAGTACCAGGTCAGCGAAGCCGGATCCGTGCAGGAAGCACAAGAGCGTTTCAGCATTCCCACGTTTGACCTGATCGTCAGTGACCTGCGCCTGCCGGGCGCGCCGGGTACCGAGTTGATCAAACTTGGCCAGGGCACTCCGGTGCTGATCATGACCAGTTACGCCAGCCTGCGTTCGGCCGTCGACTCCATGAAAATGGGCGCGGTGGACTACATCGCCAAGCCTTTCGATCACGACGAGATGCTCCAGGCCGTCGCGCGAATCCTGCGTGACCGGCAATCGGCGCAAGCCAGCGGTGAGCCGGTCGTCGGCAAAGCGTCCAATGGCGCCGCAGCCAAAAGCGGTGTCGACAACAGCAACGGCGAAATCGGCATCATCGGCTCTTGCCCGCCGATGCAGGACCTGTACAGCAAAATCCGTAAAGTCGCGCCGACCGATTCCAATGTCCTGATCCAGGGCGAATCCGGTACCGGTAAAGAACTGGTAGCACGTGCCCTGCACAACCTGTCCAAACGCGCCAAGGCACCGATGATTTCGGTGAACTGCGCAGCCATCCCGGAAAGCCTGATCGAGTCCGAACTGTTCGGCCACGAAAAAGGCGCGTTCACCGGCGCCAGCGCCGGGCGTGCCGGGTTGGTGGAAGCGGCGGACGGCGGCACCTTGTTCCTCGATGAAATCGGTGAACTGCCACTGGAAGCCCAGGCCCGCCTGTTGCGCGTATTGCAGGAAGGTGAAATCCGCCGGGTTGGCTCGGTCCAGTCGCAGAAGGTCGATGTACGCCTGATCGCCGCGACCCACCGGGACCTCAAGAGCCTGGCGAAGATCGGCCAGTTCCGTGAAGACTTGTATTACCGCCTCCACGTGATCGCCCTGAAACTGCCGGCCCTGCGCGAGCGCGGTGCGGACGTCAATGAAATTGCCAATGCCTTCCTGGCGCGGCAGAGCGCGCGGGTCAACCGCACCGATCTGAAATTCGCCCTGGATGCCGAGCAGGCGATCCGGCATTACTCCTGGCCGGGTAACGTTCGCGAACTGGAAAACGCGGTCGAGCGTGCGGTGATTCTGTGCGAGAGCCCGGAGATTTCCGCCGAGCTGCTGGGCATCGACATCGAACTCAGCGATCTGGAAGACGACGATTTCATCGGCCTCGCGCCCCAGCAGGGCAACAACGCCGGTAACACCAGCCACGAACCGACCGAAGATTTGTCCCTGGAAGACTACTTCCAGCACTTCGTGCTGGAGCATCAGGATCACATGACCGAAACCGAACTGGCCCGCAAACTCGGGGTCAGTCGCAAATGCTTGTGGGAACGCCGCCAGCGCCTGGGCATCCCGCGGCGCAAAACCGGGGTGGCCAGCGAGAGCTGAACCGCGCCTGTCAGATGCGCGGGTAACACGTGACATTGTGGAAAAACTGTTACCTCAGCTTTTTCACGTAACAGAAGCCGGGGCTTACGGTAACGAAGCCCCGGTTTTTTTTGGCCTCGAAAAACACCATTAGCCCGCTTAACCCCTTGTTTTACTGGGCTTCACAAAAGTTGGCACGCACCCTGCTATATGTTCGGTACAAGAACAATAACAAGTAATGCACAAGACAATAAAAATAAGACGAATCGACTCACGCACAATAAAAACAAGACGGCGAGAGGCGTAGCTAACTGATTCTTTTGGAGAGGCGTTGCATTTGGGGCTTGCCCCGCAACCAGGCCGAGAACAATAAAAAACTGTCTCAAGACAGTGCCTGAACTGGTTGGATCACACGATCATAGCAACACAGCGACCAAAGCAATCCGTTTGCTCTTGGCTCCCGATTGGGAGGGTCATGAAGGAAAACTTCATGGCGAGGGCGCTCAACAAAAACAAGAAGCCCGAAACCAATAATAAAAATAGAGCACGCAACTACTTCTGGGGGAGCTTCGGCTCCCCTTGTGGTTTCTGTGGCGATGGGGCTTGCCCCCGTTGGGTTGCGAAGCAGCCCCAAGCCCTTGAGCATTTCCGAAACCATGCCAGCGCTACGCACTGGAACGGGGGCAAGCCCCCTCGCCACAGTACGCAGCTCGGCAGCTGTTACAAGCCGTGCCAGACATCTCCCTTCAAGCGCTTGTGCAGCTTCCTACACCATCCCCCGACTAAATGCTAGAATCCCGGCCCATCATGCGGTCATTCTTCGTTATGGCCGAACATTCCTTCAAACAGTGCATCCCATGCTGAAGAAGTTGTTCCAGTCATTCCGTTCTCCCAAGCGTCATACGCAACACATCCGCAGCACGCCTGAAGTGCTCAATAGCGGCCAACATTCGCTGCAAAAGGCGCAATTCAGCCGTTACGCGGTCAACATCGTCGAACGCTTGCAGAACGCCGGTTACCAGGCTTACCTGGTCGGCGGCTGTGTGCGTGACATGCTGCTCGGCATCACGCCGAAAGATTTCGACGTCGCCACCAGTGCCACCCCTGAACAGGTACGGGCCGAATTCCGCAACGCGCGGATCATCGGTCGTCGCTTCAAACTGGTGCATATCCACTTTGGCCGCGAAATCATCGAAGTCGCGACCTTCCGCGCCAATCACCCGCAAAACGACGAGGACGAAGACAGCAACCAGTCTTCCCGCAACGAAAGCGGGCGCATTCTGCGCGATAACGTCTACGGCACCCTGGAAGAAGACGCGCAACGCCGCGACTTCACCATCAACGCCTTGTATTACGACCCGGTCAGCGAACGCATTCTCGACTACGCCAATGGCGTACATGACATCCGCAATCACCTGATCCGCCTGATCGGCGATCCGAAGCAGCGCTACCAGGAAGACCCGGTGCGGATGCTGCGGGCCGTGCGTTTCGCCGCCAAGCTGAATTTCGGTATCGAGAAGCACAGCGCCCTGCCGATCCGCGATCTGGCACCGATGCTGCGCGAGATTCCATCAGCCCGTCTGTTCGAAGAAGTGCTCAAGCTGTTCCTCTCCGGCCACGCCGCGGACACCTTCGAGATGCTGGTCGACCTGCAGCTGTTCGATCCGCTGTTCCCGGCCAGTGCCGAGGCGCTGGAATACAACCCGACGTACACCCACACGTTGATCAGTGAAGCACTGATCAACACCGACTTGCGGATCAAGCAGAACAAACCGGTCACCCCGGCGTTCCTGTTTGCCGCTCTTCTGTGGCCTGCGCTACCGGCCCGTGTGTTGCGCCTGCAAGAACGTGGCATGCCGCCGATTCCAGCGATGCAGGAAGCAGCGCATGAGCTGATCGCCGAACAGTGCCAGCGTATTGCGATTCCAAAACGCTTCACCATGCCGATCCGCGAGATCTGGGACATGCAGGAGCGTCTGCCACGCCGCAGCGGCAAGCGTGCCGACCTGTTGTTGGACAACCCACGGTTCCGCGCCGGTTACGACTTCCTGCTGCTGCGCGAAAGCGCTGGCGAACAGACCGATGGCCTGGGCGAATGGTGGACCGACTATCAGGACGCCAACGACAGCGAACGTCGGGACATGATCCGCGAACTCAGCGGCAAGGACGACGGCAGCGGTGCTCCGCGCAAACGTCGCCGCAGTGGCGGTGCCAAACGCAAACGCGCTGCCGGCGCTTCGAGCACGACAGGCGAGTAAGCCATGGAACGCATCTACATCGGCATGGGCAGCAATCTGGCTGACCCTGCCGAACAGTTGCGCAGCGCCGCCCTGGCGCTGGCGCGGTTGCCGCAGACCGAACTGGTCGGCGTTTCCGGGTTTTATCAAAGCGACTCGCTGCTGCCCGGCCAACCGCGTTATACCAACGCGGTCGCCGCCCTCGACAGCCGCCTCGCGCCGCTGGAGCTGCTCGATGCCCTGCAAGCCATCGAGAACGGACAAGGCCGCCAGCGCCTTGAACGCTGGGGCCCGCGCACGCTGGATCTGGACATCGTGCTGTTTGGCGATCGACTGATCGACGAACCGCGCCTCAAAGTCCCTCACTATCACATGCAGGAGCGAGCCTTTGTGCTCTATCCGCTGGCCGAACTGGCACCGGCGGACTTGCGCCTGGCCGATGGCCGCACCCTCGCAGAATTACTCGCCGCCTGCCCGTTCGTCGGCCTGGAACGCCTCCCGGCAGCCTGAGTTGCCGCTTTTGACGATACAAGCCCATTGCAAATCTGCTGAATCGCATCAGTAACGCCGGTAACACCCCACACGTAACAATGCGGTAACACACGCAATTGACTTCCCGGGTTCTCCTCACGACTATAGGCGTCCCGCTGCCGCCAACGCGGCGCTAAAGGGCGCAATCCAGGCCTTACAAGCACCACGAAAGAGGGTGCGCCTGTATAAATGACGAATCACGCGCGTTACTCGCAGTAGTTTTCATAGCGCCTGTAATGAGGATTTTTTTCATGCCAGCCATCACCCTGACCACGCTCCAGAGCCTCAAGCAGAAAGGTGAAAAGATCACCATGCTGACCTGCTATGACGCGACCTTCGCCCACGCCTGCAATGAGGCCGGGGTTGAAGTGCTGCTGGTGGGCGACTCCCTCGGCATGGTCTTGCAAGGTCACGACAGCACGCTGCCGGTGACCACCGCTGAAATGGCCTACCACGTGGCGGCCGTCAAACGCGGCAATACCGATGCACTGATCCTCGCCGACCTGCCCTTCATGGCCTACGCCACCCTCGAACAAACCATGACCAACAGCGCGCTGTTGATGCAGGCCGGTGCGCACATGGTCAAGGTTGAAGGGGCATTGTGGCTCGCGGACTCGATCCGTCTGCTGGCCGAACGCGGCATCCCGGTGTGTGCGCACATGGGGCTGACGCCGCAATCGGTCAACATCCTCGGCGGCTATAAGGTCCAGGGCCGCAACGAGAACCAGGCGCGGCAGATGCGTGCCGACGCGATTTCCCTGGAACAGGCCGGCGCGGCCATGCTGCTGCTCGAATGCGTGCCGAGCGAACTGGCCGAAGAAATCAGCCAGGCGGTGAAGATCCCGGTGATCGGCATCGGCGCCGGCAATGGCACCGACGGTCAGGTCCTGGTCCTGCACGACATGCTGGGCTTGTCCATTACCGGCCGCGTGCCAAAGTTCGTGAAGAACTTCATGACCGGCCAAACCAGCATTCAAGCCGCCTTGAGCGCTTACGTCACTGAAGTCAAAGCGGCGACTTTCCCTGGCATCGAACACGGATTCTCTGCATGAACACCGTAAAAACCGTACGCGAACTGCGGGCCGCGGTGGCCCGCGCCCGTAGCGAAGGCAAGCGCATCGGCTTTGTGCCGACCATGGGCAACCTGCACAGCGGGCATATCGCGCTGATTACCAAAGCCACCCAACGGGTGGATTTCGTGGTCGCGAGCATTTTCGTCAACCCGCTGCAATTCGGCGTCGGCGAAGACCTCGACAAATACCCGCGGACCCTGGCCGCCGATCAGGAGAAACTGCTCCAGGCCGGTTGCCATCTACTGTTTGCCCCAACCGTCGAAGAAATGTACCCCGACGGCATGGCCGGCCAGACCCGCGTCAGCGTTCCGCAACTGTCTGAAGGCCTGTGCGGCGCCAGCCGTCCTGGGCATTTCGAAGGGGTGGCGACGGTAGTCAGCAAGCTGTTCAACATGGTCCAGCCGGACCTGGCGATCTTCGGCCAGAAAGACTTCCAGCAACTGGCGGTGATTCGCGCCCTGGTACACGACCTGAACATGCCGATCCAGATCATCGGCGAACCGACCGTACGGGCCGCCGACGGTCTGGCGTTGTCGTCACGCAATGGTTTCCTCAGCGAAGAACAGCGGGCCATCGCACCAGAGGTCTATCGCACCCTGACCCGGATCAGCGACGCGATCAAACAGGGCGAGCGCGATTACCCGACGCTGATCAACGAGCAGATCAAGCAACTGGAAGCGGCTGGCCTGCGTCCGGATTACCTGGAAATTCGCCATGCGCTGACCTTGCGTCCGGCGACAGCGCAAGATCGGGATCTGGTGATTCTGGTGGCCGCGTTCCTCGGCACGACGCGGTTGATCGACAACCTGCACCTGAACCTCGACGCACCCGCCTGAACACCGCAAAACCCTGTGGCGAGGGGGCTTGCCCCCGTTGGGCTGCGAAGCAGCCCCAAAATCTCTGATATATCAAAGATCCTGTGAGTGCTATGCACTCAAACGGGGGCAAGCCCCCTCGCCACAGGCTCGCTCCCACATTAGATCTGCGTCGTTTCCAGACTGTATTGCCGCCCACAAAGCCTTCGGGCAAACTGCCCCCCGTTCGATTCCGACCCGGGGAAACATTCATGCACGCCATCATGCTCAAGGCCAAGCTGCATCGCGCCGAAGTCACCCATGCTGTACTCGATTACGAAGGCTCTTGCGCCATCGACGGCGAATGGCTGGACCTGTCCGGCATCCGTGAGTACGAACAGATCCAGATCTACAACGTCGACAACGGCGAACGCTTCACCACCTACGCGATTCGTGGCGAAGAAGGTTCGCGCATGATCTCGGTCAACGGTGCCGCAGCCCACAAGGCCAAGGTCGGCGACCGCGTAATCATCTGCGCTTACGCTCACTACAGCGAAGCCGAGCTGCTCAACTTCAAGCCGCGCATGCTCTACATGGCTCCGGGTAACGAACTGAGCCACACCAGCAATGCCATTCCGGTTCAGGTTGCCTGACCGAACCGCCCCCCTGCCAGCTTTCCGTTTGTCGGACCGCTCTTGGTTAAATGTTAAAAAAGTACCGGGAGCAGGTCAGACAAAGTCAAGACAGATTGCAGCGCGAGGTTTACTGTATTCGCCCTGCGCCAGAAATCGTGTCGACGCAGTTGACCGGACGCCCACCCACAGCGCTCCGGGATTTTTAGTGTTCAAAAGGCCGTTCAAGTAAAAGGAAAACCGCAGCGATGGCGTATTACCGCACTCCTCACGACGTTACCGCTCTGCCCGCTTGGCAAGCGCTGAATGACCACCGCCAAGCCATGCAGGATTTCAGCATGCGCGAAGCCTTTAATGCCGATCCGCAGCGTTTTAATCAATTCACCCTCAGCAGCTGCGGCCTGTTTCTCGACTACTCGAAGAACCTGATCAACGCCGAGACCCGCAATCTGCTGGTGGGCCTGGCCAACGAAGTCGACCTCAAGGGCGCGATCAAAGCGCTGTTCTCGGGCGAAATCATCAACGCTTCCGAAGGACGCCCGGCCCTGCACACCGCACTGCGCCGTCCGGTGGGCGACAAGCTGTCGGTCAACGGTGTCAACGTGATGCCCGACGTGCACAAGGTGCTCAACCAAATCACCGATCTCGTAGGCCGAATCCACGACGGTCTGTGGCGCGGTTACACCGAGAAGCCGATCACTGACGTTGTGAACATCGGCATCGGTGGCTCGTTCCTCGGCCCTGAGCTGGTGTCCGAAGCGCTGCTGTCCTACGCCCAGAAAGGCGTGCGTTGCCATTACCTGGCGAACATCGACGGCAGTGAATTCCACGAACTGACCATGAAGCTGCGCGCCGAGACCACGCTGTTCATCGTCTCGTCGAAATCCTTCAACACCCTCGAAACCCTGAAAAACGCCCAGGCCGCCCGCGCTTGGTATCTGGCTCAGGGCGGTTCGGAAGCCGAGCTGTACCGTCACTTCATCGCCGTTTCCAGCAACAACGCGGCGGCCGTGGCGTTCGGTATTCGCGAAGAGAACATCTTCCCGATGTGGGACTGGGTCGGCGGCCGTTACTCGCTGTGGTCGGCCATCGGTTTGCCGATTGCCCTGGCCATCGGCATGTCGAACTTCAAGGAACTGTTGTCCGGTGCCTACACCATGGACCAGCATTTCCAGAGCGCGCCATTCGAACAGAACATGCCGGTGCTGCTGGCGTTGCTCGGTGTCTGGTACGGCAACTTCTGGGGCGCGCAGAGCCACGCGATCCTGCCGTACGACCACTACCTGCGCAACATCACCAAGCACTTGCAACAGCTGGACATGGAATCCAACGGCAAGAGCGTGCGCCAGGACGGCACGCCAGTGTCCACCGATACCGGCCCGGTGATCTGGGGCGGCGTTGGTTGCAACGGCCAGCATGCTTACCACCAGTTGCTGCACCAGGGCACCCAACTGATCCCGGCCGACTTCATTGTGCCGATCGTCAGTTTCAACCCGGTGTCCGACCACCACCAGTGGCTGTACGCCAACTGCCTGTCGCAAAGCCAGGCATTGATGCTCGGCAAGACTCGCGCCGAAGCCGAAGCCGAGCTGCGTGACAAGGGCATGGCCGAGGATGAAGTGCAAAAGCTGGCAGCGCACAAGGTGATCCCGGGCAACCGTCCGAGCAACACCCTGGTAGTCGAACGCATCAGCCCGCGGCGTCTTGGCGCCCTGGTGGCGCTGTACGAACACAAAGTCTTCGTGCAAAGCGTGGTCTGGGGCATCAATGCCTTCGACCAGTGGGGTGTGGAGCTGGGTAAAGAGCTGGGCAAAGGCGTCTACAACCGCCTGGTCGGCAGCGAAGAAACCCCGGCCGACGATGCTTCCACCCAAGGCCTGATCAACTACTTCCGCGGTCGTCACCGCGGGTGATAGGCTGAAGGGGCGGTTGACCCGCCCCTTCAACTTGCAGCACCGACAGTTCCACGGCACCGGGTTTACTGCAAAATCGGTGGCGTGCGCTATTACTGTGTAGGAGCTGCCGAAGGCTGCGATCTTTTGATCTTGTTTTTACAACCAGGATCAAAAGATCGCAGCCTTCGGCAGCTCCTACACGGGGTCGCGCAGCTCCCCTCTTGTCGCAAAACAAGAATAAGGAACCGTCATGTTCGATATCAGCACGTTCCCCAAAGCCGATGCCGTCCGCCGGGCTGCACAGTTGAGTCAGGACGACTATAAGCGCCTGTACCGTGAATCCATTGAACACCCCAGCACCTTCTGGGCCGAACAGGCCACACGGTTCCTCGACTGGAGCACGCCGTGGCAGACCGTCCAGCGGTACGACCTGAAAACCGGTGACGCAAGCTGGTTCGCCGGCGGAAAGTTAAACGTCAGTTACAACTGCATCGACCGTCATCTGGAAAAGCGTGGCGATCAAGTCGCGATCATCTGGGAAGGCGATGACCCCGCCGAATCCACCCAAATCACCTACAAAAAACTCCATCACAACGTCTGTCGACTGGCCAACGTGCTTAAAAGCCGTGGCGTGAAGAAAGGCGACCGCGTATGCATCTACATGCCGATGATCCCCGAAGCTGCCTACGCCATGCTCGCCTGTGCGCGAATCGGCGCGATTCATTCGGTGGTGTTCGGCGGATTCTCCCCGGACTCGCTGCGTGACCGAATCCTCGACGCCGACTGCCGCACCGTGATCACCGCCGATGAAGGCGTGCGCGGTGGTAAATTCGTGCCGCTCAAACAGAACGTCGACAAAGCCCTGCAAAGTTGCCCGAACGTCAGCAGCGTGATCGTGGTCGAGCACAGCCAAAACCAGGTGAATTGGGTTGAAGGCCGCGACCTCTGGTATCACCAGGCACTGCGCGATGTCGGTGACGATTGCCCGCCAGAGCCGATGGACGCCGAAGACCCGCTGTTTATCCTCTACACCTCCGGCAGCACCGGCAAACCCAAAGGCGTGCTGCACACCACTGGCGGCTACTTGCTGCAAGCGGCGATGACCTTCAAATACGTGCTCGACTATCGCGACGGTGAAGTCTTCTGGTGCACCGCCGACGTCGGCTGGGTCACCGGCCACAGCTACATCGTCTACGGGCCGTTGGCCAACGGCGCAACCACGCTGATCTTCGAGGGCGTACCGAGCTACCCCAGCACCTCGCGCTTCTGGCAGGTGATCGACAAGCACCACGTGAACATCTTCTACACCGCCCCGACCGCCCTGCGCGCGTTGATGCGTGAAGGTCCCGAACCGTTGAAGGAAACATCCCGCGAGAGCCTGCGCTTACTCGGCACTGTCGGCGAGCCGATTAACCCGGAAGCCTGGGAGTGGTATTTCAATACGGTCGGCGAGCAACGCTGCCCGATTGTCGATACCTGGTGGCAGACCGAAACCGGCGGCATCATGCTCAGCCCGCTGGTCAGCACCCAATGGGTCAAACCCGGTTGCGCCACCCAACCGATGTTCGGCGTACAACCGGTGTTGCTCGATGAACACGGCAAGGAAATCAAAGGCGCAGGCAGCGGCGTGCTGGCCATCAAGTCCAGTTGGCCGGCGCAGATCCGCAGCGTCTACGGCGATCCGAAACGGATGGTCGAAACCTACTTCAAGCCCTATCCCGGCTACTACTTCACCGGTGACGGCGCACGCCGCGACGAGGACGGCGATTACTGGATCACCGGGCGCATCGACGATGTGATCAACGTCTCCGGGCACCGCATCGGCACCGCCGAAGTGGAGAGCGCGCTGGTGCTGCACGACAGCATTGCCGAGGCCGCCGTGGTCGGTTACCCCCACGACATCAAAGGCCAGGGCATCTACGCCTTCGTCACGCCCATGAACGGCGTCGAACCCGACGACGATCTGAAGAAAGAACTGCTGGCCCATGTCAGCCAGGAAATCGGCAGCTTCGCCAAACCGGACTTGATCCAGTGGGCCCCGGCCCTGCCGAAAACCCGTTCGGGCAAGATCATGCGACGGATCCTGCGCAAGATCGCCTGCAACGAACTGGACAGCCTCGGCGACACCTCGACCCTCGCCGACCCGAGCGTGGTGCAGGGCTTGATCGACAAACGCCTGAACTCGTAAATCGTTCGCGCAATGATCGTTCCCACGCTCTGCGTGGGAATGCAGCCAGGGGACGCTCCGCGTCCCGGAAGCAGACGCAGAGCGTCCGGTGAGGCATTCCCACGCAGAGCGTGGGAACGATCAGCCCATAGCTGTTAAACTCCCGCGCCCTCAATTCCCTCCAGCAAGGCGCCCAGCATGTCTTCCTTGAATCAGGCGCTGTGCGCCGCCCTTGATCGTCGCCAGGACCTGCTCGCCGAGCTGCATCAGCAAGGCACCGATTGCTATCGCCTGTTCCACGGCAGCCAGGAAGGTGCCGGCGGTTTGACCATCGACCGCTATGGCCCGCAACTGTTGGTGCAAAGTTTTCACCAGGCGCTGGAGCGTGACGCCCTGCTGCAATTGCACGAAATCGTCAATCAACAGCTGGGCCTCGATATCCTGCTGGTGTACAACGACCGTTCTCGCGGCAACTCGCGCATCGACCGCGAAGACACCGTCTACCGCGCGGACGAAGCAGCCCTGCAAGATTTGATCGGCCACGAATGGGGGCTGAACTACCGGGTTCGCGGGCGCCATGCCGGCCAGGATCCGTTGCTGTTTCTCGACCTGCGCAACGCCCGTGGCTGGGTCAAGGCACACAGCAAAAACAAAAGTGTGCTGAACCTGTTTGCCTACACCTGTGGCGTCGGCCTCTGCGCTGCGGCCGGTGGTGCCAGCGAGGTGTGCAACCTGGACTTTGCCGAAGGCAACCTGGCGGTCGGCCGCGAGAACGGTCTACTCAACCCACATTTGCCGACCATGGAATTTATCCAGTCCGATTACTTCCCGGCGATTCGTCAATTGGCCGGCCTGCCGATCAGCCAGCGTCGCGGGCAGAAACTGCCGAGCTATCAACGTCTGGAGCAGCGTCAGTACGATCTGGTGCTGCTCGATCCACCGGCCTGGGCCAAGAGTGCTTTCGGCACGGTCGACCTGCTGCGCGACTACCAGAGCCTGCTCAAACCGGCGCTGCTGACCACTGCTGATAATGGCGTGCTGATCTGCTGCAACAACCTGGCGAAGGTCAGCATGGACGATTGGCGCGAGCAAGTGCTGCGCTGCGCAGAGAAGGCCGGGCGCCCGGTGCGTGAGTGGACAGCGCTGACACCGGGCAGCGACTTTCCGTCGATGGATCAACAACCGCCGCTGAAAACGCTGATCCTGCAGCTCTGAAAATCCACACCCATTATCAGACAAATCCTATAAAGCGTGGTTGCTTCGGAACCGCAAACGCATGCCATACTCCAAGGCACTCCGATTCCGACAGATGAAGCCACACATGCCCAAAGGATTGATCCGCGCTATCGGCGCCTTGTTAACAGCCCTGGCCCTTTACAGCCTGCTGGGGTTTCTGATTTTGCCGGGCATCGCGTTGCGGGTTGCCAACCAACAACTGGCCAACTACGCCACAACGCCCGCGACGATTTCGCGGATCGAACTCAACCCGTTCAGCCTTGAAGTAACCCTTTGGGGCCTGATCATCGGCGAGCCGGGCAAGGAGCAAGTGGGCTTCGAACGCCTGTACGCCAACCTGCAGATCGACAGCCTGTGGACCAAGGCGCTGCACCTGTCCGATATCGAACTGGACAAGCCCAAGACTGAAATCCTCTTCGGCAAGGACGGCCAACTCAACCTGCTCGGGCTGTTCAAAATCCCCGCCAGCGAACCGACCCCGGTCGACCCGAATGCCAAACCCTTCCCGCTGCGCGTGGAGCGGATCAAACTGGCCGGCGGCTACGTGCATTTCGAAGATGCCCGGCCCAGCGAGCCGATCGAGTTCCTCTACGACAAACTCGATTTCGAGCTGAAGAATCTCAGCACCCTGCCCGACGACAACGCCGACATGACCCTGGTCGCGGTCGGCCCGGCCGGCGGGCAGATCGACTGGACCGGCAATTTCAGCCTGAGCCCGATCGCCTCCGAAGGTAAGTTGAAAGTCACCGACGGCCAGATGAAAGTCTGGTGGCCATACGTGCGCGATGCGCTGCCGCTGGTCCTGGAAAACGGTGTCCTGAACTTGAGCACCGACTACAAACTCAATCTGAACAAGGGCACCGAACTGCTGCTGAACAACGTCGCCGTCAGCGTTGCGCCTTTCGCCATCAAGGCGCCGGATGGTCGACCGCTGGCGAAGCTCGAACGGCTGGACATCAGCGACACCACCGTGGATCTGGCCAAGCAGCAAGTGGTGGTCGGCAAGATCCGCAGCCAGAAACTGGAAACCTGGGCCGCCCTCGAAGCCGATGGGCAACTCGATTGGCAAAAACTGTTCGCCAGCCAGCCGTCCAAACAGGCTGCCAAAGCCAACGCCGAACCCACCAGCACACCTGCGGCAGCCGATTCACCGAAGCCCGAACCGACCGCGCCGAGCAAGCCCTGGCAGGTGCTGCTCAAAGACGTGCAACTGCGTAATTATCAGGTGCACCTGGCCGACCGCAAGGCGCAACCCGCTGTGGCACTGGAGCTCGGCCCACTGAATCTGGACCTGCAGAATTTCGACAGCCTCAATGGTTCGCCTTTCAACCTCAAGCTCGACACGGGCGTGGGCAAGCAAGGCAAGATCATGGCAGACGGCACGGTCAATCTGGCCCCGATCAGCGCCAAACTGAACGTGCAGACCAGGGATATCGACCTGCGCGTCGCCCAGTCCTACATCAATCCGTTCATTCGCCTCGAACTGCGTAGCGGCATGCTGGGCAGTGATCTGGCGGTCGACTTGAAAAGCACCGAGCCACTGGCGTTCAGCGTCACTGGCCGGGCGCAGGTCGATCAACTGCATACCCTCGACACCCTGAAAACCCGCGACTTCCTCAAATGGCAGCAGTTGGTGCTCGAAGGCCTGAACTATCAGCACGGCGACAGCCTGTCGATCGACAAGGTCAACCTGTTCCAGCCCTATGCGCGCTTCATGATCAACGATGACCGCACCACCAACATCGATGACCTGCTGATCCCGCAACCGGCCGACTCCGGCGCCAAGACCGCCGCGGCCAAACCGGCAGCCGGAAACGAAAAACCGCTGGGCATCCACATTGGCGCAATTGCCATCAATGACGGTTCGGCGAACTTCGCCGACTTCAGCCTGACCCCGAACTTCGCCACGGCCGTTCAACAGTTGAATGGGCAGATCGGCACCATCGACAGTCGCCACGTAAAACCGGCCAGCGTCGACGTCAAAGGCAAGGTCGACCGCTATGCGCCGGTGACCATCAAGGGCTCGGTCAACCCGTTCGACCCAATGGCCAGCCTGGACATCGCCACCAGTTTCAAACGGGTGGAACTGACCACCCTGACGCCCTATTCCGGCAAGTTCGCCGGTTACCGCATCCGCAAGGGCCGGCTCAATCTGGATCTGCATTACAAGATCACCAATGGCCAGCTCCTGGCCGAAAACAAAGTGGTGGTCGAGCAGCTGCAACTGGGTGAAAAAGTCGACAGTCCGGATGCGGTTAGCCTGCCGCTGAAACTGGCGATTGCCTTGCTCAAGGATGTCGACGGCAAGATTTCCATCGAACTGCCGGTGAGCGGCGATCTGAACAACCCGCAGTTCAGCGTCATGCCGATCATCTGGCAGACCCTGCGCAATCTGATCGTGAAAGCGGCCGCGGCGCCGTTCAAAATGATTGGTGGGCTGGTCAGCGGCGGTGGTTCAGAGGATCTGGGTACCGTGGCGTTTGCACCAGGTTCAAGTGACTTGAACAAGGAAGCCGAAGCGACATTGATCAAACTGTCCCAGGCGCTCAAGGAGCGTCCGGCCCTGCGCCTGGAAATCGAAGGCACTGCCGCCAAGAGCAGCGACGGCCCGCTGCTCGCCGAGCAACGCCTGGAACGGGAATACCAGTACAACTACTACAAAATGCTCCAGCGCCGCGGTGACAAGGTGCCGGCCCAAGCCTCCATGCTGCAAGTGCCGGACAATGAGAAAGGCCCGCTGCTTGAAGGGATCTACCGCACGCGCCTCAAGATCCAGCCGCCCGCGGAATGGAAGGATCTGGGCAAGGAAGAACGCAGCAAAAAAATGCGTGAAAGCGTGATCGACTTCTGGAGTTCCAGCGAAGTGCTGTTGCGCCAACTGGGACAAGAGCGGGCCAGCAGCATCAAGGACTATCTGGTGGACAAAGGGCAGTTGGCCGATGACCGCGTGTACTTCATCGACGCCAACCTCGGTGAGGCCGAAAGCGATGGCCGCGTGGTGACGGCCATGCATCTGGATGCCGAGTGATGGACGCGCGCTGGCTTCTGAATCTGGCCTTGATGCTGGCCGCCGGCCAAGCCGTTGCGGCCGATACCCTGCGCTGCGGCAGCCAGCTGATCAGCGTCGGGGACAGGTCCAGCGAAGTGCTGCAAAAATGCGGAGAGCCTGTCGCACGTGACCTGCTCGGCTACAAGCGCAGCGCCAATCGCCGGGAAGAGTTTCAGGTCGAGGAATGGACCTACGGGCCCAACAGCGGGATGTACCAGTACCTGCGCTTCGAAGGAAACCGGTTGGTTCAAATCACCAGCAAACGCGGTAACTGAACCCACCACAAACCAATGTGTGGCGAGGGGGCTTGCCCCCGTTGGGGTGCGGAGCGCCCCTGAAACCCGTCACTGCGATCTTGAATGGGAAAGCGGTAACCGGTTTACGATTGCTTCGCAATCGAACGGGGGCAAGCCCCCTCGCCACAAAGGCTTGCTCCCACAGTTTTTTGCGTTGCTCCCAATAGAACAGGCCCCGACACGAATGTCGGGGCCTGTAACGGCCACGTCCTTGTGGCCTTTCGCATGAACTCTCAAAACGCGACAGACGTATGACTTGGCCCGCCTGCCGCATCTTCTCCCGGTCCAGGCGAGAAGCCTTGCCTTACTCGGCTTTCAGGCCGTCAGCGGACACCGCTTTGACGCCTTTGATTTTCTTGGCGATGGCCACGGCGGTGGTTTTCTGAGCTTCAGTCACCGCAACAGTGGACGACAGCGACACGACACCTTTGTTGGTTTCGACTTTGATGTCGGTGCCTGGGATGCCTTTTTCGGTCACCAGGTCTGCTTTGACTTTGGTCGTGATCCAGGTATCGGAAGTAGCCTCTTTGGCTTTGGTCACTTCACCGGCGGCCAGCGTCATGGGAGCCTGGGTGGTTTGGGTGGTCTGTGCAAATGCAGCGTTGACCATGGTCAGGGTCAGCGCGGTAGCAGTAGCGGCAGCGATCGCGAACTTCTTCATACGAGTAACTCCTGTTCTTCTGGAAAGTCTGCTGCGTGTCGTCTTGTCAGCAGGGTTACCTGAGAGAGTGCGAACGCTATGCCAACTGATCGATTAAAAATAAACACTTATAAATCAACAATTTAATAAAAATGACAATTTTCGAAATCATGCAAAATGCAAGAGTGCGAAATTATCGACATGCAACTTGCGGGTTTTAACGCAGGCCTAAGGCCATGAATTGTCGGGGTTTTCGTGATCATCCGAATCGCCCCCAAATGGCCAAAAAAAATGCCCCGCGTCGTGAGAAGCGGGGCATTGTTTATGCCGGGTGATATGGATCAGGTACCGGTGCAGCCTTTAGGTGCGTACTCTTGTAGAGCCGTAGTGGCGCATGTCCAGCCACCGGCGAGGGTACGCGAAAGCGTAATGGTTTTGCTGAGCACAGGCCCTGGAGCATTGAGGATCGTGCAGGCAATACTGCCCACACCGGTAGCGGTGGTACCCGATGCCGTAATCGTGCAATTACCTGTAGTCGCCGTACCGCCGATCAAAGCGAGGGTAGGATCTGTGCCCTGATTCATAATGTCTTCGAAAGGCACCTTCAGTGCCGAGATTTCTGCAAGCGCAGCGGTGACCTTCGCCCGTGATTGGTACTTCGAATACTGCGGCAATGCAAACGTCGCCAGAATCCCGATGATCGCCACCACGATCAACAGTTCGATCAAGGTAAAACCATTTTGATTTTTCATAGACAGGCTCCATGCATGAGTCGAAATCTCATGATCTGAACAGGGTACAGCACAGGTCATGCCAAGTCGTACATGCCCCTGCAGACGGGACTCGAGATCACGACAAAGATCTTTCCTACTCCCAGGATCCGCACTTTCTGACACTTTTTGTCACCTCACCTCGGCTGGTTTGGTTCCACTGCTTGACTAGGCTATAAGTCATTAACCGCCTGCGTCCGGAATCCCAATGAATGACATTGCCCTTAGCGGTCTGGCCAAGCAATTGGTATTGGCCGAGCTGATCACTGACCAAAGTGCGCAACAGGCGTATCAGCAAGCCCAACGCGATCGAATCTCGCTGGTCAGCTATCTGGTGCAGAACAAACTGCTGAAAAGCTGGCAGGTCGCCGAGGTGGCTTCGGAGCATTTCGGCATGGCCCTGCTGGACCTCAACTGCCTGGACAAAGACACCCAACCCAAGGGGCTGGTCAGCGAGAAACTGATCCGCCAGCACCACGCCCTGCCCCTCTGGCGACGCGGCAACAAACTGTTCGTGGGGGTTTCCGATCCGAGCAATCAACAGGTCATCAACGACATCCAGTTCAGTACCGGGCTGAACACCGAAGCCATCCTGGTCGAAGAAGACAAGCTCAGCGACGCCATCGAAAAATTCTTCGACAGCCACGCCACCGGCCTGGAAGAGATGGCCGATGTCGACCTCGACGGTCTGGACATCGAGTCGGTCGATGACCAGAAACAGGACGCCATCGCCGGACAGGATACCGATGACGCGCCCGTGGTGCGCTTCGTCCACAAGATGTTGCTCGATGCAATCAAGAGCGGTTCTTCCGACCTGCATTTCGAACCCTACGAAAAAATCTACCGCGTGCGGATGCGCACCGATGGCATCCTGCATGAAGTCGCCAAGCCACCGACGCAACTGGCCAACCGCATTGCTTCCCGACTCAAAGTCATGGCCAGTCTCGACATCTCCGAGCGGCGCAAACCCCAGGACGGGCGGATCAAGATGCGCCTGTCCAAGAGCAAGTCCATCGACTTCCGGGTCAACACCCTGCCGACCCTGTGGGGCGAAAAAGTGGTGATCCGGATCCTCGATCCGTCCAGTGCGCAAATGGGCATCGATGCCCTCGGCTACGAGCCGGAGCAGAAAGACCTGTACATGGCCGCCCTCAAGCAACCACAGGGGATGATCCTGGTGACCGGGCCAACTGGATCAGGCAAGACCGTGTCGCTCTATACCGGGCTGAACATCCTCAACACCGTCGACATCAACATCTCCACTGCCGAAGACCCGGTGGAAATCAACATGGAGGGCGTCAACCAGGTCAACGTCAATCCCAGGCAGGGAATGGATTTCGCCCAGGCGTTGCGCTCGTTTCTGCGCCAGGACCCGGACGTGATCATGGTCGGCGAAATCCGCGACCTCGAAACCGCCGAAATCGCCATCAAGGCCGCCCAGACCGGGCACATGGTGCTTTCCACCCTGCACACCAACAGCGCCGCGCAAACCCTGACCCGCCTGCACAACATGGGGATTCAGGGCTTCAACATTGCGACTTCGGTCAGCCTGATCATCGCCCAGCGCCTGGCGCGCAAGTTGTGCAGCCATTGCAAGAAACCCATCGAGATTCCCCGCGAGACGCTGCTCAAGGAAGGCTTCCCCGAGGAACGCATCGGCTCGTTCACGATCTATGAACCGGTCGGTTGCAATCAATGCAACGCTGGCTACAAAGGGCGAGTGGGGATTTATGAAGTGGTAAAGAACACCCCTGACCTGCAACGGCTGATCATGGCCGAAGGCAATTCACTGGAGATCGACCTCCAGATGCGCAAGGACGGCTTCAACGACCTGCGCACCTCGGGCTTGCTCAAGGCCATGCAAGGCATCACCAGCCTTGAAGAAATCAACCGGGTCACGAAGGACTGAATATGGCGGTCAAAGCAGCGAAAATCAGCGTGTATGCCTGGGAAGGCACGGATCGCAAAGGCGCGAGAATGACCGGCGAGTTGACCGGACAAAATCCAGCGCTGATCAAGGCCCAATTGCGCAAGCAGGGCATCAACCCGGGCAAGGTGCGGAAAAAATCCGCGTCCATTTTCAGTGCCGGTAAGCGCATCAAACCCTTGGACATTGCCCTGTTTACCCGGCAGATGGCGACCATGATGAAAGCCGGCGTACCGCTCCTGCAATCGTTCGAGATCATCGGCGAAGGCTTCGACAACCCGAACATGCGCAAACTGGTGGACGAGGTGAAACAGGAAGTCGCGGCCGGTAACAGCTTCGCCGCGGCCCTGCGCAAAAAGCCCCAGTATTTCGACGAGTTGTACTGCAACCTGGTGGACGCCGGCGAGCAGGCCGGTGCCCTGGATACCCTGCTGGAACGGGTGGCGACCTACAAGGAAAAGAGCGAAAGCCTCAAGGCCAAGATCAAGAAAGCCATGACCTACCCGTTGGCGGTGGTGTTCGTTGCGATCATTGTGACTGGCATTCTGCTGGTCAAGGTTGTGCCGCAGTTCCAGTCGGTATTCTCGGGGTTCGGCGCCGAACTGCCGGCGTTCACCGTGATGGTCATCGGCTTGTCGGAGTTCATGCAGGACTGGTGGTGGATGATACTCGGCGTGCTGGCCGGGGGGATCTTCGGCCTGCGCCATGCCTTCAAGAATTCCCCGGGCTTTCGCGACCGGACGGACACCTGGCTGCTGAAACTGCCGTTGGTTGGCGCGCTCATGTACAAGTCCGCCGTGGCCCGATACGCCCGCACCCTGTCGACGACGTTTGCCGCCGGCGTGCCACTGGTCGAAGCGCTGGAGTCAGTGGCGGGCGCGACCGGCAATATCGTGTTCAAGCGAGCGGTGTTACGCATCAAGCAGGACGTTTCGACCGGCATGCAGCTGAATTTTTCCATGCGTACCTCCGGCATCTTTCCGACCATGGCGATCCAGATGACGGCCATTGGCGAAGAGTCCGGCGCGCTGGACGACATGCTCGACAAGGTCGCGAGTTTCTATGAGGCTGAGGTGGACAACATGGTCGATAACCTGACCAGCCTGATGGAGCCATTCATCATGGTGGTGCTGGGGGTTATCGTCGGCGGGCTGGTAGTGGCAATGTACCTACCCATCTTCCAACTCGGCTCAGCGGTCTGATATGTCCTTGAACGAATTTCTGAGCCTCACCCCGCTGGCCTTTGTGATTACCGCGGGGCTGATCGGCCTGCTGATCGGCAGTTTTCTCAACGTGGTGGTCTGGCGCCTGCCGAAAATGCTTGAGCGTGAATGGCGCCTGCAGGCCCATGATGTACTGGACTTGCCAGTCGAAGCCCCCGGCCCGACTTACAACCTGATACTGCCCCACTCCGAGTGTCCTCACTGCGGCCATCGGATTCGAGTGTGGGAAAACATTCCAATACTCAGTTATCTGTTTTTGCGTGGACGATGCTCGAACTGCGCGGCGCCGATCAGTAAACGTTACCCGCTGACCGAACTGGCTTGCGCCCTGCTGTCGGCGTTCGTCGCCTGGCATTTCGGTTTCGGCTGGCAGGCCTGCATGGTGCTGGTCCTGAGCTGGGGACTGTTGGCGATGAGCCTGATCGATGCCGAACATCAACTGTTGCCGGACGTACTGGTGATGCCGTTGATGTGGCTGGGATTGATCCTCAACAGCTTCGGGCTCTTCGTATCACTGCATGACGCGTTCTGGGGCGCGGTGGCCGGCTACATGGCGCTGTGGACGGTGTTCTGGCTGTTCAAGCTGATCACCGGCAAGGACGGCATCGGCTACGGTGACTTCAAGCTCCTGGCGATGCTCGGCGCCTGGGGCGGCTGGCAGATCCTGCCCATGACCATACTGCTGTCATCGCTGGTAGGGGCCATTCTCGGGGTGATTTTGCTGCGCCTGCGGGATGCGAAAACCTCGACGCCGCTGCCCTTTGGACCTTATCTGGCCATTGCCGGCTGGATTGCCTTGCTCTGGGGTGGTCAAATAACCGGCTTCTATTGGCAGTTTGTCGGTTTGAAATGAATACCCCTGTGGAAAAACCCTGGATTCTCGGCCTGACCGGCGGCATCGGCAGCGGCAAAAGCGCGGCCGCGCAGCACTTCATCGACCTCGGCGTGCACGTGGTGGACGCCGATCATGCGGCTCGCTGGGTGGTCGAACCCGGCCGCCCGGCACTGGCGAAGATCGCCGAGCACTTTGGTCCCGGCGTGTTGCAAGCCGATGGCCAGCTGGATCGTGCGGCCCTGCGCAAGCTGATCTTCGAGGTGCCGGAAGAACGCCGCTGGCTCGAAGCGCTACTGCATCCGTTGATCGCCGAGGAAATCGCCCATCATCTGGCCAAGGCACAATCGCCTTACGCGATTCTGGTTTCGCCGCTGCTGATCGAGTCCGGGCAGTACGCCATGACCCAACGGGTCCTGGTGATCGATGCCCCGGAACAGTTACAGATCGAACGCACCCTGCAGCGTGACCAGACCAGCGAACAGCAAGTCCAGGCGATCCTCAAGGCTCAGTCCAGCCGACAGGACCGCGTGAACCATGCCGACGATGTGGTGGTCAACGACCGCGACCTCGCCTGGCTGCACAGCGAGGTCGAACGCCTGCATCACTTTTACCTTACTTTGCGTGGAGGCCAGTCATGAGCCAACCCCCGACCGTCGAATGCCCAACCTGTGGCGCCCCTGTCGAATGGAGCCCCGAGAGCAAGTTCCGGCCGTTCTGTTCGGACCGTTGCAAACTGATCGACCTGGGCGCCTGGGCGTCGGAAGAACACAAGATCCCGGTGCCCCCTGATGCCGAGGACGAGATGTTCAGCGGCGACTTCGACCCGCGTCACTGATCCCGGCCATCAGGGCCGCATAAAGCCATAGTCCTGGCCCTCGTCGAGGTTCTCGGCGAGAAACCGCAACTCATCGGCCAGGTCTTCGGTATTGCGTACTGCCTTGCTCTGCTGCACCACTGCACTGAGCAAGGCGCGCAAGCTCAATCCCGGATCGAAGCCCACCTCTTGCGCCACATCCAGACTCTGACGCAACTCCTGCCTGGCCCACTCGTAGACACTCATTTCGATGCTCCTGAAAGTTTTCCGAAGCATGGATTCGTCAGCGTTTTTTGGATTTGATGTGGATCAAGATTTGGGATCGTCATCTTTCCAGGGCGCCGATAGATAGCGCGTGCGATTGAACGTTTCCAGCCATTCGGGGCAGAACACCACCAACGCGCTGATCACCATGCCGTTGATGAACGCTTCCGGAAAAATCAGCAACCACAGGTAACCAACAAAGTCTTCCAGCCAGTACGGCATGGCGAATCGCTCGTCGTACCACAGCAGCGTGAGCGTCAGGATCAGGCACAACAAGGCCGACAGCGCAGCGGCAAAAAAACCGGAACAGAAGATGTACACGAAGGGATTACGCGGCTGCGCACGCTCCACCAGAATGGCGCAGCACTCGGTGACCAGCACCGGCAGCAGAATCAGCAGCGCTCCGTTTACGCCGACAGCGGCCAGGTCCTGACGCCCGAGCAACACCAATCCTGCTTGCGCGACCAACCCGCCGACAATCGCCAACGGACAATCCAGCAGTAAGGTCACGGCGGTCATGCCGATGAAGTGATAGGACACGCCGGTATCAAAGTCCCGTCGCACCAGCCACAGCATGAACAGCGCGAACACCGTACCGAACAGCAGATGCTGGCGACGGCTGTCGCTGAACAGTTCGACCCATGGCGCTCGCGCAATTGCCCAGATCAGCGCCGGTATATAGATCAGCCAACCCACCGTCAGGGTTTCGGATGACAGTAACTCGGCACCTATCATGGCTGGGCACACTCCCTTGTCTTGCCAGAAGAGAACAGGTCATCAGTCTACACCGCCCTTCGACTTTGCTCTGGAGGGGCGTTTTACGATTGGGGGGCATATTCGTTGCTGCGGTAATGGCGGCTCTTTGGTTGCGTACATATCCATTTTTTTGTAACGGCCACTTATGGTTCCGCCCTTACGGCGGGTCACTTTCGAAAAGCGCGAAAGTAACCAAAGCGCTTTTGCCCCTCCATTCGGTGCCTCGCCTAGGCTCGGCATGCCCTCACTCCGGCATTGCTCCGGGGGCCCGCCGCCATCGGCCATCCATGGCCGGGGGCGGCTACCGCGGCATCCCTGCCGCGGTGCCCCCTACGCAATGCCTGCGTTCGGCCTCTGGGAAAGGGGCGGATAGATCAAGATCAAAAACCAAAGCAACGGCAACGGCAACGGCAAGATCAAAAGATCGCAGCCTTCGGCAGCTCCTACAGGGGAATGCGTTCACTTGAAGTCAGGCCGGCCGGTAGGCCGCCTCGCTTTGGCTTTTGCGGTGCACGCCCCCTCGAGAGGCCGAGTGGAGGTTCTGCGCAGTGGGCAACCCGGCATGGATGCCGGGTTAGCCGCCCCCGGCCATGGATGGCCGATGGCGGCGGGCCCACGGAGCAGGACCGGAGCGAGGGCACCCTGAGCCTAGGCGAAGGGCCGAACGAAAGGGGCAAGAGCCTTTGGTTACTTTGGGCTTTTCAAAGTGACTCGCTGTAAGAGCGAAACCACCAGCCGGCACTACCGCAGAAACGGATATGCACACAATCAACAGCGATTATTACATTTCCTGCAAGACTGAATCAGACCCAACCCCCTTTATCACCCACAGGCAAAGACTAAAATTCAGACACTGGAACCCACACAGAGCACAGAAAAATGAAAACCCTGACCAGCCTGTTCCTGACCCTCGCAGCCACCTCGGCCCTGGCCGCCAACGAGCCAGCCGCTGCCACCCCGTACAACCCGGCACAGCCGCTGGACATCGCCAAAGTAGTTTCAGTGACAAACACCGCAACCGCCTGCGGAGTCGTGCCAGCGACCATGGAATATATCGATCATCAGGGCCAGACCCACCGCGTGACGTACGAAGTCATGGGTAATTGCACCACTGATCTGTGATCACCGGCTCATAACAACTTCCATGTGTAGCTGAGAATCAGGCGGTTCTCGTCGATATCACTGCGGTAGTTGGAACGCGCCATGGCGTTGCGCACGCGGATCCCGAGGCCTTTGAGGCTGCCGCTTTGCAACACATAGCCGATGTCCAGATCGCGCTCGCGATCCTTGCCTTCAAACCCCTTGCCGGTATCGACGTTATTGCCGGTGATGTAACGCACGGTGCTGGTCAGCCCCGGCACGCCGAGGGCGGCGAAGTCGTAGTCGTAACGCGCCTGCCAGGAACGCTCATCGGTGTAGGCAAACTCGTAGGTCGGCACCTCGTTGCCCAGCGGTGAGATGTTGGCAAACACTCGCGGAAAGGCGCTGTCGCCGAACATGCCCTGGTAGCCGACATAAAACGTGTGACCGCCGCGCTTGGCCGACAGCAAAGAGAAGAACGCCTGGTTGTCGATGTTGCCCAACAACTTTTTGCCGTCTTCGCGCGAATCGTAATAGCCAAGGTTGGCGCCCAGGGTCCACTCTCCCAGCGGCTCGCTGTGCTTGAAGCCGAGAAAGCGCTGGTTGTAGATGTCTTCCAATTGCCCGAACCAGGCGCTGACCGAGCTGCGTTTGTCATTGAAGGCGTAATCGGCGCCGGCAAAGTTGAAACCATCGCTGCTGACCTGACGCTGGGGTACATGACCGAGCATGGCTTGCATTTTTTCGTCACCGGCCTCGTTGCGCAGGCTGGTCGAACTCAAATGGCCGCCCTGCAAGGTCAGGCCTTCGATCTCATTGGAGCTGATGCTTGCGCCCTGATAGCTGGGCGGCAGCAGACGGATATCGCTGAAGGCCAGCACCGGCAGGTTGGGTTGCAGCTCACCCACCTTCAATTCGGTCTTGGAGTAACGCACCTTCAGCGCGCCTTCCAGACGACTGTATTCATTCGCCGCGCGTCCATCATCGTGCACCGGCAACAAACCGGTATTGACCCGATCCGGGCCGCTGTCTAGTTTGAGGCCGAGCAGGCCAATGACATCCACACCAAAACCGACAGGCCCCTGGGCGTAACCGGATTTGACGTTGAGAATGAAGCCCTGCGCCCACTCTTCGGCCTTCGACTGTTTATTGGCGCCGACGATGTCGGAGAAGTCCCGGCTGAAGTAGTAATTGCGCGCTTGCAAGGTGGCGGTGGTGTCTTCGATGAAGCCGCCCTCGGCGGCCATCGCGCCGGCGGAGAAACTCGAGACGACAGCCATGGACAACACTGAACCGGTTGTTGGGAAAATCTGTTTCATCGTTTTTTCTCTTATTTTTATTGATCGACAGGTTGAAGTGATTCGATTGCGGCGATTTCGCCGCTAGGGACGGGACGACGGGCGCTTAAAAACAAGTGGGTGACCATGCCGAAAATCAGTCCCCAGAAAGCGGCAGACAACCCAAACAGCGACATGCCCGAGGCGGTAGTGAGAAAGGTCACCAGCGCGGCTTCGCGATCACTCGGCACCGCCATTGCGCCAGCCAGTGCCCCGGCGATCGCGGCGAACAACGCCAGCCCGGCCAGGGCCGCGATCAGCTCTTTGGGGAACGCTGAAAACAACGAAACCAGCGTGGCGCCAAAGATCCCCAGCACCAAATAACAGAGACCGCCCGCAACCCCGGCCACATAGCGCTTGCCCGGATTTTCATGGGCCTCGGGGCCGGTACAAATGGCGGCGGTAATCGCCGCCAGATTCAGCCCGTGACAACCGAACGGCGCCAACAGCGCCGTGCCCAACGCACTGCTGGCGATGATCGGGCCGGCGGGCGTTGCGTAGCCGCTGGCGCGCAGCACCGCCATGCCGGGGACAAACTGGCCGGTCAGCGCCACCATCACCAGCGGCAAGGCGATATTCAGCGTCGCGCTCAAACTGAACGCAGGCGTGATCCACACTGGAGTGGCCAAACCGATCACCAGCGCTTCGCGGTGCAAATCACCGGCGAGAAACGCGATGGAACAGCCCACCAGCAGCACCATCAACACCGCATATCGCGGCATCACCCGTTTGCAGATCAGATACGTGGCAAACATCGCCAGCACCAGCAGCGGCTTGCCTTGCAACGAGACGAACAACCCGGTGCCGAAACTGAACAGAATCCCCGCCAGCATCGCCGCCGCAATCGCCGCGGGCAGCTTGCCGATGATCCGGTCAAATGCCCCCGACACCCCGACCAGAAAGATAATCAGGCTGCTGACCAGGTATGCGCCCACCGCTTCGGGCATGGAGATTCCCGGCAACAGCGCCACCAGCAACGCCGAGCCCGGCGCCGACCACGCGATGATCACCGGCACCCGGTAACGCAGGCTCAAACCGATGCCGAGCACGGCGCTGCCGATGGAAATCGCCCAGACCCACGACGACAGCACTTCTCGCGAGAGGTGCGCGGTTTCGGCAGCCTGAAAGATGATCACCAAGGGGCCCGCGTAGGAAATCACCGTCGCGATAAATCCGGCGACGGCAGCCGACAAGGAAAAATCCCGGAATAACGCTTTCATGAAACGTCGCCGACAGACCCGTCAGGCGAACCATGGCGCAGGCCCGACAGCGCTTGTTTGGCGCTACGCTGACTGCTGATCGCGAACACGGTCATGGCAATGGCGGCCACCGCACCGGGCAAGGCAAACGCCATGAAGTTCAGTTGCAGCGGCAGGCTGATCCCCAGCAAGGCACCGCCCAGCAGCGGGCCGACGATGGCGCCGTTGCGGCCGATGCCCGACGCCCAGCCCAAACCGGTGGAGCGAATGGCCATGGAGTAGAACTGCGCGGCGCAGGCGTACAGCAGAATCTGCGAGCCGATGGTGGTGGCGCCAGCGATGGCGATCAGCAGGTACAACACCGGCATCGGACTGTTGAAGCCAAGCAAGGTGATCGATGCCGCCGCAACGATGAAGAACCCCGCCAACACGCGCGGCAGGTTGAGTTTGTCACCCAGTACACCGCCGCCGACCGCGCCGAAAATGGCGCCGAAGTTGAGCACCAGCAGGAACGACAGGCTCGAGCCCAGGCTGTAACCGGCGTTGGCCATCAGTTTCGGTAGCCAGGAACTCAAGGCGTAGACCATCAGCAAGCAGCAGAAAAATGCCAGCCACAGCATCAGTGTGCGCAGCGCCCGCCCCTCACGAAACAACTGCAACACCGGGGTGCCGCTGCCCTTCACTTCGCTCATGTGCAGCTGATCGCCGGTTTGCGCGATGTACGCCGGATCGACTCGCTGGAGAATGTTGCGCGCTTCTTCATCACGCCCCTGACGCAGCATGAAACCCACCGATTCGGGCAGGAAGTACATGATCAACGGCAACAACAGCAACGGCAGCACCGCCACGTAAAACACCGACTGCCAGCCAAAACTCGGGATCAACACGATGCCAAGCCCCGCCGAAAGCATGCCGCCCACCGAGTAGCCGCTGAACATGATCGCCACCAGCGTGCTGCGGATTTTCTTCGGCGCGTATTCGTTCATCAGCGCCACGACGTTGGGCATCACCCCGCCAATGCCCAGCCCGGCAATGAACCGACAGAGGCCAAATTCGGTGGGGTTACTGGCAAAACCGTTGAGCACGGTAAAACCGCTAAACAGCATCACGCACAGGGTGATGGCTTTTTTGCGGCCGATCTTGTCCGACAGCGGGCCGAAAAACAGCGCGCCGAACATCATTCCAAACAGTGCGTAACTTCCCAATGCGCCGGCTTGCAGAGGACTGAGCCCCCACTCTTTCATCAGCATCGGCAACACCACGCCGTAGATCACCAAATCGTAACCGTCGAAAATGATGATCAGGGCGCACCAGAACAGCACCATCCAGTGAAAGCGGTTGAATCGTGCTTTGTCGATAACCTCGTGTACGTCAATCTTGCGCATGGCATCTATCTCTTGTTGTTGTTTTTTTAAGAGTCGGTAACGCGGCTAACGTCCGTATAGCCGAGGGTAAAGACGCCAGGCGCAGGGCAATATCCGCTTTGCGCAGATCGCTATCCGTTTTGTGCACTGCCCGGAACCGGGCGCTGGGTGGGGAAAGAGGGTCTTGAATCAGAGAAACCCGTGGCGAGGAGCACGTCTATGCTGGACTTACCCGGTTCATGCCTTTGCTCCTATCTACAGGAGGAAAATCGATGGTTCCCACGCCCATTTCCGAGAAGGCTTTCTCCCGAGGTCTGCTCGATGTACTGATTCGTGCCGGGTTGATTGCCGTTCTGGTGGTTTTCTGCTTCCAGATATTCAGTCCATTCCTCGATCTGATGCTGTGGTCGATAATCCTGGCAATCACCCTCTACCCATCGCAAGTCAGGTTCAAACGCGTGCTGGGAAACAAGGACGGGCTCAGCGCGACGCTGATCGTGCTGATCGCCATCTGCATCCTGATGGTGCCTGCCTATTTGCTGGGAACCTCGATTGCAGACTCCGTGGAACGGGCGATAAGCATGGTCAAAAGTGACAGTTTCCATATCCCCCCTCCGTCCGATGCGGTAGCCGGCTGGCCACTCGTGGGCAAACCCCTTCATGGCTTATGGACACAAGCTGTCACCAACCTGCCCGACCTGCTACAGAAGTTCATACCGCAAATCAAAGGTGTCAGCCTCTCCCTGCTGAGCAGGCTGGCGGGTGCCGGCATGGGGCTCCTTTTATTCATTTTCGCCCTGATTATTGCCGGTATTTTTTTAGCCTATGGTGAAAGTGGCCACCGCAGCGCAGTGCAAATCGCTTCGCGCTTCTGCGGTCCGGTCAAGGGACCGAAAATCACCGAGCTGTGCACCGCGACCATCCGGGCAGTGGCGTTGGGCGTGGTCGGCATCGCCTTCATTCAGATGCTGTTGATCGGCATCGGCTTTGTGTTCATGGGCATCCCCGGCGCAGGTCTTCTCGCCTTGGCGGTACTGCTTATTGGCATCATGCAATTACCGGCCACCCTGATTACCGTTCCGGTCATCGTCTACGTCTTCGCGAGCGAAGGTGCCAGTACGGCGACCATTGTGTTTGCCATCTATGTCTTCGTTGCGGGCCTGGTAGATAACGTCCTCAAACCGTTGCTGCTAGGTCGAGGTGTCGATGTGCCAATGCCGGTGGTGCTGATCGGTGCCTTGGGCGGCATGGTCACGAGCGGTATCCTCGGCCTGTTTATCGGCCCCGTGATACTGGCGGTCGGCTATCGGCTGTTCTGGCAATGGGTGGACGATCAAGCGCAAGAACCCGGGCCAGACAACCAGGGACCGACGCTGCTGACTCCATAGGCACGCCAGAAAAGGCTCTATCTGAAAAAAATCGCGACCGACTTTATTATTCAGATCACATTTGAACGCTAAGCTTGGGCCTATGGATGACTCCGATTATTTACGCCTGCTGACCATTGCGGCCGAGCAAGCCAACACGTTCCTTTCCAATGCCCGCAAATGGGAGCGTGAGCGTTGGGTTTGCCAGCGCCTGCTGCAAGGTCTGAACATTCCCTATCGCGCCGATGAGTTTGCCCCCGCCGGAGAGCCACCGGACGTGCTGTTTCGCGACGCGAATTTCGAGGTGTTCTTCGTGCTCGACGAGGGCCGGCGCCTCAACGACGAATGGCGTGATGAGCTGCAACGTCGGCGCAGCGCGTTCTCCCTGAGCCAGCTGGTGCGCCGCGAGGCCAAGCCCCGGCGGATCCCGGCCAATGAATTCCTGCTGAGACTGGCGCCGACCTTGCGCAAAAAAGCCCACAACTACAAAGAACGCGGTATGGACCTGGGGGATCTGGACATCATCGCCTTCGCCAGCCTCAAGCGCGAAGTGCTGGACCTCAACAGCCACTTTCCGCCCCCCACCGAATACCTGCGCCAGGGCTGGCGCTCGTTGTCGCTGGTCGGCCCGACCTTCGCCCGCGTGCTCTTCGCCCACCCCGATGCCCCGGATTTCCTGCGCAGCAACCTGGGGCGCAGCATCGTCTTCGATGTCGGGATCAGCTTGTGAGTCCGTTGCAGGAGCGGGTCGCCGAGTGTTACAAAGTGGCATCATTCGCCTGGACGACACGGTGAGCGTCGAGCCACTCCAGCCAGCGGCTATGCTCCGCTCCACACCGGACAGTTCGCAATATCGCTGCGCGCTGTAGCTTCCTCACATTCAGCAACGTCTACCTGACGAGGCCCAATATGACCAGCCGCCTGAACCCCGACGACCAGAAGCATGTCGAAGAGTACCTGCACCTGTCCCAGCACCGAGTCGAGCGCCGGCCTTTCCGGCCGTGGATGCTTCTGGTGGTGGTGCTGGCAGTGACCATTGGTTTAGGCCTGTTGAGCCGCCTGATCAGTTACCTGACGCTATGAGCTGCATCGCGCTCGCTCGGGTAATTGCACCGATTTCTTTTAGCCTTGCGAGATATCCCCATGACTCATCGTATTGTCATCGTTGGCGGCGGCGCCGGCGGTCTGGAGTTGGCTACCCGTCTGGGTAAGACTCTGGGCAAGCGCGGCACGGCCAGTGTGATGCTGGTCGACGCGAACCTGACCCACATCTGGAAACCGCTGTTGCACGAAGTCGCGGCGGGTTCCCTGAACTCTTCCGAAGACGAACTCAACTATGTCGCCCAGGCAAAATGGAACCACTTCGAGTTCCAGCTGGGGCGCATGAGCGGGCTCGATCGCGCGCAGAAAAAAATCCAGCTGGCCGCCACCTACGACGATGCTGGCCTGGAACTGGTGCCGGCGCGCGAAGTGCCTTACGACTCGCTGGTGATTGCTGTCGGCAGCACCACCAATGACTTCGGCACTCAAGGCGCTGCGCAGCATTGCCTGTTCCTCGACACCCGCAAACAGGCCGAGCGCTTCCATCAGCAACTGCTCAATCACTACCTGCGCGCGCACGCCGGGCAGACTGACACGGTGCAACAGATCAGCGTGGCCATCGTCGGCGCCGGTGCCACCGGGGTCGAACTGGCAGCGGAACTGCACAACGCCGCCCATGAACTGGCAGCTTATGGTCTGGACCGGATCAAGCCGGAAAACATGCACATCACCCTGATCGAAGCCGGGCCACGGGTTCTCCCGGCGCTGCCGGAGCGGATCGGCGGGCCTGTGCATAAAACCCTGGAGAAACTCGGGGTCAACGTCATGACCAATGCCGCGGTCAGCGAAGTGACCGCCGACAGCTTGATTACCGCCGACGGCCAGGTAATCAACGCCAGCCTCAAAGTCTGGGCCGCCGGGATTCGTGCGCCGGGTTTCCTCAAGGATATCGATGGCCTGGAAACCAACCGCATCAACCAGCTGCAAGTGCTGCCGACCCTGCAAACCACCCGCGACGAGAACATCTTCGCCTTCGGTGACTGCGCGGCCTGTCCGCAACCGGGCAGCGACCGCAATGTGCCGCCGCGTGCCCAGGCGGCCCACCAACAGGCTTCGTTGCTGGCCAAATCGCTGAAACTGCGGATCGAAGGCAAGGCCCTGCCGGAATACAAATACACCGACTACGGCTCGCTGATCTCGCTGTCGCGTTTTTCGGCTGTGGGTAACTTGATGGGCAACCTGACCGGCAGCGTGATGCTAGAGGGCTGGCTGGCGCGGATGTTTTACGTGTCGCTGTACCGCATGCACCAGATGGCACTGTATGGCGCGTTCCGTACGGCGATGTTGATGCTTGGTAGCAAGATTGGGCGTGGGACCGAGCCGCGGCTCAAGTTGCATTAAGAGCTTCGGCATCACTTAGGGTCTCTTCGCGGGCAAGCCTCGCTCCTACAGTTCGGAGTCAAATCGAAAGATGCATCGACTCCCCCGTAGGAGCGAGGCTTGCCCGCGAAGCAGGCGTCTCGGTCCAACTTCCTGACACCTATGTGTCTCACTGTATCTCCCCCACGATTGCGCCCCTTCGCTTACAAACTCCCCCGTTGCGCGACACAGTAGCGATACACCGCGCCCGCTAAATGGCCACACCCGAGCAAGGCACCGCCTGCTTCGGTCATCGCCGCACTTGCGTGGCGTCCTTTATCGAACGGTTGTGTCGTGCAACCCAGGAGATTTGTAATGTCCCGTACCACTACTCTCAGCAAAAATACCGTTGGCCTGCTTGGTGCTGTCCTGGCCGGCGGCCTGATGTTGTCCGGTTCCGTATTCGCCGCGCAGCCACTGACCCAGGGCTACATGGTCGCCTCGGCCGAAACTTCGGTAAAAACCCCAGAAGGCAAATGTGGCGAAGGCAAGTGCGGCGATGCCTCGATGGCCAAGACCGACACCGATGGCGATGGTCAGGTGTCCCGTGCGGAGTTCCTGAAAGTGGCGCCCAAGGGAGACTTCGACAAGATCGACACCAACCACGATGGTCAAATCTCGGAGCAAGAGGCTTTCGATAACGTGAAAGCCAACTACGAAGCCAACGGCAAACAAATGCCAAAAGGCTTGTTCGAGCACCTGAAAGACAACAGCTAAGTCTGCGAAGACTTAGCCCTGAAGAGCCAAGCCCTGCTTTTCCATCGATAAGCAGGGCTTTTTTTGTCTGGAGGATTTACCGAAAGCACCGGCCCGGCCCTGCGCTTCGGTTGCACTGGAAGCAATCTGCATTTGTTCAAGGCAAAAAAAATCCCCGTATCTTTCGATACGAGGATTTTTAATATGGTCGGGGTAAGGGGATTCGAACTCCTGACATCCTGCTCCCAAAGCAGGCGCGCTACCGGACTGCGCTATACCCCGGTAAAAAAAAGGCACCTTTGAAAGGCGCCTTCTGCGAACAGAGCTTTTGGCGTCTGATCTTAAGATTCGATTCCAGCGCTAACTGGTTTCAAAAATGGTGGGTCGTGTGGGATTCGAACCTACGACCAATTGGTTAAAAGCCAACTGCTCTACCAACTGAGCTAACGACCCAAAAATGGTCGGGGTAAGGGGATTCGAACTCCTGACATCCTGCTCCCAAAGCAGGCGCGCTACCGGACTGCGCTATACCCCGGTTTGAAATTGGCTCCGTGACCAGGACTCGAACCTGGGACCCAATGATTAACAGTCATTTGCTCTACCGACTGAGCTATCACGGAACTACATATTTCAATTACAACTGGTATTTCAATTTAAAACTGTGAAGCTTGCTTCACCTCTTCTACCCGTTCGCATCGCTGCGTTCGTGTGTCTGAGGCGCGCTATTCTACAATCTTAAGCACCTCTGTCAACCCCCTAAATTGCTTTCAAGTTAATGATTTGCAACTTATTTCAGATTCCTGCTTGGGGAGCAGAAACCCCATCGGGGTGACTTACTGCGGGGCGCACTTTACAAGCATTTTCCTTTGAGTTCAACAGCCTATCGAAAAAAAGGCCTCGCAATGCGAGGCCTCTTTCATTTTGTTGCCACTGGGGATCAGACGAAGACGATTTCGTCGTTCTCCACCACACCTTTGGCGGTCTCTCCGGGCATGAAACGACCCGATAGGATCAGCTGTGCCAGCGGGTTCTCGATCCAGCGCTGGATCGCCCGTTTGAGCGGCCGTGCGCCATAGACCGGGTCGTAACCGACGGCGATCAGCTTATCCATCGCTTCCGGGCTCAGCTCAAGCTTCAGCTCGCGCTCGGTGAGGCGGCTACGCAGGCGGCCCAACTGGATCTCGGTAATGCCGGCGATCTGATCCCGAGCCAATGGTTCGAAGATCACCACTTCGTCGACCCGGTTGATGAACTCCGGCCGGAAGTGCGTGGAAATCGCATCCATCACCGCCGCACGCTGCGCTTCGCGATCCCCTATCAGTTCCTGGATCTGCACCGACCCCAGGTTGGAGGTCATGACGATCACGGTATTTTTGAAATCCACCGTGCGGCCATGGCTGTCGGTCAAACGGCCATCTTCGAGCACTTGCAGCAAGATGTTGAACACGTCCGGGTGGGCCTTCTCGACCTCATCCAGGAGGATCACCGAGTAAGGCTTGCGACGCACCGCCTCGGTCAGGTAACCGCCCTCCTCATAGCCCACGTAGCCTGGTGGCGCGCCGATCAGACGAGCCACGGAATGTTTCTCCATGAACTCGGACATATCGATCCGTACCATCGCCTCTTCGGTATCAAAGAGGAACTCGGCCAGCGCCTTGCATAACTCGGTTTTACCGACACCGGTCGGGCCGAGGAACATGAACGAACCGCTCGGGCGATTCGGATCGGACAACCCGGCACGGGAACGCCGCACTGCGTTGGAGACGGCGATCACTGCTTCGTCCTGACCAATCACACGTTGGTGCAACAGGCTTTCCATCTTCATCAGTTTTTCGCGCTCGCCCTCGAGCATTTTCGCCACGGGGATGCCGGTCCACTTCGACACGACTTCAGCGATCTCTTCTTCAGTCACCTTGCTGCGCAGCAACTGATTTTCGCTTTTGCCATGCTGGTCGACCATTTGCAGGCTGCGCTCCAGGTCCGGGATCACCCCGTATTGCAGCTCGGCCATGCGGTTCAGGTCGCCTTTACGGCGTGCGGCTTCCAGTTCCTGACGGGACTGTTCGATTTTCTGCTGGATCTGCGCCGAACCATGAACTTCGGCTTTTTCTGAGTTCCAGATTTCTTCGAGGTCCGAATACTCACGCTCGTGACGGGCGATTTCTTCCTGCAGTTTTTCCAGACGTTTCTTCGCCGCGTCGTCGCTTTCTTTCTTCAGCGCCTGGGATTCCACCTTCAGCTGAATCAGGCGACGCTCCAGACGGTCCAGCACTTCCGGCTTGGAGTCGATCTCCATGCGGATGCGGCTAGCAGCTTCGTCGATCAGGTCGATCGCCTTGTCCGGCAGCTGACGGTCAGTGATGTAGCGATGACTGAGCTTGGCCGCGGCGATGATTGCACCGTCGGTGATTGCCACCTTGTGGTGAACTTCGTAGCGCTCTTTCAGGCCTCGCAGGATGGCGATGGTGTCTTCTTCGCTCGGCTCGTCCACCAGGACTTTCTGGAAGCGCCGTTCGAGGGCCGCGTCCTTCTCTATATATTGGCGGTACTCGTTGAGCGTGGTCGCGCCGACGCAATGCAGCTCACCGCGAGCCAATGCCGGTTTGAGCATGTTGCCGGCGTCCATCGAGCCTTCGCCCTTGCCGGCACCGACCATGGTGTGCAATTCGTCGATGAACAGAATGATCTGCCCTTCCTGCTTCGACAGTTCATTGAGCAGAGACTTGAGGCGCTCTTCGAATTCGCCACGGTATTTGGCACCGGCAATCAGCGCCCCCATGTCCAGGGACAACAGGCGCTTGCCTCTCAGGCCATCGGGCACTTCCCCGTTGATGATGCGCTGGGCCAAGCCTTCGGCGATCGCGGTTTTACCCACGCCAGGCTCACCGATCAGCACCGGGTTGTTCTTGGTGCGGCGTTGCAGGACCTGAATCGTGCGGCGAATTTCGTCGTCACGGCCAATCACCGGATCGAGCTTGCCCTCTTCGGCGCGCTTGGTCAGGTCGATGGTGTATTTATCCAGCGCCTGACGCGATTCTTCGTGGTTGGCGTCATTGACTGCCTCACCGCCGCGCAGGTTGTTGATTGCATTTTCCAGGGCTTTCTTGCTCACGCCCTGGCCGAGCAGCAATTTGCCGAGCTTGCTGTTCTCGTCCATCGCGGCGAGCAGCACCAGTTCGCTGGAGATGAATTGGTCGCCCTTCTGCTGGGCCAGGCGATCGGCCTGGTTGAGCAGACGCGCCAGATCCTGCGACATGTTCACGTCGCCGGTCGGGTTCTGGATTTTCGGCAGCTGATCGAGCGCTTTGGTCAGCTCTTTACGCAGGCTGTTGACGTCGAAACCCACCTGCATCAGCAGGGGTTTGATCGAACCACCCTGCTGTTCAAGCATGGCCTGCATCAAATGCGCCGGTTCAATGGCCGGATGATCGAGACCGACAGCCAGGGATTGGGCGTCGGACAAGGCTAACTGTAACTTGCTGGTTAAACGGTCTATACGCATGGGTTCACCTTCCTTTTGAGCAGGCCGGACCTATAAACATCCCGAATAAAGAAACCTGCCAGATACCGCTATAGATGTGGTCGATTCTGGGAGATTCAAGCGCAGTGGAGTTGATGCAGATCAGAGAAGTCTAGCGTTCGAGTCTAGTGTTCGAGCCAAACCAGGGAGGCAAACCGGCCGGTGCGAGGGCTGCGGCGGTAAGAAAAGAAACGTGGATCGGTCACTGTACAGAAACCACCGCCATAAACAGCCGTGACACCGCGAGCGGCCAGACGCAAACGCGCCAGTTCATAGATGTCAGCCATGAATTTGCCGGCGTTGTGGCTCGGTACGAAGGCGTTAGCGGTTTCAGGCAGTTGCTGGACGAAGGCTTCGCGCACTTCGGGACCGACTTCGAAGGCTTGCGGACCAATGGCCGGGCCAAGCCAGACGAGCACGTCTTCAGGCGGCACGGCCAGACTGTCGAGGGTCGCTTCCAGCACACCCGCCGCCAACCCGCGCCAACCGGCATGGGCGGCAGCAACGCGGGTGCCGGCACGGTCACAGAACAGCGCCGGCAGGCAATCGGCGGTCATCACCGCGCAGGCGATACCGGGCGTTGCCGTCCAGCTGGCGTCAGCGGTGACAACCTGGCTTGGGTCAGCATCAGCCACGACAATGCCGTGAACCTGTTGCAGCCAGGCCGGTTGAATCGAGAAGTGATCGGTGAGGCGACGGCGGTTTTCGGCGACGGCTTCAGGGCTGTCGTCGACATGATCGCCCAGGTTGAGGCTGTCGAACGGCGCCAGACTGACGCCGCCCGCACGGGTGGTAACGCAGGCTTTGACGCGGGCCGGCGCGGGCCAGTCAGGCGTCAGCCAGGTCATCCGATGAACGCCTCGCGGTCTTGCTTGAGCAGCGACAGCAACCAGACGAAGTCATCCGGCAGTGGCGATTCCCAGCTCATGCGTTTACCGGTGGTCGGATGATCCAGCTCCAGGAACCGCGCATGCAGCGCCTGACGCGGGAAATTCTTCAGGGATTCGACCATGGTCACGCTGGCGGCCGGTGGAATACGGAAACGACCGCCGTAGGCAGGATCTCCGACCAACGGGTAGTTGATGTGCGCCATGTGCACGCGAATCTGGTGCGTACGACCGGTTTCCAGCTTCACCCGCACATGAGTGTGGGAGCGGAAACGCTCGAGCACGCGGTAGTGGCTGACGGCTTGCTTGCCACCTTCCATCACCGCCATGCGCTGGCGCTGCTGGCCGTGACGACCGATCGGTGCGTTGATCTTGCCGCCGGCCGTCACCACACCGATCACGATGCACTCGTAGATCCGGCTGACGCTGCGGCTCTGCAATTGCGTGACCAGCTGTGTCTGCGCCTGAATGGTCTTGGCCACCACCATCAGACCGGTGGTGTCCTTGTCCAGGCGATGCACGATACCGGCGCGGGGCACATTGATGATGTCCGGCACGTGGTGCAGCAAGGCGTTGAGCAAGGTACCGTCGGCGTGACCGGCGGCCGGATGCACCACCAGGCCCGCAGGCTTGTTGATCACCAGGATGTCGTCGTCTTCATAGACGATGTCCAGCTCGATGTCTTGAGCGATCCATTCACCCTGAGCTTCCTGCTCGGCAGTCAGTTCAAGGATGGCGCCACCGTGAACGATGTCTCGCGGGCGGATAACCGCCCCATCCACAGTCAGGCGGCCGTCTTTGATCCAGGCGGAAAGGCGCGAGCGCGAGTGCTCAGCGAATAGTTGTGCGGCGACTTGATCGAGGCGTTGGCCGCCCAATTCGGACGGCACCTCTGCGCGAAGTTCAATTTTATCGGACATGCTCAGACTAGGCGTCGGCACAGCCTTTGGTTTCGGCTGCGCGCTTGTGGTTAAATACGGCGTCTTTTGCCCCGAGGCTTTTCAACGGGGCACTCATCATAACAGGACGGCCCCGCCCAAGACAGCGGCCGTCATAGGGACGCAAGCCGCCATGCAAGTGAAACACCTGCTGCTGATCGCCATCCTCGCATTGACCGCTGCTTGCTCATCGAAGGAAGTCGTAGACGAAAACCTGAGCGAAGTCGAGCTGTACCAGCAGGCTCAGCACGATCTGGACAACAATAGCTACACCAGCGCCACAGCCAAGCTGAAGGCCCTGGAGTCGCGTTATCCGTTCGGTCGCTATGCCGATCAGGCTCAGCTCGAGCTCATCTACGCCAACTACAAGAACTCCGAGCCTGAGGCTGCGAAGTCCGCCGCCGAGCGATTCATTCGCTTGCACCCGCAGCACCCGAACGTCGATTACGCCTACTACCTCAAGGGTCTGACCTCTTTTGACCAGGACGTCGGCCTGCTGGCGCGCTTCCTGCCACTGGATATGACCAAGCGTGACCCGGGCGCCGCCCGCGACTCCTACAACGAGTTCGCCCAGCTGACCAGCCGCTACCCGAACAGCCGCTACGCGCCGGACGCCAAGCAGCGCATGATTTACCTGCGCAACCTGCTGGCGGCCTACGAAATCCACGTTGCCGACTACTACCTGACCCGTCAGGCCTACGTTGCCGCCGCCAACCGTGGTCGTTACGTGGTGGAAAACTTCCAGGAAACCCCATCGGTCGGTGACGGCCTGGCGGTGATGACCGAAGCCTACCAGCGTCTGCACCTGGACGAACTGGCCGCGACCAGCCTCGAAACCCTGAAACTCAACTACCCGAACCACCCAAGCCTGGTGGACGGTCAGTTTGTGCCGAGGGTAGCCGAAGCCGACAACCGTTCGTGGCTGAGCAAGGCCACCCTGGGCCTGATCGAATCCCGTCCGCCGCTGCCGCCGGGCGAAACCCGCGCCAACCAGGACGTGCAGAAGCAGTTCCAGGATGCCAAGGACGCGATTCCGAACGAGCTCAAGCCTAAAAATGAAAACGGCGATGTGATCGAAGAAGAGAAACACGAGTCCGAAGCCAACAGCACCGACCGCTCGTGGTTCAGCTACATGACCTTCGGCGTGTTTGACTGACGCCGGGTTGTTGTACCGAGAAGGCGCCTTTCGAGGCGCCTTTTTTATTGCCGGATTTTTGGGTGAGCGTATTGCGCTGTGCGCTTGACCCGTCCTTGGCTAAACTGCCAATTCATTAATCAAAAAGCAGCTCACCATGCTTCGTCTATTGTTCTGGATCGCCCTGATTGCCGCTGCCGTATGGTTCTGGCGCAAGTTCAAGGGCCCGACGTCGGTCGCCAATATGCCGCGCGAGCAAGATGCTCCGCCCATGGTTCGCTGCGCTCATTGTGGCGTACACCTGCCCCGCGACCGCGCGTTGAAACTCGAACAACAGTGGTATTGCAGCCAGGCTCACCTTGAGCAAGGCCCGGGCTCCAGTGATCGCTGAGACGCCCAGCCCCGGCAACAAACAGGCCCAGCGACTGCTGCGCCTCTATCACCTCTACCGCTTAAGCGTCGGCATCACCCTGGTGCTGTTGATCTCCAGCAACATGGACAACCAGTTGCTGAAGTTCGCCGATGACAACCTGCTGCGCAACGGCAGCTGGTTGTACCTGGTGCTGAATATCCTGCTGGTGGTCTTTCTGGGGAACACCCGGCGCCCCGCGCAGCTGTTCGGCCTGGCGCTAGTCGATGTCCTGCTGCTGTGCGGCCTGTTCTATGCCGCAGGCGGCATGGCCAGCGCCATCGGCAACTTGCTGATCGTCTCGGTGGCCATCAGCAATACCTTGCTGCGTGGGCGTGTCGGTCTGCTGATCGCAGCGGTCGGTGCCCTTGGCATCGTGGGTTTGAGCTTCATCCTGAGCTTCAACCACCCCGCCAGCCCCAGTGATTACCTGCAAATCGGCACCCTCGGCGCCCTGTGTTTTGCCGCGGCGCTGCTGGTGCAGGGCTTGACCCGACGACTGGAGGTCAGCGAAACCCTGGCCGAACAGCGAGCCAGCGAGGTGCTCGGTCTCGAAGCCCTCAACGCCTTGATCCTGCAACGCATGCGCACCGGCATTCTGGTGCTCGACGACCAGCGGCGGGTGCAACTGGCCAATCACAGCGCCTTGACCTTGCTGGGGCAGGAAAAACTGGACGGCCAGTTGATCGACGATTATTCGATACCGTTGGTCGAGCGACTCCAACTGTGGCTCAACAATCCGACGTTACGCCCACAAAGCCTGAAAATCGCCAGCAGCGGCCTGGAGCTGCAACCAAGCTTCATTGCCCTGGACCAAAGCCCGCACCACCAGACGCTGGTTTTTCTCGAAGACCTCGCCCAAATCGCCCAACAGGCCCAACAACTGAAACTTGCCGCCCTCGGTCGCCTGACCGCCGGGATTGCCCATGAGATCCGCAATCCACTGGGCGCCATTAGTCATGCCGCGCAGTTACTGCAGGAATCCGAGGAACTGAACGGTGCGGACCGGCGTCTGACGCAGATTATTCAAGACCACTCTCAGCGCATGAATCGGGTAATCGAAAACGTCCTGCAATTGTCCCGTCGTCAGCAAACCGTGCCGCAACGGCTCGATTTGAAGCCGTGGCTGGAGCATTTCGTCGCCGAAACCCGCGAAGGGTCGAACGAACGTCAGCAGATTCACCTGCGCATCGGTGCGGGAGACTTCAAAACCCTGATGGATCCGAATCAGCTGACCCAGGTTCTCGATAACCTGTTGCGTAATGCCTGGCGCCATAGCGCCCTGAAGCATGATCAGGCGCAGGCCTGGTTCGAGTTGTTTGTCGACCCTGACAGCCAGTTGCCGACCCTGGAAGTCCTGGACGATGGCCCCGGCGTTGCGCTGGACCAGCGCACGCACTTGTTCGAACCGTTTTTCACCACCAGCAGCCAGGGTACTGGCCTGGGGCTTTATCTGTCCCGTGAGCTGTGCGAAAGCAATCAAGCCCGCCTAGACTTCAAATCACGCCAAGGCGGCGGCTGCTTTCGCATCACCTTTGCTCACGGACGGAAACAAAGTTGAACACGAGCCCACGGCAAAAAATCCTCATCGTCGACGACGAGCCGGATATCCGCGAACTCCTGGAAATCACCCTGGGACGGATGAAACTCGACACCTTCAGCGCACGCAACCTCGCAGAGGCGCAGGCGCTACTGGCACGGGATACGTTCGACCTGTGCCTGACCGACATGCGCCTGCCTGACGGCACTGGTCTGGCGTTGGTGCAGCATATCCAGCAGCGCTATGCGCAAGTGCCGGTGGCGATGATCACCGCCTACGGCAGCCTGGAGACAGCAATAAATGCCCTCAAGGCCGGCGCCTTCGACTTCCTGACCAAACCCGTCGACCTCACCCGCCTGCGCGAACTGGTCATCAGCGCCCTGAGTTTGCCAGCGCCAGGCGGCGCCAGCAGCGGCATCGACCGTCGACTGCTGGGCGACTCGCTGCCAATGCGCAACCTGCGCAAACAAATCGACAAACTGGCCCGCAGCCAGGCTCCGGTGTACATCAGTGGCGAGTCCGGCAGCGGCAAGGAACTGGTCGCTCGACTGATCCACGACCAAGGCCCGCGCGCCAGCCGACCGTTCGTCCCGGTGAACTGTGGGGCAATCCCGTCAGAACTGATGGAAAGCGAGTTTTTCGGCCATCGCAAAGGCAGTTTCAGCGGCGCCATCGAAGACAAGCCCGGGCTGTTCCAGGCCGCCCATGGCGGTACATTGTTCCTCGACGAAGTGGCTGACCTGCCGCTGGCAATGCAGGTCAAACTGCTGCGGGCGATTCAGGAGAAAGCCGTTCGCAGCATCGGTGGCCAGCAGGAAACCGTGGTCGATGTGCGCATCCTCTGCGCCACCCACAAAGACCTCGACGCCGAAGTCGCCGCCGAACGCTTTCGCCAGGACCTGTACTACCGCCTGAACGTGATCGAGCTGCGAGTACCGTCCTTGCGTGAACGCCGCGACGACATTGAGCTTCTGGCCAACAATATGCTCAAGCGACTGGCGGCCAGCACTGGCCACCCCCCTGCAAAACTCCACCCGCAAGCCCTCGAAGCGCTGAAAAACTATCGCTTTCCTGGAAACGTGCGGGAATTGGAGAACATGCTCGAGCGGGCTCACACCTTGTGCGAGAACAAACAGATCGAAGCCAGCGACCTGCGCCTGGCTGAAGGCAACTGCAACCCGGACGGCGGCGTGCCGGACCTGACACAGATCGATAATCTGGAAGCCTATCTGGAAAACGTCGAACGCAAACTCATCCTCCAGGCCCTGGAAGAAACCCGCTGGAACCGCACGGCGGCGGCCCAGCGATTGAATCTGTCGTTTCGGTCGATGCGTTACAGGCTGAAGAAATTGGGGCTGGATTGAGGGCCCCTTCGCGGGCAAGCCTCGCTCCTACAGGTTATGTGTCTTGCACAGATCTTGTAGGAGCGAGGCTTGCCCGCGAAGGCGATCTGACCAACGACAAAGAATGTGCGGTCAAATACGCCCAGCTGGCGCATACGGCGCAGGGTCGATAATCGGCGCCCGCCCCAGCATCACATCGGCAAACAACTGACACGACGCCGGCGCCAGCACCAGCCCGTTACGGTAATGCCCGCAATTGAGCCAGAGCCCGTCATATCCCGGCACCCGACCGATATAGGGGATTCCTTCAGGCGACCCGGGCCGCAACCCCGCCCAATGCCCCACCACCTCGGCATCCGCCAACGCCGGAATCAATTCCACCGCCGATGCCTTCAGGCTTTCCAGCGCCGTGTCGGTTGGCGTCTTGTCGAAGCCCTCATGCTCCAGCGTACTGCCGATCAGGATGTGCCCGTCGCGCCGGGGAATGGCATAACGCCCCTTGGCCAGGACCATGCTCGGAAGGAAGTCCGCTGCGCACTTGTAGAGAATCATCTGTCCCTTGACCGGTTCGACCGGCAGCTCCAGGCCCAGCTTTTTCAGCAAGTCACCGCTCCAGGCCCCCGCTGTCAAAACCACCTCATCACCCCGAATGGCCCCCATCGAGGTCTGTACCCCGACCACCACAGAACCTTCCCGGATAAATTCGCCGACCTCGCATTGTTCATGGATCGTCACGTTCGGCAACGCCAGCAAGGCGGCCTTGAGGGATTTCACCAGCCGTGGATTACGCACATTGGCCACATCGGCCATGTAGATCGCCCGCGAAAAACCGGCGCCCAATACCGGCACCGCATCGTGGGCCGCAGAGATATCCACAGCCCGCAGCGGACGGTTCTCCCGTTCGGCCCAGGCGCGTGCTTCGGCCTCGTCATCCAGGTCCAGCCAATACAACCCGGTGGTGTGCACTTCAGGATCGACACCGGTGGCAGCGAACAAACGCTGGGCCAGCTGTGGATAAAAATCCTGGGACCAATGAGCCAGTGCAGTGACCGCCGGGCTGTAGCGCCATGGGTAGAGCGGCGAAACGATCCCGCCACCGGCCCAGGAAGATTCCTGACCGACGTTCGAGCGGTCCAGCAGCACCACGCTCTGCACTTCGGACGCGAGATTGAACGCCGTCAGCAGGCCAATCACCCCGCCACCGACAATCACCACTTGCTGTTGACTGCTCATGTTCTGATCCAACCGTTCAATAGACAGAGGGCGCAAAAGGCGCCCGAAAAAGGAACTCAGCGACCCCAGCAATCCTTGGTGGCCAGGCCGGACACGGCATTGACCATGCTCCTGACACCGGTATTGGTGAGAGTGAAATCACCGCACTTGTCACTGGCCATGGTCGAACCGGCCTTGCGTGTTGCCGTCAGCAGGAAGGTCTGATCGGTCAGGGTCGGGGTGATGGTGTAGAAATCATTGCCGGTGCTCAGACCGGTGGCATTGGTGTAGACATTATTCTTCGAATAGAAACGCTCGAGGATCTGCGCCTGCTCGGAAAGCAACCCGGCGACTTCAGTACGGCGGCCCTTTTTTACGTACTCGGTAAGGCTCGGATAGCCAATGGTGATGACGATCCCGATGATCGCGATCACGATCATGATTTCGATCAGGGTAAAACCTCGGTTGGATCTGCGCATGCCCCACTCTCACTTACTGTATTTGTCGCCACATGATGCGACGGCCGCTGCCGCCACCAGATTTTTCCACCAGAGTGGTCACGCCACCACCGGAGTCGTTCACAATCTTGCGGGTTGCGTCATTGACGACCGCGTTCAGGGTCGGGATACCACCGGTAAAGATCACCCCGCTGGAAATCGTGTCGTTACCGTCGACCACCCCGTCGGCATTGGTGTCGAGTACCGCGTAATTGAGCATCTTACCGCTGAACGCATCGAGTTCGACCAGTTTGCCGGTACCGAAGCTGGCACAGGGGTCCACGGTATCCACACTGAGCGTGGTAAAAACGATTCGCCCCGATACCAGACTGGCCTGATAGATCACCCGCTCCCCCGTCAGCACGTTGTTGTATACCAAGGGCAAGTACCAGCCTTTCTTGGCCGGGTAGGTCACCTCGTTCTGGCTGGTGGTGATGAATTGCCCGGTACTGCCCGAAAACACGCCGGTCACCGCCTGCGCCTGCAAACTGGAAACGGTGATTTGCCCCGCGCCCCCCTCGGCATCCCATACCGCGTAGAACGCCTGTAGATCCTTGTTGGTCTTGTCGGCGACCTCATTGAATTTGCCGGTGCCGAAAAACACCTCCTTGCCGCCCAACACGTGATCCGCCAGCAACGGTTGCGCGGTAATCGGCTGGGTCGCGCCACCTGCAGTGGTGAACAACGGCTTGCCGGAAAACGCCACGCCCCAGGTATCGGTGGTGGTGCCACTCAAATCGAACTTCCACAACCGCCCTTTCAGGTCCCCCCCATAGGCGGCCTGCACTACATTCTGCGAGTTGACCCTGAGCTTCACCGACGACAGGCCGTTAGTGGTTTCGGTACTGTCGACCACGATTTTCTTGATCAGCGAGCCGTCGCGAATATCCACCACATACAACGCTGCCACTCCGGAGTTGCTGCCATAGCCATTGGAGATAAACGCAGCCCAGCGCCCATCAGCCAAGCGTGCCACTTCTGGACGTGCATAGGCATAACCCAGATCATTGAAAACGTTCGCGGTACTGGCCGTGGCCGGTGCACTGATTTCCCAAAGCGCTTTAGTCACGTTACCGGCCGAGGCGTCGAATAGCTGCAACGCATAGAACGTTTTACCGCCCGCCCCTGTTCCGCCAATCGCCAGGGTTTTCCACGCGCTGTTGAGCTGGGCATCGAACACGCCGACCTGACCATCGACCAGAAACTGGTGGCTCACACCGTTGATGTAAGTGGGATCAGCGATGTCATTCAGCGATGGCAGCACGCTGGAGGGCATGTAGGCATAACGCCTGACACCGTTGGTCGAGTTGATGACGTTTACAAAACCGTCGTTGGCATTCACCACCAGGCTGGTATTCATGTTGGCGGCTTTGGTGGTCAGGTAGGTGCTGTAGGTGGTGTCACCCACCAGATCTGACGCGGTTTTGTCCGTGGGTGCAGCCAGCACGAGTGGCGAATTGATGATGTCGCCGAGCAATACACTGCGAACTTTCAGCCCGGTTTTGTTGATGCCCTTGCTCCACTCCACCAGATCGTTGCCGTTGATGCCAGTGGGCAGCCCCTGGTTGAGGGAGGTTTGCTGCGCCGAAGAGAAATTGCTGTAGGCCAGGGTGACCGCGGCGTTGGTCTGGGTGTTCCAGGACTGGTAGGTCGGCGCAGTGGCGCCGGGCACGATGGTGGTGTCGGTCGTCCACAGCACAGCGGCGGTGTTAACCGCGCCCGCCGACGTGAAGCCGAAGGACTTGATCGTACCCCGCCAGTCCTTGGGATCGTAGCTGGTCTGGAAATAGCTCGAGTCGCTGGTCAGGGTCGTGCCGCTGGCCACGCCACTGCCACCTGAGCCGGCCTTGGAAATGATGTCGCTCAGGGCAGCAGTCAGTGCATTGTTAAGTCCCGCACTGTCGCTCGCCTGGTAGTACTTGCCCTGCCCATAGGTCGCGGCATCCGCCAACATCTGGTTTGCAGCGGTGAAACCCACGGTATAGGTGTTCATGTACTGCCTGGGAAAATCCAGGGCGTTCCAGCTTTTGCCCGTGGCATCGGTTCCCGTGGAGCGCATGTCGATGTCGAAGGCGAACTTGGCAATGTCATCCAGGTACAGGGTATCGCCCTCATCATCGCCTGAGGGGTCGGCACCATCGTTACTGCTGATCCCGTCCCAGTTCGGTAACCGGCTGCCACCCAGCGGGTCGTCGGTCGGAAAGGTTCGATCGTAGGTCGGCAGACCATCGGTGATCACCACCCCGTAATTTTTCTGGCAACGGTACTGAATCGGGCTGGTATAAGTGGCGGGCGTCGAGTTGTTGTACGGCGCCATGCCACGGAAATAGCGAGTGATCTCGTAGTAGGCTTCCGCCAGCGGTGTATTGGCTTGCGCACTCAGCTCGTCGATCCCGGCGATCAGTGCGTTGTAATTGGTATCGGCCTGAGCCTGGGTCACGGTGCCGCTGACCGCCGACAAATCGCTGATCGAGCGGGCGATGTAACCGCCGTCATTCTTATGGTTACCGACCGCAAGATTGAACGTGGACAGGCCGATGCGCAGCGAACGGTTGCCGGCCACCAACGTCTTGGAAACGTTGCGCGCCACATTCATCCGGTAATCGTTGGGTATCGAGCCGTCGGTGAAGTCCCGGTCGGTATTGTTGGACAGGCTGATCAGGTAGGACAAATAATTCGCCGTATACCGCGTGTCCTCGCTCCCCACCGGATCAGGAAGCTTCAGGCAAAGCGACTCCCAGCCGAGAATGCTGTTTTTATAGAAACCGTACCATCCAGCCTTCGAGCATGTTCCATGAGTCAAACTCGACAAGGGAATATTGGTGTCGGTCATGTCCAGGTCGCGGCCTTTCAGGCACGTACCATTCGAGAGGCAAATAGTCACCTGGGTGCGTACGAGCGTCGGGTCGAAGCCGGCCGCCCAGATAATGTTGTTCATACTCCCCGAGTCATCGAGCAACAGCATCACGTTGGGAGGCACGGCGGCGGCGCTCAACAGCGGCGAATCCGAGGGCGTGAAGGCGTAGGTCGGCGCAACCAGATAAAGGCTCGAGGCCGCGCCGCAGAACAGCTGCAATAACCAACGGCGCCAGCCTGTGCGGGCCTCAGTACTTCGCATAAATACTCTCCACCACGCTGCGCGAGCTGCCCGCGATGCCCACGGCGGTCACTCGGTAAAGTGTTGCCGACGTGTTGCTCGCCACGTTCACGGCAGTCAGGGTAGTGCCGATGTTCTGCACTCCGTAAAAGCCGCTACCGGAGGCGATCCAGGTCACCCCCGAGGTGGAGTTGAACCCGGCGGCGGTGATGACCGACGCCTCGGCCGGCGGCGCGCATTGGCTGGTGCCACTGCAGACCGGCAATGAGTAGGAGTTCAGTTGCACCGCGCTCTCACCGACACGCAACGCCGCTTCCGCGCCCTGGAACGACTGGTTGCGCAGGATCACGCTGCTGGTCATTTTCTCCTGCAACGTGGCGCTCTGCATCGACGAGAGACCGATCAACGTCAGCACCAGGAGAAACACCAGGCTGACCAACAGCGCCATGCCGCGCTGGGCGTGAGATGTCATGGGTGCACGACTCATCGGCCCTCCCCTCATTGCAACCGGTTGCGCAAGGCGGCAACCACGTTGAAGGTTTGATTGCGGACCCGGTTGTTCGGGTCGGTGAGGGTCAGCGTCAGCCGCACACTGCGGATTCGCGCCGGATCGGACGGATTGCTGCTATAGCTGGAGGCGGCTGTATCCGTAGCTGAGCTGGCGAGCCCGAAGCTCACGCCAAAAGCACTGACGTTATTGATGAGCACCGCCTGAGTCGGCGTGCCGGTGCCGGTGCCCATCAGCAGTTGGTTGTTGCTGAAGCTGTAGATCAGCCGCCTGATCGGAAACGCCAACTGCCCCGATGCCGGCGTGCGTAAACCGGTGTAGGCCGTCGCGGTATTTCGGCAGTCGGAAACCACCGTCCAGGTCGGCACTCCGCCACTGCCGCCGACATCTGCGGTGACCAGCGTCAATTTGAGGTTGGCATTGTCCCAACTGATCGGCGTGAGCAGGCTTGCATTGAAATCCCCCGCCGAGCTGGCATCGGTAATCGTCCCCAAACAACCGAACATGCCGACCATGCGGATTTCCTGAATCATCTTGCTCAGGACGAACCGAGCATCTTCCTGCATGCCAGCGGCAGTGCTCTGGCTGACGTAGGTGTTTTTGGCCGCGATGAAAATCTGCGCCACGCCCAGGACCACGATCAGGCTCAATGCCAGGGCGATCAGCAATTCGATCAGGCCGAAACCTCTGCTGGTTCTGATCATGGTGTCGTCACCGGATCAACGGTGGCGCGACTGGTGAGGACGAAATTGCGGCGCGAATCGGCGATATTGGCAGCCCGGGAGTCGTCCCAGGTAATGGTGATGGTGTACACCCGCTGGTTGCGGACGATGCTGCCGGTGGCCGTGGTGCCGCCGAAATTGATGATATTGGTAGTGAAGTCGTAGAGGTCCTGATCCCGGGCCACGCTCAGGTTGCCCGAGGTCGGTGGCGTGACGGTGTAATCGGCGCCGGAGTTGGCGCGGATGCGGTCCATCATGTCGTAGGCGATAAAACTCGCCTGACTGGTCATCCGCGAGCTGTCGGTGTACTTCAGCGCATTGAGCTGAATCGCCGCCGCGCCCAACAGACCCACAGCCAGCACCAACAACGCGACCAATACCTCGATCAGCGTCATGCCCTCCTGTGCACGCTTGCTCCAACCCCTCATCCGCAACTTCCACCCAATAGAATTCGTCCGTTCAAACACACATTCAGCGTCCTGCTTTGCGCCCCCAGCACATAACTGATCACCACCGCCGTGGACGGCGCCGCCAAACCGCCGAGATTGTTGAAATCAATCGCGGTCACTCCTGAGGTTAGCGTCAGAGTTGCTCCGCTGCTCATCGCTGGAACAACCCGCAATACATTGGCCGGATTGCCAGTACCGTCATAAACGCTCAGCTCGCCGGTCCAGACACTGCCGCCGGCCGTCGGGCGAACCCGAGTGGTGAGGCCCCGATCAATCGCCTCAAGCCGTGCGTAATTGAGTGCCCGTTGCAAATCGCCGACCTCGGTGTCGGCCTTGTTGCTTTGCACCGAGCGGGTGAACGCCGGAACGGCCAGTGTAATCAGGATCAGAAACACCGCGAGCGTGATCAGCAGCTCGATCAGCGTGAAACCTTTTGTACGATGATCCATCAGTGCCCTCCGTTGCCGTCGGCTATACCTGCTTCTACACGCTAGAACATTCGACCGGCGTATGTATGGTTGTTTTGCCATTACTCGCGCAAGGATCGCGCGGGCCGCAGCACTCCATGGAGGGAGATGACATGCATCAGCAAGGTTTCAGCCTGATCGGACTGCTCATGGGACTGACAATTGTCGGGATTGTTCTGCACCTGGTCAGCCCGGCATTTGCGGCCCTGACAGAATCAAACCATCGGGAGCAAGCGGCCGAGTCGCTGATCAGCGGGATCCGGCACGCCAGAACCCTGGCCATTACCCGCAACCAGAGCGTGGTCATTCATGGCATCAACGGCGATTGGAGCCAGGGCTGGCGGATCATTCTGGACATCAGCGGCAAAGGGCCGGAGGACAGCAGCAATCCGCTGCTGGTCGAGCGCGCGAGTGATGCGCGGACGCCGATTGTCGGCAATTGGTGGGTCAGGCGTTTTGTGCGGTTCAGCAGCCTGGGGGAACCGTTAATGCCCGAGGGGACATTTCAGGCAGGGAGACTGCACATTTGCGAGGCTCGCGAGCCGGTCAGCCGGCTCCAGATTGTGCTGGCACGAAGTGGTCGAGTGCGCCTGGCCAACCATAAGGCTGAGCAGGCGCTGTGTCGAAAGGCGAAAAGTATTACAGCAGCGAGCGCACGCGCAGCTCTTTAGGCATGGAGAAGGTGATGTTCTCCTCGCGACCGGCCAGTTCATCGGCACCGGTGGCACCCCAGGCCTGCAATTGCTGGATCACGCCACGTACCAACACTTCCGGAGCGGAGGCACCGGCCGTAATGCCAATACGCTCGACACCGTCGAACCAGCTCTTTTGCAGGTCTTCGGCACCGTCGATCAGATAGGCCGGGGTGGCCATGCGTTCGGCCAGTTCACGCAGACGATTGGAGTTGGAGCTGTTCGGGCTGCCGACCACCAGCACCACGTCGCACTCGTCCGCCAGTTGCTTGACGGCGTCCTGACGGTTTTGCGTGGCGTAGCAGATGTCGTCCTTGCGCGGACCGCCGATCGCCGGGAAACGTGTACGCAGGGCGTCGATCACGCGACTGGTGTCGTCCATGGACAGGGTGGTCTGGGTAACGAAGGCCAGTCTTTCAGGATTCTTTACCTGCAACGCGGCGACGTCTTTCTCGTCTTCGACCAGATAGATCGCGCCACCATTGCTGCCATCGTACTGGCCCATGGTGCCTTCGACTTCAGGATGGCCAGCATGGCCGATGAGGATGCATTCCCGACCGTCGCGGCTGTAACGCGCGACTTCGATATGCACCTTGGTCACCAGCGGGCAGGTAGCGTCGAACACCTTAAGGCCACGGCCTGTGGCTTCGGTGCGCACGGCCTGGGAAACGCCGTGGGCGCTGAAGATCACGATCACGTCGTCCGGCACCTGATCCAGTTCCTCGACGAAGATCGCCCCACGGGCACGCAGGTCTTCGACGACGAATTTGTTGTGGACCACTTCGTGGCGCACGTAGATCGGTGGCCCGAAGACTTCCAGGGCGCGGTTGACGATTTCGATTGCCCGGTCCACACCGGCGCAGAAGCCACGGGGGTTGGCGAGTTTGATTTGCATGCTGTGCCTCGTGTCTTGCGCGCAAGAAGTTAGATCATTGTAGGAGCAGAGCTTGCTCGCGAAAGCGGTGTGTCAGTCAACATTGATGCTGAATGTGATGACGCCTTCGCGAGCAAGCTCTGCTCCTACAGGTAACCGTATTCGGTCAGTTACAGCGCTTTGACGTTGATGATCTCGACGTCAAAGGTCAAGGTTTTACCGGCGAGCGGGTGGTTGAAGTCGATGGTCACTTGCGCGTCATCGAATTCCTTCACCACGCCTGGCAGCTCGGTATTGGCAGCATCGTTGAAGATCACCAGCAGTCCTGGCGACAGTTCCATGTCCTGGAACTGCGAGCGCGGGATGATCTGCACGTTTTGCGGGTTAGGCTGGCCAAAGGCGTTTTCCGGCTCGATGGACAGGCTGCGCTTGTCGCCGGCCTTGAAGCCGAACAACGCAGCTTCGAAACCTGGCAACAGGTTGCCGTCGCCGACCTTGAAGGTTGCCGGGGCTTTATCGAAGGTGCTGTCGACGGTGTCGCCGTTCTCCAGGCGCAATGCAAAATGCAAGGTGACTTCCGTGTTCTGGCCGATGCGTTGTTCAGCCAATACCTGTTCAGTCATGAACGGTTTCTCCGGTCTTCTTACTTTTGAACATATCCAGCGCGAGCATCACGGCACCGACAGAAATGGCACTGTCAGCAAAGTTGAACGCCGGGAAATACCAGCGGTTCTGCCAATGCACCAGAATGAAATCGATCACATGGCCCAGGGCAATGCGGTCGTACAGATTGCCCAGCGCGCCACCCAGCACCAGGGCCAGCGCAATCGCCAGCCAGGTTTCGTTGCGCCCCAGGCGCTTGAGCCAGATCACCAGCACCGCACTGACCACCACCGCGATCAGGGCGAACAGCCAGCGCTGCCAGCCCGAGCTATCGGCCAGGAAGCTGAACGCCGCGCCAGTGTTGTAGGCCAGGGTCCAGCTGAATAAATCGGGGATCACCACGATTTGCTGGTACATCTCGAGCTTGCCTTCGAAGTAGAACTTGCTGGCCTGGTCAATGACCAGGACCAGCAAACTCAACCAGAGCCAGCTCAGCCGTCCGAAACGGCCAGCCGCATTAGGCATAGTGACGAACCTCGCCCGCGCCGCTGATGTTGTCGACGCAACGACCGCAGATTTCCGGATGCTCCGGGTTCACGCCGACGTCTTCACGGCAGTGCCAGCAACGGGCGCACTTGGCGTGAGCCGACTTGACGATCTTGAGCTTCAGGCCGCTGACTTCGGTGACCACGGCATCGGCCGGTGCCTGCACCAATGGCGCAACACTGGCGGTCGAGGTGATCAGTACGAAGCGCAGTTCGTTGCTCAGCTTGGCCAGGTCGGCGCTCAGCGCGTCTTCGGCGAACAGCGTCACTTCGGCTTGCAGGTTGCCACCGACGGCCTTCGCCGCGCGCTGGATTTCCATTTCCTTGTTGACCGCCACCTTCACCGCCATGATCCGCTCCCAGTAGTCGCGGTCCAGCTCGAAGCCTTCCGGCAATTCGCTCAGGCCTTCGTACCAGGTGTTGAGCATCACAGACTCGTTACGCTCGCCCGGCAGGTACTGCCACAGCTCGTCGGCGGTGAACGCCAGGATCGGCGCGATCCAGCGCACCAGCGCTTCGCTGATGTGGAACAGCGCGGTCTGGCACGAACGACGGGCCTTGCTGTCGGCGCCAGTGGTGTACTGACGGTCCTTGATGATGTCCAGGTAGAAACCGCCCAACTCCTGCACGCAGAAGTTGTGGATCTTGGAGTAAACGTTCCAGAAGCGGTATTCGCCGTAGTGCTCTTGCAGCTCGCGTTGCAGCAACAGGGTGCGGTCCACGGCCCAACGGTCCAGGGCGAGCATTTCTTCGGCCGGCAGGATGTCGGTGGCCGGGTTGAAACCGGTCAGGTTGGAAAGCAGGAAGCGCGCGGTGTTACGGATACGCCGGTAAGCGTCCGCACTGCGTTGCAGGATCTGCTCGGAAACCGCCATTTCACCCGAGTAATCGGTGGAAGCGACCCAAAGACGCATGATGTCGGCGCCCAGGGTGTCGTTGACCTTCTGCGGCGCGATCACGTTGCCCAGGGACTTGGACATTTTGCGACCGGATTCGTCGACGGTGAAACCGTGGGTCAGCAGCTCGCGGTACGGTGCGTGGTCGTCGATGGCGCAACCGGTCAGCAACGACGAGTGGAACCAGCCGCGGTGCTGGTCCGAACCTTCCAGGTACAGGTCGGCGCGTGGGCCGGTCTCGTGACCCATCGGGTGCGAACCGCGCAGGACGTGCCAGTGCGTGGTGCCCGAGTCGAACCAGACGTCCAGGGTGTCGCTGATCTTGTCGTACAGCGGCGCTTCGTCACCGAGCAACTCGGCGGCGTCCATCTTGAACCAGGCTTCGATGCCTTCGACTTCGACGCGCTGGGCGACGATTTCCATCAGTTCGACGGTGCGTGGGTGCAGTTCGCCGCTTTCCTTGTTCAGGAAGAACGGGATCGGCACACCCCAGTTACGCTGACGGGAGATGCACCAGTCCGGACGGTTGGCGATCATCGAGTGCAGACGCGCCTGGCCCCAGGCAGGAACGAATTTGGTGTCTTCGATGGCTTTGATTGCGCGTTTGCGCAGGGTGTCGCCCGCTGCTGGCTCTTTGTCCATGCCGATGAACCACTGCGCGGTGGCGCGGTAGATCAGCGGGGTCTTGTGACGCCAGCAGTGCATGTAGCTGTGTTCGATGGTGGTGGTGTGCAGCAGCGCGCCGACTTCGGTCAGTTTATCGACGATGGCCGGGTTGGCCTTCCAGATGAACTGGCCGCCGAAGAATTCCAGCGATGGCACATACACGCCATTGCTTTGCACCGGATTGATGATGTCATCGTTGACCATGCCGTACTTCTTGCAGGTCACGAAGTCGTCTACGCCGTAGGCTGGCGAGGAGTGAACCACGCCGGTGCCCGCGCCCAGCTCAACGTAGTCGGCCAGGTAAACCGGCGACAGGCGATCGTAGAACGGGTGACGGAAGTTAATCAGTTCCAGCGCTTTACCGGTGGTGGTGGCGATCACCGAACCTTCCAGGCTGTAGCGGGCCAGGCAGGATTCGACCAGTTCTTCAGCCAGTACCAGCAGCTTGTCGCCGACGTCGACCAGGGCGTAGTTGAACTCCGGGTGAACGTTCAGCGCCTGGTTGGCCGGGATGGTCCACGGGGTGGTGGTCCAGATCACGATCGAGGCTGGCTTGGCCAGCGATGGCAGACCGAACGCGGCCGCCAGTTTGGCTTCGTCGGCGATCGGGAACGCCACATCGATGGTCGCGGACTTTTTGTTCTCGTACTCGACTTCCGCTTCAGCCAGGGCCGAACCGCAGTCAAAGCACCAGTTCACAGGCTTCAGGCCCTTGAACACGAAGCCACCCTTGACGATTTCCGCCAGGGCGCGGATTTCACCGGCCTCGTTTTTGAAATCCATGGTCTTGTACGGGTTGGCGAAGTCGCCCAACACGCCCAGACGGATAAATTCGGACTTCTGCCCTTCGATCTGCTCGGTGGCGTAGGCACGGCACAGTTCGCGGGTCTTGTCGGCGCCCAGGTTCTTGCCATGGGTCACTTCGACTTTGTGCTCGATCGGCAGACCGTGGCAGTCCCAGCCCGGAACATAAGGCGCGTCGAAACCCGAGAGGGTTTTCGAGCGGATGATCATGTCCTTGAGAATCTTGTTCAGCGCATGACCGATGTGAATCGTGCCGTTGGCGTACGGAGGACCGTCGTGCAGTACGAACTTCGGACGATCCTTGCCAATCTCGCGCAACTTACCGTACAGGCCAATGCTGTCCCAGCGCTGCAGAATCTGCGGTTCGCGCTGAGGCAGGCCGGCCTTCATTGGGAAGGCGGTGTCCGGAAGGTTTAGCGTGGCTTTATAGTCGGTCATTTAAGGCTCTTCATTAGCGATTGGCGCTAGGTGCGACAGGGCACGGGCGGCGGCGATATCCGCATTGATCGCCGTCTTAAGCGCCTCCAGAGAGGCGAAACGCTGCTCTTCACGCAGCTTGTGGTGGAAAACCACCGTCAAACGCCGGTCATACAGATCGCCGGCAAAATCTAAAAGGTGTACTTCGAGGTGGGCTTTGCCATCCCCTTGGACCGTTGGCCGCACGCCGATATTGGCGACGCCTGGCCAGGTCTTGCCGTCGATGTCGACGTTGACCAGGTAAACCCCGCTCAGCGGCACACGACGACGCTTGAGTTGCACGTTGGCCGTGGGCGTACCCAACTGGCGCGCCAGCTTCTGGCCATGCAGGATCCGACCGGCAATCCGATACGGGCGACCGAGCAGTTGCTCGGCCAAGGCGAAATCGGCAGCGGCCAGGGCATTGCGGACCTGAGTGCTGCTAACACGAATGCCGTCCAGCTCGACGGTCTGCGCCGCTTCGACGGTAAAGCCCTGAAGGACGCCGGCTTGTTGCAGGTAATCGAAATCCCCCAGCCGGTCACAGCCGAAACGGAAATCGTCACCGACTTCCAGATGCTGCACGCCGAGGCCGTCCACCAGAATAGTATCGACGAATTCTCTGGCGCTGAGTTTGCTCAGGCGCTGATTGAAAGCCAGGCACAGCACCCGGTCGACACCTTCTTCGGCCAGCAGCTGCAGTTTGTCCCGCAGGCGAGCCAGACGGGCCGGGGCGGTGTCCGGGGCGAAGAACTCCCGCGGCTGCGGCTCGAAAATCACTACGCAGCTGGGCACGCCCAACTCGAGCGCACGCTCTCGCAGCCGGACCAGGATAGCCTGGTGGCCACGGTGAACACCGTCAAAGTTGCCAATAGTGGCGACACAGCCCCGATGCTGGGGGCGCAGGTTGTGGAGGCCTCGAACCAGCTGCATAACGCGCTTCTTGCTCATAAAGTGGTCGATTATAACCACACCCGGCGGCCGACGACAGGCAACACCGTAACCCAAAGTAATCGAGCCGACAAAACTGCCGGTTCGCCCATGATTATCGAGATAACGTCTTCAGCTCAAGGCCTTGCGATTGAAGTCGCGCAAACGGAAGCCCATCAACAGCAACATGCCGAAATACGCCACGACGCCGGCGATCACCAATGCGCCCAGACGCAGCAGCCGCTCAAGCATAGACCCCTGCCCCCAGGCCGGCATAAAGTGCATCGCGCCCAGCAATACCGCAGACATCACCGCTACCGCCACCAGCAATTTGAGCCCGAACTTCGCCCAGCCCGGTTGCGGCTGATACATCTGCTGCTTGCGCAGTTGATAAAACAGTAAACCGGCGTTGATGCAGGCACCCGCGCTGATGGCCAGGGCCAGGCCGGCGTGAGCCAGCGGACCGATCAGCACCAGGTTGAACAGCTGGGTGACAATCAAGGTGAAAATCGCGATTTTTACCGGGGTGCGGATGTTTTGTTGCGCATAAAAGCCCGGTGCCAGCACTTTAATCACAATAATCCCCAGCAAGCCGACGGAATAAGCGATCAACGCACGCTGGGTCATGGCCGCATCGAAAGCACTGAACTGGCCGTACTGGAACAGCGAAGCCGTCAGCGGCTCAGACAGAATCCCCAGCGCCAGGGCGCACGGCAACACCAGCATGAAGCACAGGCGCAGCCCCCAATCGAGGATCCGCGAGTATTCGTGGCGATCCTGGCTGGCATAGGTCTTGGCCAGCGTCGGCAACAAAATCGTGCCCAGCGCCACACCCAGCACGCCGGATGGCAATTCCATCAGGCGGTCGGCGTAATACATCCAGGACACGGAACCGGCCACCAGGAACGAGGCAAAAATGGTGTTGATGATCAGCGATATCTGGCTCACCGAAACCCCGATGATCGCGGGCAGCATCTGCTTCATGACCCGCCAGACGCCGCTATCGCGCAGGTTCAGGCGCGGCAATACCAACATGCCGATTTTTTTCAGGTGCGGCAGTTGAAACAGCAACTGCGCCAGCCCCCCCACCAGAACAGCCCAGCCCAGCGCCATCACCGGCGGATCGAAATACGGCGTCAGGAATACCGCAAAGATGATCATGCTGACATTGAGCAGGGTCGGCACGAAGGCCGGCACCGAGAAGCGGTTCCAAGTGTTAAGGATCGCCCCGGCCAGCGATGACAGAGAGATCAGCAATATATAAGGGAAAGTGACCCGCAGCAGATCGGTGGTCAGCCGGAATTTTTCCGGAGAATCGACGAAACCCGGTGCAGTGGCCCAGATAACCCAGGGGGCGGCGAGCATGCCCAACGCGGTGACCAGCGCCAGTACCAGTGTCAGCAGGCCCGAGACGTAGGCAATGAAGGTTCGCGTCGCCTCCTCGCCCTTCTGGCTTTTGTATTCGGCAAGAATCGGCACAAAAGCCTGGGAAAATGCTCCTTCGGCGAAGATCCGCCGCAGCAGATTGGGCAGTTTGAAGGCGATAAAGAAGGCGTCGGTCGCCATTCCGGCACCAAATGCACGGGCGATTAGAGTGTCACGAACAAACCCCAACACCCGGGAAAGCATCGTGATAGAGCTGACAGCGGCCAACGATTTGAGCAGATTCATTGAAAGAGTTTGTGCCTGTCGATAAACAGCAGGCGAACAACGCGCCCACTTATGCGATACTCCGCGCCGCAACAGCACAGAGCCAAAGCTCGCGAGTTTACAGGTCGCGCGCCGGAAAGAAATATCCAGCGCACCGTCCCCTTGAAAACGTAGCGAGCGAAGGCAAGATAAGGCGAAAACAGGCGAGATAGCGGAGTTGACTTTAGTCAATGAGCATTTCGAGTCTGCTTTCAACGCTGTATTGCCGAGCGCAGTAGTTTTCATGGGGTCGGAACCGGCCACTTAGCGGAACGTCTCTCCCGCCCTTGACAAGCCATCAACTCATCGGCATGATTCGCGGCCTATTTTGTTTGCTATTTCCTAAAAAGTCTTTCGAGGAGCTCGACGGTGGCCAACACACCTTCCGCCAAAAAACGTGCAAAACAGGCTGAGAAGCGTCGCAGCCACAACGCCAGCCTGCGTTCCATGGTTCGTACCTACATCAAGAATGTAGTTAAAGCCATCGACGCAAAAGACGCTGCTAAAGCTCAAGCTGCTTACGTTCTGGCCGTGCCAGTTATCGACCGTATGGCCGATAAAGGCATCATCCACAAGAACAAAGCTGCTCGCCATAAGAGCCGTCTGAATGGCCACGTCAAGGCCCTGAACGTTGCCGCTGCTGCCTAAGCGACGCGCTCGTTAAAAAACCGACCTCAGGGTCGGTTTTTTATTGCCTGCGATTTATTAAATACAATGCAAAAAAATGTGGGAGCGATCAGGCTCGCTCCCACATTTGGATCTTCGTTATCTTACTGAGCGTGCGTCCACGGCAGAATCGGAATCGCTGTCACCGCATTCTGCGGACTACCCTCGATCAAACGATCGCTGTAGACCAGATACACCAGGGTATTGCGCTTCTTGTCGAGGAATCGCACCACCTGCATAGTCTTGAATACCAGCGAGGTGCGCTCCTTGAACACCTCCTCGCCATCCTTGAGCTCACCCTTGAAGTTGATCGGCCCGACCTGACGGCATGCAATAGACGCCTCAGCGCGATCCTCGGCCAATCCCAGACCACCTTTCACGCCACCCGTCTTGGCGCGCGACAGGTAACAGGTCACGCCCTCCACTTTCGGATCATCAAACGCCTCAACAACAATCCGGTCGTTCGGGCCGACGAATTTGAACACCGTCGACACCTGGCCAATTTCCTCGGCCGAGGCCAGCAGCGGCATCGCCAACAACAAACCCAATAATCCTTTTGCCACACGCATTCAGGTATTCCTTCAGACCAGAATCAGGTTATCGCGGTGAACCAGCTCCGGCTCCGCCATGTAACCCAACAGACCGATAATCGCCTCAGACGACTGACCGATGATTTTTTGTGCTTCCAGAGCGCTGTAGTTAGCCAGGCCACGGGCGATTTCACGACCGTCCGGCGCCACACAGACCACCATTTCGCCGCGACGGAAGCTGCCCTGGACCAGCTTTACACCTACCGGCAGCAAACTTTTATTGCCTTGGGACAGCGCGGTCACCGCACCCGCGTCCAGCACCAGCGTGCCGCGAGTTTGCAGATGCCCGGCCAGCCACTGTTTGCGGGCCGCCAGCATGCCGCGCTCAGGTGACAGCAAGGTGCCGATGCGCTCGCCAGCCTTGAGGCGATCCAGCACTCGCTCGATGCGCCCACCAACAATGATGGTGTGCGCACCGGAGCGTGCCGCCAGACGCGCAGCGCGCAATTTGGTTTGCATGCCGCCACGCCCCAGCGCACCACCAGTGCCACCGGCTACCGCATCGAGCGCCGGATCATCGGCCCGCGCCTCGTAAATCAGCTTGGCGTCGGGATTGTTGCGCGGATCAGCATCGAACATGCCGTCGCGATCAGTGAGGATCACCAGCAAATCGGCTTCGACCAGATTCGCCACCAGCGCCGCCAATGTGTCGTTGTCGCCGAAACGGATTTCGTCAGTGACCACCGTGTCGTTCTCGTTGATCACCGGGATCACCTTGAGCTCGACCAGCGCGCGCAGGGTACTGCGAGCGTTCAGGTAGCGCTTGCGGTCGGACAAGTCGTCGTGAGTCAGGAGAATCTGTGCGGTATGCCGACCATGTTCGGCGAAGCTCGACTCCCAGGCCTGCACCAGCCCCATCTGACCGATGGCGGCAGCCGCCTGCAACTCGTGCATCGCACTGGGTCGCGAGGTCCAGCCCAGACGGCTCATGCCTGCTGCCACCGCCCCGGAGGACACCAGCACCAGCTCAACGCCCGCCTCATGCAGGGCAACCATCTGCTCGACCCAGACACTCATCGCCGCGCGATCCAGGCCCTTGCCGTCCGCCGTCAGCAAAGCGCTGCCGATCTTCACGACCCAACGCTGCGCACCTGTCACCTTGCTCCGCATCATCTTCAACCTTAGCTTGAGGGCAGCGCGACCTGGCACTGCCCGTGACGTTATTCGTGGTTCTTCGTGACCAACAGTCGATTTCCAGATACTAAAACGCCGCTCCAGTGAGCGGCGCTTAAGTTTATCGCAACGAATCAGTCACGCACGTAAATGATTTCCGGACCATCTTCGTCATCCACATCTTCTTCGTCCCAATCGTCGTCACCGATGTCATGGACCGACTTCACGCCGCTGCGGCGCAGAGCACGCTGATCGTCCAGCGCCTGCAGCTGGGCACGAGCTTCATCTTCGATACGCTGATCGAGTTCAGCCAACTCTTCTTTGTAGGCTGGGTCGTTAGCCAAGCGATCGGCGCGATCTTCCAGGTAACGCATGATGTCGTGGCACAGACGCTCGGTACCCTGCTTGGCGATCGCCGAGATCACGTAGACAGGACCGGTCCATTCCAGACGATCAACGATTTCCTTGACGCGAGCATCGTGCTCTTCTTCGAGGATCTGGTCGCACTTGTTCAGCACCAGCCAGCGATCACGCTCAGCCAGGGACGGGCTGAACTTGGTCAGCTCGCTGACGATCACCTCAGCAGCATCCGGCGCACTGGTATCATCCAGCGGCGCCATGTCGACGAGGTGCAGCAGCAAACGCGTACGCGACAAGTGCTTGAGGAAACGAATCCCCAGGCCCGCGCCGTCGGAAGCACCTTCGATCAGGCCCGGAATATCCGCGACCACGAAGCTCTTCCAGCGATCGACACTGACCACACCCAGGTTCGGCACCAACGTGGTGAACGGGTAGTCAGCGACTTTCGGCTTGGCGGCCGACACCGAGCGAATGAAGGTACTCTTACCGGCGTTCGGCAAACCGAGCAGACCGACGTCCGCCAACACCTTCATTTCCAGTTTCAGGTCGCGCTGCTCACCCGGCTTACCCGGCGTGGTCTGGCGCGGCGCGCGGTTGGTACTGGATTTGAAACGAGTGTTGCCCAGACCATGCCAGCCGCCCTGAACCACCATCAGCTTCTGGCCGGCCTTGGTCAGGTCGCCAATGACTTCCTGGGTGGCAGAGTCGATCACTGTGGTACCGACCGGCACCCGCAGGATCAGATCCTCACCTTTTTTGCCGGTGCAGTCGGTGCTGCCACCGTTGGAACCGCGCTCGGCATCGAAGTGCCGGGTGTAACGGTAGTCGACCAGGGTGTTCAGGTTTTCGTCGGCCATCATGTAGATGGAACCGCCATCACCACCGTCGCCGCCGTTCGGGCCGCCGTTTTCAATGAATTTTTCCCGACGGAAACTCATGCAACCGTTGCCACCGTCGCCGGCCTTTACTCGAATCGATACTTCATCAACAAACTTCATAACAAAACGCCTCTCGCCATACGGACGAGCCGAAAAACAACCAAGACATAAGACTCTTGCAAAAATGAGCGCAGCGACCTCAATCAACGACCGCCAATACAGCGCTGGAGCCCATCACAAACAGCTTTGCAAGAGACTCACCCCACAAACGAAAAAGCCCCGTCGCAAGACAGGGCTTTTCCAGCGATCGCGCAATTAAGCTGCGACGACGCTCACGTAACGACGACCGAAGGCGCCTTTTACTTCAAACTTGATCACGCCTTCGATTTTCGCGAAGAGGGTGTGATCTTTACCCATGCCAACGCCGTAGCCAGCGTGGAATTGGGTGCCGCGCTGACGCACGATGATGTTACCGGCCTTGATGACCTGGCCGCCATACATCTTCACGCCAAGGCGTTTGGCTTCTGAGTCGCGACCGTTACGGGTACTACCACCAGCTTTTTTGTGTGCCATGAGTTCAATTCTCCTAGTGAGGAATTAGGCTGATTAAGCCTGAATACCGGTGATTTTGATCTCGGTGTACCACTGGCGGTGGCCCATACGCTTCATGTGGTGCTTACGGCGACGGAACTTGATGATGCGGACTTTATCGTGACGACCTTGGGAGATCACTTCAGCCACAACGGTAGCGCCAGGAACAACTGGAGCGCCGATATTCACGTCGTCGCCATTGGCAACCAACAGAACGCGATCAAAAGTTACGGATTCGCCGGTAGCGATTTCCAGTTTTTCGATCTTCAGGTATTCACCTGGAGCGACTTTGTACTGCTTGCCACCAGTAACGATTACTGCATAAGACATGGTATTTCTCCGATAATCCTGCTCACCCAGCTCTTTATAAGAAGAGGTATTGGCTGGCATGGCTGCATGGGGCTGGAAGGCCCGCTTGCAATTGCGTAAGGCAGGTGCTGCCCAGGAAGTTCAGGGTGCGCGATTGTACGCAAGCTGCTCTGGCGTTGCAAGTGGCCGCCCATCGCGCCTTGACAGGCCCGGACGTGGGTCCTAGCATGCCGCGCAACCCTTCTGGAGCAACTGTCGCTGATGCAACCCCAAGCTTTCTACCGCGCGGTGGCGGACGATTTTAGCGCCGTCGACGGCATCATCAAGAAGCAGCTGACTTCCCGAGTGCCGCTGGTATCGAAAATCGGCGACTACATTACCTCGGCTGGCGGTAAACGCCTGCGTCCCTTGCTCGTACTGCTATGCGGCAAGGCACTGGGCCGCGAAGGCGATGACCTGCGTCTGCTGGCCGCGACCATCGAGTTCCTGCACACCGCCACCCTGCTGCACGACGACGTCGTCGACATGTCCGGCATGCGCCGTGGCCGTTCGACCGCCAACGCCATGTGGGGCAACGCGCCGAGCGTGCTGGTAGGCGACTTCCTGTATTCGCGTTCTTTCGAAATGATGGTCGAACTGGGCTCCATGCCGGTGATGAAGATCCTTTCGCAAGCCACGCGCATCATCGCTGAAGGCGAGGTGCTACAGCTGTCGAAGGTCCGCGACGCCAGCACCACCGAAGAAACCTACATGGAAGTCATTCGCGGCAAAACCGCGATGCTCTTCGAGGCTTCGACCCACAGTGCCGCTGCCCTGGCCGGTGCCTCGCTGGAACAGAGCGAAGCGCTGCGCACCTTCGGCGATCACCTGGGCGTAGCCTTCCAACTGGTCGACGACCTGCTGGACTACCGTGGCGACGCCGAGACCCTGGGCAAGAACGTCGGTGACGATCTGGCCGAGGGCAAGCCGACGCTGCCGCTGATCTACACCATGCGCGAAGGCACTCCGGAGCAGGCCGCACTGGTTCGTCAGGCGATCCAGAAAGGTGGCATCGAAGACCTGGAAAGCATTCGCGAAGCGGTCGAAGCTTCCGGCTCGCTGGATTACACCGCGCAACTGGCCCGCGACTACGTGGCCCGTGCGATCAAGTGCCTCGACGCCCTGCCCGCCAGCGAATACCGCGATGCGCTGGTGGAGCTGAGCGAGTTTGCGGTCGCTCGCACGCACTGATCCGCGGTTGTAGGAGCGAGGCTTGCCCGCGAAGGCGATACGTCAGTCACATTAATCCGGCTGGTAGATCGCATTCGCGGGCAAGCCTCGCTCCTACAAGTCATGTGTCACCCCTCCTCGTATAAACCCTATATAATGTGCGCTTTTTAGCCATCCTGAATCCAAGGAGCTTTAGTGAGCACGTTGCCACCCTGCCCGAAATGCAATTCCGAATACACCTACGAAGACGGCGCACAGCTGATCTGCCCGGAGTGCGCCCATGAGTGGTCCGCCAACGGCGAAGCCGAAGTAGCGTCCGACGATACCGTGAAAAAGGACTCGGTCGGCAACGTCCTGCAGGACGGCGATACCATCACCGTGATCAAGGACCTCAAGGTCAAAGGCACTTCCCTGGTGGTCAAGGTCGGCACCAAGGTCAAGAACATCCGCCTGTGCGATGGCGACCACGACATCGACTGCAAGATCGACGGCATCGGCCCGATGAAACTCAAATCCGAGTTCGTCAGAAAAGTCTGAGCCTTTTGTACTCCATCCCGCGCCTGGCGTGGGATGGAGCTTCGCCCTCCCCCGCGCCACCCAGCATGTCCTCGCAATAGCCAAACGCCAGCCGTTTTGACCTTACGCAATCTTTACCCGCAAAAAAAAGCAAACCGCCAATAGACCCTTGCTATTTGACGAATAAGAATTATTCTCATTGAAACCCGTCAATGGAGATGAGACTCATGACTTATTTGATCGATGCCTGGCTGGACCGCCCACACCCCTACCTCAGAATCCTGCATCGGGAAACCGGAGAAGTCTGTGCGGTGCTTGAAGAAGAAGCCTTGAACGAGCTGCAGGATCAGGGTGATCTGGACGTCAACGGCCTGAGTTCCAGTGAGCCGGTGGTGCTCAAGGAACTGGTGCGCAATCTGTTTCTGTTCTGCTATGCCCGGGCGCTGCGCCCGACGAATGAGCTGCACAACAAGATCGAAATATGAGTAACACAGCAAATCTCTGTAGGAGCGAAGCTTGCTCGCGAAGCAGGGACCCGGTTTGAGCTTGAAACCGAGTTGATGCGTTCGCGGGCAAGCCTCGCTCCTACAGGATCACAGGATTACAGAACGTCGAGCAGTTCGACGTCGAATACCAATACGCTGTGCGGCGGAATGCTGCCAACGCCTTGAGCGCCGTAAGCCAGTTCGCTCGGCACGTACAGACGCCATTTGCTGCCGGCATTCATCAGTTGCAGGGCTTCGGTCCAGCCAGCGATAACGCCGCCCACCGGGAATTCTGCAGGCTGGCCGCGCTCGTAGGAGCTGTCGAACACAGTGCCGTCGATCAGAGTGCCGTGGTAGTGAGTGCGTACTTGATCTTCACGGGTTGGCTTGGCGCCTTCACCTTGAGTCAGCACTTCAAATTGCAGGCCCGAAGCCAGAGTAGTGATGCCTTCACGCTTGGCGTTTTCAGCCAGGAAAGCCAAACCTTCGCCAGCAGCAGCTTCAGCCTTGGCAGCCGCTTCGGCTTGCATGATCTCGCGGATCACCTTGAAGCTGGCGGACATTTCTTCCTGACCCACACGGCTTGGCTTGCCGGCGAACGCGTCGGTCAAACCAGCCAGGATAGCGTCCAGGCTCACGCCCGGTGGCGGGTTGTCACGCAGTTGGTCGCCCAACTGACGGCCAATGCCGTAGCTGACGCGGGTTTCGTCGGTGGACAGATTTACTTCGGACATGACACTGCTCCGCTGTGCGGACGGCCCTGGAACTTGCCGTGCGTGCACAGCGCATCCCGGAGCGCCCGGAATCAAAAGGGCGAGCAGACTAGCACAGTTGCAGTCACGTTGATGAGCGGCATCAGCCCTGTTACGCAGAACGGAAGGTGCTCGGTAATTTCGGACTTTCCTCGGCGCTGGCACCGCACATTTCATCATGAGCCGAGGTATGTACAACGTTGAATGGCTTGGGGCAGGCATGAAGCACTTCACGCGCATGCTCGACCGAGCGCAGCTGCAATGTCACGCCATGAGCATCGAGCACTGGATGCGCCGCACCATGCATCCGAGCCTCCAGTACGTAGAACACGCCTTCCATCGAGATCAGGTTCAGCTCATCGATCTTTCCGGCGATGGCATACGCATTCAACTCTTGCAGGTTCATGAACGCACCTCATGCAGTGGCGAGCCAGGATCCTTACATGGATATGCCTCGACGCACTAAAGTACAAGCCACAAACGACACCGCCCGTCTGTTTCGCAACAGACGGGCGGTGCGGTGAAGCAAGTAAGAGCGGATCAGTGCTTGGTCAGCTTGTCCAGGTAACCCATGGCAAACGCCGATACCACGAAGGTCATGTGGATGATCACGTACCACTGCAAATGCTCGGGATCGACGTTCTTGGCGTCCATGAAGATTCGCAGCAGGTGGATCGACGAAATCGCCACGATAGAAGCCGCGACCTTCATCTTCAACGAAGACGAATCCATGGTGCCCAGCCAGTTGAGTTTTTCCTTGCTGTCGTCGATGTCCAGTTCGGAAACGAAGTTTTCGTAACCGGAAATCATCACCATCACCAGCAAGCCGCCTACCAGCGCCATGTCGATCAGCGACAACAACACCAGAATCAGATCCGACTCGGCCATCGAGAACACGTTAGGGATGACGTGGATGACTTCCTGGAAGAATTTCAGTGCCAACGCCAGCAAGCCCAGCGACAAACCAAAATAGATCGGCGCCAGTAACCAGCGGGAGGCGTACATTGTATTTTCGATAAAGCGTTCCATTGAATCTCACACAAGGGGCTGGAAATGGCGGCGAGTATAACAGCCGCCTGTTACACCCAGAAACCGCCGGAAAATCCGCAACCTGCGTGTGTGTGACAAAGTTTTTCTGCTAGTGTCCAGATCAATGACAGGTCAGCGACATCGGACAGGAAAACTGGAAATGGATGTGCGATTGCCTTTAACGAGTGCCGGACTTTGCCTCGCATTGCTGCTCGGTGGTTGTTCACCCAGCGATGAGAAACGCCAGGTCAGCCTCGAAGAAAAGACCGCGCAATTCGAAAAGTCTCTGGAGGCGATCAAGGATCCGAAACTCAAGGACGTGGTGACCGAACTCGGCGGTTCACTGCTGCTACTCGAGCGCGCGCAACTCAAGCTCGACAGTAAACCGGTGGTCACCGAATACGGCGAAGATGCCCTCGCCGTGTTCAAGCACTACCCCACGCCCCAGGCGCTGGTCGACACCTACATCAACGGGCTGCTCGTGCTGCACAAGGAGTCCAGCTCGGATTACCTGACCGATCTGCAACCGGTATTCCCCCTTCACTTCAACACCCCTGGCGCATTCCTTTTCCCTCATGACCTGGAATGGCAATCGGTTACCCTCAGCAACAAGCGCGTCATCGCGTTTCAGCCGGAATGGTCAGAAACCGACCCCGGAATCCAGCTGAGCCCGTCGAGCTCCAACCTGACCAACCCCGATGATTTGACGGTGACCTACCCCTTCATCGAAGGCCTGGGTGTGGACAAGAAGAACCTGCCACAACCAGTGAGCCTGCAAGGCAAGGTGGAGGTCATCGCCCCGCGCCGACTCTACAGCTTCGACCTGACGAAAAAGGACATCGGCCAGACGCGCACCAATGACAACCTCAGTGTCACGCTGCTGAAACTGGCCAATAACTATGCCGAAATCGAATTCAGTAACAGCGCGCCGCCGGCCCCCGAGGTTCGCGATACACCGCCCAACCCGCTGATCGTTCAGGCCAGGGACACCACCGGGCAATTCCTCTCGCGCTCGGGCGCGATCAATGAAACCGCCGCGCAAATTGCGTTCTATCAAAAACAACTGGCGCAAATGCAACAGCAGAAGGCTTGGAGCGAAGCTTTCGAAAAACAGCTCGAAGACGATCAGCGTGCGTTTGAAAAGCAACAAACCCGGCATTACGCCAAGGTGTACTTCAACGGGTCGATCGACACACTCGAAGTCAGTCTGCTGGACTTCTCGGCGGTCACGGTGACCCGCAAGAGCCTGAACCTGCCGGTACGCCGCTTCGACCCGCACACTACGGAAAAAACCATCCAGCCACTGGCCTTGCCCGCGGTGGTATACGACGACCAGGCTGCGACCTGGCTCAAGGGTGCAACGCTGAGCGAGGCGCAACTGAAAAAAAGCATCAGCATCAGCCAGTCGGTCGATGATCCGAGCGCCGCGCGCATCGATTTCGATCACCCCAGAAGTTTCAATGACGAACTGCTCGGCACCTCGTTCAATCCCGGCGAAAGTCCCGTGACGTTCTTTACCCAAGACAGCAATGGCCGGCGCGACGGGCCGATCGAGCTGCCACCGGAGGCGTATCAGGTCGACCCGCTACGCAGCAGCATCACCTACGATCTGAATCTGTTTGCAGAAACTCCGGCCTACGCGGTGGGCTCCATGCCGCTGTTCCTGGCGACTGTCGACAAGCAAACCTACGACGCCCACCAACTGCCCAAGGGCCTGGCGCTCAAAGGGAATGAGTTGGTGGTTGATCTGAGGCTGTTCCCCGACCAGGACTGGCGCTTTTTCGCCAAGGACGACAGTGGCAACTATCTGAGGGAGATTCTTTCGGTCAGTCACGACGCGAACGCGCAAGGCCCGGGGTTATTCGCAGTGCATTACTTCTACGGCCAGCCCACACGTCTGGAAACTTATCAGCGAACCAACCTCACCACCGTGCAATACGGTTTCGAGGTCAAACTCGACAAGACCGAGCCTGCCAACCTGGATCAATAGCCTGGATCAGCCCTCGGGCCGAAACCCGGGACCGGCAAGGTTGTGGAAACGGCCACCGTTGATCTCTCGCAACTGGGCTTGCAGGTGCAGGCACCAGATTTGCGGGTCATCGGCCAGCTCGTAGCCATGCAGAGTCAGACTTTCAACGATGGTGTCGAGGATCGATTCAGCCACGACCGGCCCACGGAACGGGCCTTGAGCCTTGATGGCTGAAGGTTGCTCGCCGGCCATTCCGGCGGCAAAAAGCAAGGTCCACATGCCCGTATCTCCCGCCAGCGGGCGGATAGCACATTCGATACGGGTCACAAGGCCCAAGCATTGACGGGTGAGGCAGAGGTTGCGCGACATGGCGGCGACCCTCGGTAGATCCGGTATTCAGCCTCCACGGGAAGGCTGTCTCGATCCAGTGATAACTGTCGATATCCTTGAGCAGAGAATAGAAGAAAAGTCCGGTTCGCACGCGGACCGCGGCCAGAAGGCGCCGAGTGGTCACCGTGCAAATATTGACGCCAGACTTGTGGCGAGCAGCTTGTCGGCCCCTTGTAGGAGCGAGGCTTGCCCGCGAAGGTGGCGAATCAGACAACATTGATGTCGACTGACACGGCCTCTTCGCGGGCAAGCCTCGCTCCTACAAGGCGAACAACTCAGGCTGGTTTGACTTCCAGCAATGCTTCCTGCGCCAACTCCTTTTCGGCCTCCTTGAGGTCTTCCTCGCTGACCATTTCCGCGATCACCCGCAAGCGTTCCACCACCCGCGCGTTGACGCTGCCCTCGGGAAAGTCGCCATTCTCATCCGGCGTACCGGCCGGCTCGCCGACCAGCAGGCTCAGCGCCTCGTCGGCCTGGCGCACTGCGTAGACATGGAACTGCCCCGCGCGCACCGCTGCCAGCACCTTCTCGTCGAGCATCAGCGTGGCGACGTTGGCCTGAGGAATGATCGCCCCCTGCTCGCCCGTCAGGCCGCGAGCTTCGCAAAGCCGGAAGAAGCCTTCGATCTTCTCGTTGACCCCGCCTACCGCCTGCACTTCACCGAACTGGTTGATCGAACCGGTAATCGCAAAGCACTGCTTGAGTGGAGTTTTCGACAAGGCCGAGATCAGCGTGCAGGCCTCGCCCAACGATGCGCTGTCGCCGTCGACGTAACCGTAGGACTGCTCCAGGGCGATGCTCGCGGAAATCGCCAACGGGAATTCCTGGGCATAACGGCTGCCCAGATACCCGGTGAGGATCATCACGCCTTTGGAGTGAATCGGCTGACCGAGGTTGACCTCGCGCTCGATGTCGACGATGCCGCTGCCGCCCGGATACACCGTGGCGGAAATCCGCGCCGGTATCCCGAAGGCCGAATCGCCGACTTCCAGCACCGTCAGCCCGTTGCACTTGCCGACCGCCGCGCCATCGGTGTCGATCAGAATGATCCCGGCCAGCATGTCATCGAGAATCCGCGCCGAAACCCGCCCGGTACGGGTGGCCTTGGCCTTGAGTGCACGCTCGATGTGCCCGGCGTCAGTCATCTCGTCGCCCGCCAGGTCGCGAATGAAATCCGCCTCGCTGACCAGTTGGAACAGATCACCAATCCGCGCCGACAAACGCCCCTGGTGCTCGGCCAGACGCGCGCTGTAAGTCGCCAGGCGCGCCACCGCATCGGCGGTCAGCGGTGCCATGCCTTCCTCGGATGTACGGGTTTTGAGCAACTGGGCGAACTGCTCCAGGCTCTCGTCGACCATCGGGATGTCTTCGTCGAAATCCACCAGGACGCGGAACATCTCCTGGAAGTCCGGATCGAGGTCTTGCAGCGTGTAGTAGAGCTGCCGGGCGCCGATGATCACGACTTTGACCTGCAACGGAATGTGTTGCGGTGTCAGCGTCACGGTGGCCAGACGGCCCAGTTCACCCAGTGGCGATTCCATTTTCAGTTTGCGCGATTGTATGGCGCGCTTGAGCGCATCCCACACGAATGGCTCGCTGAGCATTTTTTCCGCTTCGAGGATCAGGAAACCGCCGTTGGCCCGGTGCAGAGCACCCGGTCGCAGCTGCCGATAGGTGGTGTAGAGCGCGCCCTGATCGGTGCTGTATTCGATGCGGCCGAACAGGTTGTCGTAGGTCGGGTGCGGCTCGAACACCACCGGCGCACCGCCGCTGAACGGATGCCCCACCACCAGGCTCGGGGCGTATTGTTCTTCAAGCAATTTACGGGCGACGGCGTCGGTCTTGCTGTCGTCCACCAGTTGCTCGACCACCGTTTTGAGCAGGTACACCTGCATCGCTTGCAGGTAACCGCAAACGCCTGCGTTTTCCGCGTACTTTTCCGACAGCGGCGCCAACAATGGCTGCAAGGCCAGGGTGATGGTTTCTTCGTTGAGTTGACGCAGTTGATTACTCGACTCGCGCTTCCATTGCGGCAGGCTGGCGAGTTCTTCGTTCAACCGCTCTTCGAGCCCGGAGATGTCGTCGTGAAAGCGCTCGCGCTCGGCTTCCGGCAACTGGGCGAATTCCGCCTCATCCAGGGCCTTGCCTTCGCTCATCGGTGTGAAGGCAATGTTGCTGCTGTCGCGGTAGAGCGCGACGTCTTTCTCCAGCGCCAGACGTTCGATCACATCCAGTGCACGGTCATAACGCTGGTTGAACGCGCGGTCGATGGCGCTTTTCTTCTGCTGGTAGGACGGGTGCTCGAACACCGCCGGAAAGGTCGCCAGCAAATTGTCGATCAAGCCGTTGATGTCACCGATAAAGGCGCCAGCGGTGCCCGACGGCAACTCCAGGGCGCGAGGCTCGCGCGGCTCATCGAAATTATTGACGTAGACCCAGTCCGCCGGGGTCTGCAGGCGTTTGCCTTCGGCCTTGAGGTAGCGCTTGACGAACGAAAACCGGCCAGTGCCGGGCTCGCCCATGACAAATACGTTGTAACCGGGGCGTGGCATGGCCACACCGAACTGCAAGGCTTCGACCGCACGTTCCTGGCCAAGCACACCGCGGAAGGGCTCCAGATCATTGGTGGTAGAGAAGCTGAACTGTTCAGCGGAAAACGGACGGGTCAGCGCTTCAGGCGCTAGACGCAAGCTGGCAGCAACAGGATCAGGCATCGGGCTTCCTTACATCAGGCGGGGCAGATAGCGGCATTCTGGCGCTGCCTGCACCTCACTGGCAAGGCGCGCCTCAAGCCAAAGCATAGACAAACCCTCAGCCCCGGGCCGCGCGAGCCAAAATCAATGTTTTCAGGGAATGTCTCGCAAAAAATCACGGAACCCCTGGAACCTGCCTAAACTCCAAACTGCGCGGCTGGAACGCAATAAACGAATAACCGGCCCACTGGCACCATTAGGGGCCAGCACCCTGTCCATTGGTATGCACACAAAGAGAACATAGCTATGAAACGGATTCTTCTTGGTACTCTCTTCACCGCTGTATCCATCAACGCCATGGCTCAGGCGCCAGGCGGTCCGGACTGCGGTTGGGGCAACATGCTGTTCGAAGGTCAGCGTGGCACCCCGGCACACTTCCTCGCATCCACCACCAACGGCACCTCCGGCAACGCAACTTTCGGCATGACCTCCGGTACCAACGGTTGCGCGACCAATGCGGCGCTGACCTATGGCGGCAAATCCTGGATTGCCATGAATGGCATGATGAACGAGTTGTCCGAAGACATGGCTAAAGGTCAGGGCGAAGCGCTGACCACTTACGCCGTGGTACTGGGCGTGGCACCGCAAGATCGTGCGTATTTCGCCGCTGTGACTCATCAGCACTTCCAGCAAATTTTCAGCAAAGCGGATGTGACCGCTGAAGATGTGCACACCAATACCCTGGCCGTATTGAAGAACGATCCTCGTCTGGCCAAGTACGCCACTCAAGCTTAAGCTCGACCCGTCCCGCTCTCTTTGGGGAGCGGGTTTTATTTTTTGACCCTGGCCCTTTTTGGCCTGCCCCTTTGGGTCTTTGTTTCTTTCGACTTAAGTTGCTCACTATGCTCAAACGCCTTGCCTGGCTGGCGCTCTGTGTCTGCGCCCCGCTGTCCGCCGCGCCCCACATCGACAATCAACGTTTGCAGCAACTGGCCAACGACCCCTTCTGGATTTCCCTGGGTCATTACGAAACCGCCAAGCTCGGTGGCTGGCGCAGCTATGTCAGCGACAAAAAATTCTTTCTTGCCCCCGACGGCAACGAACACCCCGAGCGTGAACTGACGGCGACCGTACAGGCGCTGTACGCCCCGGCCAGTGCCGGCGAGCAGCATGCGCAATGCGTCTACCCGGCCCGTACTCGCTGGCTCAAGACGCAACTTGACCTGACAGATCTGCCGTCACCGGACTGTGCTGAATTCAAGCAATGGTTCAAGGACGTTTCGCCCCACAGCGCGGTGATGATTTTCCCGGCTGCCTACCTGAACAGCCCGTCGTCGATGTTCGGCCACACCCTGCTGCGCATCGATCAGGCCAATGTACAGAACGACAAGACCTCGCTGCTCAGTTACGCAATCAACTTTGGCGCCTACATCGAAGGTTCGGACAACAGCATTCTGTATGCCTGGAAAGGCCTGATGGGCGGCTATCCGGGGCTGTTTGCGCTGGTGCCGTACCAGGAAAAACTCTCGGAATACCGTAGCCTCGAGAACCGCGACCTGTGGGAATACCGCCTGAACCTGACCCAGCAGGAAACCGAGCGCATGGTCGAGCATGTCTGGGAGCTCAAGCAGATCCAGTTCGATTACTTCTTCTTCGATGAAAACTGCTCCTATCGCCTGCTTGAGCTGCTGCAAGTGGCGCGGCCGAACCTGAGGTTAACCGAGCAATTCCCGTTGACCGCTATCCCCACCGACACCGTCAAAGCGGTGAAACAGGCCGGGCTGGTGGAATCGATCGAATATCGCCCGTCCCGCGAGCGGGAGCTGTTGAGCCGTGCAGAGCCGTTGACCGATGAAGAGCAGCAGTGGGTGCTGAAAGTCAGCGCCGATCAGAAACAATTGCAGGAGCCGGCATTCAAGGCACAACCGCGCGAGCGCCAGGCATTGATCATCGATGCGGCTTATCGCCTGGAGCGTTATCGCGCCAACGGTCAGGAACGTGACCCGCAACGGGCTCAGCGCAGTTTCGAATTGCTGCGCGCGATCAATCAAAACCCGCCTCCGGAACTGGACATTGCGCGACCTGGCTTGCCTGAGGATGGCCACGAGTCCCGCACATGGCAGGCTGGCATCGGCACCCGGGGTGACAAAGCCTTCGGCGAATATGGCCTGCGCATGGCCTACCACGACCTCAACGACAACGCCGAAAGCTTCCCCCTTGGCGCGCAGATCGAAATCCTGCAGATGAAGCTGCGCCAATACGAAGGCAATCACTGGCAGTTGCAGCAACTGGACCTGGCGACCATCCGCTCCCTGACCCCGCGCAACGCGCTGTTGCAGCCGCTGTCGTGGCAAGTCACCGGCGGCCTGGAACGTGTACCGGGCAAGCATGATGACGAAACCCTGGTCAGTCATGTCAACGGTGGCGGCGGCGGGACCTGGCAACTGGGCGACGACATGCTCGGGTTCGCCTTGGGCACCGTGCGTGTGGAGCACAACAACGACTTCGCCGGTTTCATTGCCCCGGCGGCAGGCTTCAACAGTGGCCTGCTGTGGAAAAACCCGTTGGGTAATTTCAGCCTGGAAGCCAAGGGCGATTACTTCACCAATGGCGAAGTGCGCCGGAGCATGAGCGTGAATCAGCAGTGGGAATTGTCGCGTAACCTCGGTTTGCGCCTGAGTGCCCAACGCGAATTCAGCCACCTGGCGTCACCTGAAAACGAAGTGATGCTTGAAGTGAAGTGGTATCACTATTGATCTTTTGACCTTTCTTTCACTCCCATCCGACAAATCCGCTTCTAGACTTCCCCTATAGGCCGTTGAACGGCCCTGGAGTCCGAGATGTGGCGTTGCGTGGGAGTGTTGGGGTTATTGGTCTTGATCACAGGGTGTCAGTCGACCCACGAGGATCTGATCGCCAGGGGTTATCCGCCGGCGTTCGCCGATGGCTTCGATGACGGTTGCAGCAGTGGCCGGCAAGCCGCCGGGGCGATTACCGGTGAATTTCGCAAAAACGTCCCACGCTACCTCAAGGACAAGCAATACGCCGAAGGCTGGACCGATGGCTTCCGTCAATGCCAGGCCATGCGCGAAAACGAGGATCGAAACGAGTACAGGGAACGCCATTGGGATGAGCGCGAAAGGGCCTGGCAACGAGAGAAAGACCGGGACGCCGCGCGAGCCTATCGCTCGCAATAAGTCGTTTACAGACATTCGTCGAAACTTAAAGCACGCGACCATGGCCCAAACCCTATAACGGGAGAACAACATGAGTCGCGCCTTCGTCAATGAAGATAACGCTGCCGCGCAAGCCGACCTGCCAGTCGAACGACAGGTCAGCGCGCAGCCCAATTACGTCACGCCCGCCGGGCTCGCACAGCTTCAGGCGAAAGTCACCGAGCTGCAAAACCTGCTCGACGAGGAAAGCGCCAAAGGTGACCTGGCCGACAAGCAGCGCCAGGCCGACCTCGATCGCGACTGGCGCTACTTCAAGCAGCGCCTGCAAAGTGCGCAGTTGGTCGCACAAGCCTCCTCGACCGACAAAGTGCAGATCGGCAACTGGGTGACCTTTGCCGACGAGCACGATCATGAGCAGCGCGTGCAATTGGTCGGAGAAGACCAGGCGGATGCCGCCCATGGCTTGATCAATTGGAGTTCGCCGCTGGGTCGGGCGTTGCTGGGCGCGCACAAGGGCGATGAGGTGTTGTGGAAGCGGCCGGCGGGGGATTTGGTGATTGAGGTTCTGGCGATAGAGATCGAGTGAATTTGATGACGCCTTCGCGGGCAAGCCTCGCTCCTACAACGCCCATAAAAAACGGAGCCCCCGAACGAAGGCTCCGTTTTTTTATGCAACCAGCCTGAAATCAGGCCAGTTTCTTGTGCCGTACGCGGTGCGGCTGGGAGGCCGCTTCGCCGAGGCGTTTCTTGCGATCGGCTTCGTACTCGGTGTAGTTGCCTTCGAAGAACACCGCTTGCGAGTCGTCTTCGTACGCCAGGATGTGCGTCGCGACGCGGTCAAGGAACCACCGATCGTGAGAGATCACAATGGCGGCGCCCGGGAAGTCCAGCAAGGCTTCTTCCAGGGAACGCAGGGTTTCAACGTCGAGGTCGTTGGACGGTTCGTCGAGCAGCAGGACGTTGCCGCCCTCTTTCAGGGTAAGGGCCAGGTGCAAGCGACCACGCTCACCACCGGACAGGTCCTTGACGAACTTCTGCTGATCGCCGCCCTTGAAGTTGAAACGACCGACGTAGGTACGCGACGGGATCTCGTAGCTGCCGATGCGAATCTGGTCGGAACCGTCGGAGATCTGCTGGAACACAGTCTTGCTGCCATCCAGGTCTTCACGGCTCTGATCGACGCACGCCAGTTGCACGGTTTCGCCGACTTCGATGCTGCCCGAATCCGGCGTTTCCTTGCCCATCAGCATGCGGAACAGGGTCGATTTACCGGCACCGTTACCGCCGATCACGCCAACGATGGCGCCTTTAGGCATGGAGAACGACAGGTTGTCGATCAGCACGCGATCGCCGTAGCCCTTGGTGACATTCTTGAACTCGATGACCTTGTCGCCCAGGCGCGGACCGGCCGGGATGTAGATCTCGTTGGTTTCGCTGCGCTTCTGGAATTCCTGCGATTGCATTTCTTCGAAGCGTTGCAGACGAGCCTTGGATTTGGACTGGCGGGCCTTGGCGCCTTTGCGCACCCACTCCAGTTCTTCCTTCATGGCCTTTTCATGGGCCGATTGCTGCTTGGATTCGGCCGCCAGACGATCGGACTTGGCTTCGAGCCAACCCGAATAGTTGCCCTCGTACGGGATACCGGCGCCGCGGTCGAGTTCGAGGATCCAGCCGGCAACGTTGTCCAGGAAGTAACGGTCGTGCGTGATCGCAACCACGGTGCCCGGGAAATCGTGCAGGAAATGCTCCAGCCAGGCGACGGAATCGGCGTCCAGGTGGTTGGTTGGTTCGTCGAGCAGCAGCATGTCCGGGGCGGACAGCAGCAGGCGGCACAGGGCCACACGACGCTTTTCACCACCGGAAAGATGTTCAACCTTGGCATCCCAGGCCGGCAGACGCAGTGCATCGGCAGCGACTTCCAGTTGGCGATCCAGGTTGTGGCCATCGCTGGCCTGCAGGATGGCTTCAAGTTTGGCTTGCTCTGCAGCCAGCTTGTCGAAGTCGGCATCCGGATCGGCGTAGGCCGCGTAGACCTCGTCCAGACGCGCCTGGGCGTCCTTGATCACGCTGACCGCTTCCTCGACCACTTCACGCACGGTCTTGGTCGGGTCCAGGATCGGTTCTTGCGGCAGGTAGCCGATGTTCAGCTCCGGCATCGGACGGGCTTCGCCGTCGAACTCGGTGTCGACGCCCGCCATGATTTTCAGCAGCGTGGACTTACCCGAACCGTTGAGGCCGAGGACGCCGATTTTGGCGCCGGGGAAGAACGACAGCGAAATGTTTTTCAGGATTTCCCGCTTCGGCGGAACAACTTTGCCCAGCCGATGCATGGTGAAGACGTATTGAGCCATGGAGAACCTAGGGTCAGTGACTGATGAATGATTGGAGCGCAGGCGATGCCCGGCCAGGCCATGCGCGTCGTTCGTTTGATGGGTATCAAGGCGGCGCGCTGAAAAAACCTAGGAGCTGGAACGCTCCCGCGTAACCGGCAAAGCTACCTCATTGACAGAAGGCAGTCCAGCCGAGCGGGACTGGCACTTCGCCACAACTCAAGGCATGCTAGCCGCCCTTCGGGCGTCCGGCTTATAGTGCACGCGCGCCAGTCCAGCCAAACCGCAGGATTACAGTTTGTCCAATGTCACTCCGCCACCGTCCGCGAGCGTGCTCAACCCTGGGCTCGGCTCGCCCCTGCGCGGAAGCTTGAAGGGCGCGCTGGCGACTCTGGTGCTGTTGCTGCTCGCACTGCTGTTCTGGCAGTTGCTGGATCAGCTGCGCGAAACCCAGAAAAACCAGCGCCAGTACACCATCGACTACACCGCCGATCTGGCTTCTCAAGTCAGCCTCAACATGGCGCTCAACGCCCAGATCGCCCTTAATCTGCTACCGATCGTCGAACAACCGCAAAGCGCCGACGAACAGCAGGCGTTGCTGCGCAAACTGCAACAGGCTCTGCCCGACCTGCGCAGCCTGGCGCTGCTTAGCCCCTCCGGAAAAGTCCTCGGCGACAGCGCCGTCGACAGCCAGGACGCCAACTACCTGAGCGAACTGGTCCAGCGCAGCCGTGCCCAGGCTCACTATTTCAGCAATGCCGATGACGGTTCGGTGGTGCACCTGCTCCTGCATCAGGCTAGCGGCAGCACCCGCGGCTACTGGGCCCTGCGCCTGACACCGACGTTTTTCTCTTCGCTGACCAAACAGGGCGACGCCGGCATCCGCCCCCTGTGGCTGGTGGAAAATCGCATCAATCATCAGATCATCAGTCGCGATGACGCCCTGCCCTCAGCCAAACCCGCGGTGCTGACACCCGACGAACTGACCAACAGCGTGTTGACCGTCCCCCTGAGCGGCAGCGACTGGCAACTGCGCGGGCTGTTCGACCGGCAGCGGGTGATCGAACAACTGCTGCCGGCGTTCATCGGCAAATGCCTGCTGGGACTGGCCTTCTCGCTGTTACCGTTCGTCGCTTTACTGAACATCCGTCGCCGCCAACGCCAACTGCATGAAGGCCGCCGACGCTATCAGGACATCTTCGAAGGCACCGGCGTTGCCCTGTGCGTGCTCGACCTGTCCGGGCTCAAAAGTTTTTTCGACAAGGCGCAACTCACCAGCAGCGAGCAGTTGAGAACCTGGCTCGAGATACCGGAGCAACGCCAGCAACTGTTGCAGGAATTGCGCATCACCGAAGTCAACCAGGTCGCCCTGCAACTGCTCAACGTCAATTCTTGCGACCAGGCCTGGAAACTGCTGATCAACGGCTGCCCACTGGACTGCACGGCCATCGGCAATCAAGTACTCGAAGCGGTGCTCCACCAGCAGAAACAGCTTGAGCTGGAAATCAAACTCCAGGATGCCAATGGCCGCGACCAGCACTTGTGGCTGGTGCTGCGCCTGCCGGAAGATCAGCCCGACTATAGAGCGGTGATCCTGAGCATCAGCGACATTACCAGCCGAAAACTCATAGAGCTTTCGCTGCTGGAGCGTGAAGGGTTCTGGTCCGATGTGGTGCGTACCGTGCCGGATCACCTGTATGTGCAGGACGTGATCAGCCAGCGGATGATCTTCAGCAACCATCACCTGGGGCAGACGCTGGGTTACAACCGCACCGAGCTGCACCAGATGGGCGAGTACTTCTGGGAAATCCTCCTGCACCCGGAAGATGCCGACTACTACCACCGATCGCGCCAATCCCAGCGCCACGCCGGTTACACCCAATTGCTGCAATGCCAGCTGCGCTTCCGTCATCGCGATGGCAAATGGCGACGTTTCGACATTCGCGAACAGGCCCTGGCGCGGGACAAGCACGATCAGGTCACGCGCATCATCGGCGTGGCCAAGGACATCACCGAGCAGATCGAAGCCAGTGAATCCCTGCGCGACAGCGAGCAGCGCTACCGGATGCTCGCCGAAAGCATCAGCGACGTGATTTTCTCCACCGACAGCAAGATGGCGCTCAATTACGTCAGCCCTTCGGTGCAAGCGGTGCTGGGCTTCGACGCCGACTGGATATTCCAGAACGGCTGGCAATCGACCATTGCCAACCCGCAACAACTGAGCGGCATCTACAGCCTGATGGACCGGGTCAGCAAAGCGCTGGATAAACCCGATCAACTGGCGCTGCTGCGCAGTCAGGTACAGACCCAACTGTTTTTGTTCGACTGCCTGCGGGCCGATGGGCGCAAGATTCCCATCGAGCTGCGTCTGGTACTGGTCTGGGACGAACACGGCGCCTTCGAAGGCGTGCTCGGGGTCGGTCGCGACATCAGCCAGCAGCGCCGGGCCGAGAAAGACCTGCGCATGGCAGCCACGGTATTCGAGCATTCGACCTCGGCGATTCTGATCACTGACCCGGCCGGCTACATCGTCCAGGCCAACGAGGCCTTCAGTCGCGTCAGCGGCTATGCGGTGTCCCAGGTGCTCGACCAGTTGCCGAACATGCTCACCGTCGACGAGCAGCAGGAAGCTCATCTGCGCTATGTGCTCAAGCAATTGCATCAGCACAGCACCTGGGAAGGCGAAGTCTGGCTCAAGCGTCGCAACGGCGAACACTATCCGGCCTGGGTCGGGATTACGGCGGTGCTCGACGACGAAGGCGACCTGGCCAGCTATGTGTGTTTCTTCAGTGACATCAGCGAACGCAAGGCGAGTGAGCAACGGATTCACCGCCTCGCCTATTACGACGCCCTGACCCACCTGCCCAACCGCACGCTGTTCCAGGATCGCCTGCACACCGCGCTGCAATCGGCCGAACGGCAGAAGTCCTGGGTGGTGCTGATGTTCCTCGACCTGGACCGCTTCAAGCCGATCAACGACTCCCTGGGCCATGCCGCCGGCGACCGCATGCTCAAGGAAATGGCCGCGCGCCTGCTCGGCTGCGTCGACGATGACGACACCGTGGCGCGCATGGGCGGTGATGAGTTCACGTTGCTGCTGCAACCGCGGGTCAACCGTGAGATCGCGCTGAACCGGGCGATTCACGTGGCCGAACAGATCCTCGCCAGCCTGGTGAAACCGTTCGTGCTCGAAGGCCGCGAGTTCTTCGTCACCGCCAGTATCGGCATCGCCCTTAGCCCTCAGGACGGCAGCGAACTCAGCCAGCTGATGAAGAACGCCGACACCGCGATGTACCACGCCAAGGAGCGCGGCAAGAACAACTTCCAGTTCTATCAGGCCGACATGAACGCCAGCGCCCTGGAGCGTCTGGAGCTGGAAAGCGATTTGCGCCACGCCCTGGAACAAAACGAATTCGTGCTGTACTACCAGCCGCAATTCAGCGGCGACGGCAAACGCCTGACCGGCGCCGAAGCCCTGCTGCGCTGGCGCCATCCGCGCCGCGGTCTGGTGCCGCCGGGGGATTTCATTCCGGTGCTCGAAGAGCTCGGGCTGGTGGTGGATGTCGGCGACTGGGTGATCGGTGAGGCCTGTCGTCAACTCAAGACCTGGCACCAGGCCAAGGTGCGGGTGCCGAAGGTTTCGGTGAATATTTCGGCCCGGCAGTTCTCCGACGGGCAGCTCGGCACGCGGATCGCCACCATCCTCAAGGAAACCGGCCTGCCGCCGGCGTGCCTGGAGCTGGAGCTGACCGAAAGTATCCTGATGCGCGAAGTCAGCGAAGCGATGCAGATTCTTGCCGGTCTGAAAAACCTCGGCCTGAGCATTGCGGTCGACGACTTCGGCACCGGCTACTCATCGCTCAACTACCTCAAGCAATTCCCGATCGATGTGCTGAAAATCGACCGCACCTTCGTTGATGGCCTGCCGTCGGGTGAACAGGATGCGCAGATTGCCCGGGCGATCATCGCCATGGCCCACAGCCTCAATCTGGCGGTAATCGCCGAGGGTGTGGAAACCCATGAGCAACTCGACTTCCTGCGCGAGCATGGCTGCGATGAGGTTCAGGGCTACCTGTTCGGCCGCCCGATGCCGGCCAGCCGGTTCGAAGCGCAGTTCAGCAATGATGCGTTGTTCATGTTCGACTGAAGAGGAACTTCTGTGGCGAGGAGGCTTGCTCCCGTTGGGTCGCGAAGCGGCCCCAAAACCTGCGATGACATTTCTTCAGACAAACCGCATTCGCGCAAATTACGACTGCTTCGCAGCCGAACGGGGGCAAGCCCCCTCGCCACAGACGCCACAGACACTGAAAATCCTGCGCATGAACACCACTTGTCTGCGACATGATGTCCTTTCATATGCCATCTAAAACCCATTGGGTTAGAATGCCCCCCTTTTCTGCCCCCGATCCTTGAGGACCGCCATGTTCAGCCGTGATTTGACTATTGCCAAGTACGACGCCGATCTCTTTGCCGCCATGGAGCAAGAAGCTCAGCGCCAGGAAGAGCACATTGAGCTGATCGCTTCGGAAAACTACACCAGCCCTGCGGTGATGGAAGCTCAAGGCTCGGTACTGACCAATAAGTACGCCGAAGGTTACCCGGGCAAGCGCTACTACGGCGGTTGCGAGTTCGTCGATGTGGTCGAGCAACTGGCCATCGACCGTGCCAAAGAACTGTTCGGCGCCGATTACGCCAACGTTCAGCCGCACGCCGGTTCGCAAGCCAACAGCGCCGTTTACCTGGCCCTGCTGCAAGCGGGCGACACCATTCTGGGCATGAGCCTGGCTCACGGCGGTCACCTGACCCACGGTGCCAGCGTTTCCTCCTCCGGCAAGCTGTACAACGCCGTTCAGTACGGCATCGACGCTAATGGCCTGATCGACTACGACGAAGTCGAGCGCCTGGCTGTTGAGCACAAGCCGAAAATGATCGTGGCCGGTTTCTCTGCCTACTCGCAGGTTCTGGACTTCCCACGCTTTCGCGCTATCGCTGACAAGGTTGGTGCTTACCTGTTCGTCGACATGGCCCACGTGGCCGGTCTGGTCGCCGCTGGCGTCTACCCGAACCCGGTGCCTTTCGCTGACGTGGTGACCACCACCACCCACAAAACCCTGCGCGGTCCACGTGGCGGCCTGATCCTGGCTCGCGCCAACGCCGACATCGAGAAGAAGCTGAACTCCGCAGTATTCCCGGGCGCCCAGGGCGGCCCGCTGGAGCACGTGATCGCTGCCAAGGCGATCTGCTTCAAGGAAGCGCTGCAGCCTGAGTTCAAGGCCTACCAGCAACAAGTGGTGAAAAACGCCCAGGCCATGGCCGGCGTGTTCATCGAGCGCGGTTTCGACGTGGTGTCGGGCGGTACTCAGAACCACCTGTTCCTGCTGTCGCTGATCAAGCAGGAAATCTCCGGTAAAGACGCCGACGCCGCACTGGGCAAAGCGTTCATCACCGTGAACAAGAACTCGGTACCGAACGATCCACGCTCCCCGTTCGTCACCTCCGGCCTGCGTTTCGGTACCCCGGCTGTGACTACTCGCGGCTTCAAGGAAGCAGAGTGCAAAGAGCTGGCCGGCTGGATCTGCGACATCCTGGCTGACCTGAACAACGAAGCGGTGATCGACGCCGTTCGTGAGAAGGTCAAGGCCATCTGCAAGAAACTGCCGGTATACGGCGCTTAATTGCACCGCTAAATCGCAGTAATGAAAAAACCGGCCAGTGATGGCCGGTTTTTTTTCGTCCGTCATAAAGATTCAATGGGACCGGCACCACTGGTCAGACCGGTCATGCCAATTTTTAGATTTTCACTTGTAATCCCGAAAAAACTCAGCGTAGACTGCGCCTGCACTGGACATACCGGTAAGACCACAATAATTAAGTCCTGAATCTGATGCGCCCCGCGCACGGCAGCCAGGACACCGACCAGGATTCCTCCCATGCTCAGATGGTGCTCGCGTTCAATCTTCCTTCAAGTGGTTCTCGGACTGGTGCTCGGCATCGTCTGCGGGCTGGCCCTTCCCGAATACTCCGCCCAACTCAAACCCCTCGGCGACGGCTTCATCAAACTGATCAAGATGCTCATTGGCCTGATCGTGTTTTGCGTGGTGGTCAGCGGCATCAGCGGTGCCGGTGACCTGAAGAAGGTCGGCCGCATTGGCCTCAAGTCGGTGATCTACTTCGAAATACTGACCACCATCGCGCTGGTGATCGGCCTGGTGTTCGCCTTCACTACCGGCATCGGCAGCGGCGCGAACATTCATCTGGAGCAGCTCTCCGCCGCCGACATGGGCGACATTGCCCAGCGCGGACAGCACATGCACACCACCACGCAGTTCCTGATGGACCTGATTCCGACGTCGGTGATCGGCGCCTTCGCCGACAACAACATCCTGCAAGTCCTGCTGTTTTCGGTGCTGTTCGGCAGCGCGCTGAACCTGGTGGGTGAAGCGGCGTCGGGTATTTCCCGGCTGATCAACGAGCTGAGCCATGTGATCTTCCGCATCATGGGCATGATTGTGCGCCTGGCGCCGATCGGCGTCTTCGGCGCCATCGCCTTCACCACCAGTAAATATGGCCTGGACTCGCTGCAACACTTGGGCAGCCTGGTCGGCCTGTTTTACCTGACTTGCGCGGCATTCGTGGCGCTGATACTCGGCCTGGTGATGCGCCTCTCGGGTCTGCGGATGTGGCCGCTGCTCAAGTACCTGCGCGAAGAACTGCTGATCGTCATGGGCACCGCTTCTTCCGACGCCGTGCTGCCACAAATCATGCGCAAGCTTGAGCATCTGGGCATCGGCAGCTCCACGGTCGGGCTGGTGATTCCGACCGGGTATTCGTTCAACCTTGATGGTTTTTCGATCTACCTGACCCTGGCCATTGTATTCATCGCCAATGCCACCGGCACGCCGCTGGCCATGACTGACCTGCTGACGATTCTGCTGGTGTCGCTGATCACCTCCAAAGGTGCCCACGGAATTCCCGGCTCGGCGCTGGTGATTCTCGCCGCCACCCTGACAGCGATCCCGGCAATTCCGGTGGTGGGCCTGGTGCTGGTGCTGGCGGTGGACTGGTTCATGGGCATCGGCCGGGCGCTGACCAATTTGATTGGTAACTGCGTCGCCACGGTGGCCATCGCTCGCTGGGAAAAGGACATCGATATCCAACGGGCAAACAAAGTGCTTTCCGGCCAAGTGGGATATACCTTCCAGCCGAGAAAACCGGTGGTCCCGGCGCATCAGCAGGAATTTTAAACAACATGTGCCTGCCCACGGGCGGGCACATTTATCGCGACTTGGAGCGAACAGTGATTACCTCGTCAACCGTCGTAAATTCAGTGGTAGAAAAACTTCGGGCCGCGCTGGCCCGCGGTCAGTGGCGCTCCGGCGACATGCTGCCGGGCCAGCGTGAACTGGCCGAACAACTGGGCATCAGCCGCCCAAGCCTGCGTGAAGCGGTGATCGTGCTGGAAACCCTCGGGCTGGTGCGCTCGATGCCGGGCAAAGGCGTGGTGGTGCTGGAGGCCAATCTCAGCGACAGCCAAAGCCATGACAGCGCGGTCGCCGGGGCCAGCCTGGAAGACGTGCTGCAACTGCGCTACACCCTCGAACCGTTCATCGTCGGCCTGGTGGCACAGTCCATCAGCAGCAAGGAAGTCGGGCAACTGCGCCTGACCCTGATGGACATGCGCGAAGCCCTGGAAGCCAATGACAGCGAGGCCGGTGTGAACGCCTACATCGCGTTCCACGAAGAGTTGTTCACCCTGACCTCGAACCCGATTTTCCAGAGCGTGGTGCAGCAGACCAGCAATGCCCTCAAGCAAAGCGCCGACGTGCTGCGCAATTCTCCGGAGCACTTGGCAGAACGTCTCGAGGAAAACGAAGCGGTGGTGCGCGCCATCCGCAGCAAGAACAGCGCCCAGGCCAGTGCAGAGATGCGTCGACACATCCTTAGCGAAGGCCAACGGATGGGCATCGAATTGAACATCCCGGATGACCACCTCGGCAGTTGACCCCCTCTTCGAACTGGAGACAGGCCATGAACAGCTTCGCCTCACCACAAACTCTTGTTGCCCTGCCCTTTCGCCCACCGGTGGATGATCTCTATTCGCGGATCTTCGACGCGATTCTCGAACAGCGCATCAATGCGGCCAGCCGCTTTACCGAAGATAGCCTGGCGCAGATGTTCGGTGCCAGGCGCAGTGACATCCGTAGTGTGCTGACGCAGCTGTCCCATCAGCAGGTCATCATCCTGCGGACCAATCATCGTCCCCGGGTCGCCGAGCCCGATGCCGAACAGACCCGTCAGACTCTTCATGCCCGCCGTCTGACCGAAATCACGCTGGTGAAACTTGCCTGCCAGCAACCTCGTGCGCAAAACCTGAAGCGCCTGCGTGCCTTGATCGAAAGCGAACGCCAATGTAAGGAGCGTGGTCCATCGATCCGGTTATCGGGGGAGTTTCACTTGCAACTGGCCGAAATGGCGGGAAATGCACCGCTGGCGCATTTTCTTGGCAGTTTGGTGCCGCTGACTTCGTTGGCGATTGCGCAGTATGACGCTCAGACCGGTGATTATTGCGGCTGGCAGGAGCACATGGGGATTGTCGATGCGGTGGAACGTGGGAATGTGGTGATGGCCGAAATGTTGATGCACCGACATCTGGATCATCTTGAGGAGGTACTGCTGCACTCTGGATCAGTAGTCAGCCAGAATCGTGTTGCCGGGTAGATTGCCGTCGCGAGCAGGCTCGATCCCACATTAGAAATGCATTCCCTTGTGGGAGCGAGCCTGCTCGCGACGACGGCATCAGGCCCGCTGAAAATGTCGGGGCTTACTGCGCCGCAACCCGCGCAAACCCCTCGCGAATCTTCTCTTCCGGCAACTCATCGGCGATGAACACGATCACGCTTTCGCGCGTGTCATCGTCCGCCCACTCGGTATCCCAATCGAAGCCGTACAGTTTCAGCACCCCCTGAAACACCATGCGCCGCGGCTCGCCAAGGATGTTCAAAACGCCTTTGTAGCGCAGCAGTTGTTTGCCATGCTCTTCCAGCAGTTCATTCATGAACTCGCTGAGCTTGTCGATATCCAGCGGCTTGTCGGTACGCAGCACCAGGCTGGAAATGCGATCGATGGAGGGCGCCTTGCTCACCGGGCGCAAACTCACGCCACCACCGAGGTCGGCATTGAGGTTGAAGCCACGCACATCGAGCAATTCGACCAGATCAATCTTGCCGTGGTCGACCACACGAATCGGTGCGCGACGGTTGATGCGGGTCAGGCGTTCGCTGAGGGCCGTGAAGGTCGGCTCATCCACCAGATCGCGCTTGCTCACCAGCAAGCGGTCGGCAAAACCGATCTGCGCCTGGGCGATGGTCTGGGTCAGGTGCAGGTCGGCGTGGGCCGCGTCCACCAAGGTGATGATGCCGTCGAGGATGTAGCGCTCACGCAGCTCTTCATCGATGAAAAAGGTTTGCGCCACCGGGGCCGGGTCAGCCAGGCCGGTGCATTCGATCACCAGACGGTCGAAGGCAATTTCACCGCTGTCCAGGCGTTCGAGCAACAGGTACAGCGCTTTGGTCAAATCGGTGTGGATGGTGCAGCAGACGCAGCCGTTGGACAGCGTCATCACTTGCACTGGCTCGTCGCCCAACAGTTGGGTGTCGATGCCGGCGTCACTGAATTCGTTTTCGATCACGGCGATTTTCAAGCCGTGCTCGGCTTTGAGCAGGTGGCGCAGCAAGGTGGTTTTACCAGCGCCGAGGAAGCCGCTGAGGATCGTGACAGGGATTGGCGCTAACAAAATAAGATCTCCCGGACGCAAAAAACTGTAGGAGCCAGGCTTGCCGGCAAAAGCGTCTTGACGATCGCCTTCGCCGGAAAGCCGTGCTCCTACAGTGGTGTGTTGCCTAAACCGCGTACATCAACAGCACTTCGGTCCACCCTTGCCACCGTAACGAGCCTCCTGACGTTCGCGAAAGAACGCCTCGTAGCTCATCACCGGTTTGTCCGGGTGTTTGGTCTGCATATGCTCGACGTAGTTGTCGTAGTCGGGCATGCCGACCATCAGGCGCGCGGCCTGACCGAGGTATTTACCGAGGCGACTCAGGTCATTGAACATGGTGCAATCCTCAGGTTACGCATCCGGCTGAGCCTGGAATGGCGATTCTTTATCCGTACGTTCTTTGGTACCCCAGGCGGCAATGCCGACCTTGAGCGCATAGAACAGGATGCTGAACACCACGAACAGGAACAGCGCGGTCAGCGTTGCATTGGTATAGGCGTTGTAGATCACGTGCTGCATCTGCTCGATGCTCTTGGCCGGAGCGAGGATCTGACCGTTGGCCAGGGCATCGCTGTACTTCTTGGCCAGCGACAGGAAGCCGATCGCCGGGTTGGCGTCGAACAGCTTGATGAAGCCTGCGGTGGTGGTGCAGATCAGCAACCAAACGGCTGGCAGCATGGTGACCCAGATGTAACGTTGACGTTTCATTTTGATCAAGACGACAGTCGCCAGCATCAGCGCGATACCGGCCAGCATCTGGTTGGAGATACCGAACAATGGCCACAAGGTGTTGATGCCGCCCAATGGGTCGATCACGCCTTGGTACAGCAAGTAGCCCCACATCGCCACGCAACCGGCGGTGGCGATCAGGTTGGCGGTCCAGGACTCGGTGCGTCTCAGCGCCGGTACGAAAGAGCCGAGCAAGTCCTGCAGCATGAAGCGTCCGGCACGGGTGCCGGCGTCGACCGCGGTGAGGATGAACAGCGCCTCAAACAGGATCGCGAAGTGGTACCAGAACGCCATGGTGTTTTCACCCGGCAGCACGCTGTGCAGGATCTGCGCGATACCGACCGCCAGGGTCGGTGCGCCGCCGGCACGGGCCAGGATGGTGGTTTCACCGATGTCCTTGGCCACCGCTTGCAACGCTTCCGGCGTGATGGCAAAGCCCCAGTTGCTGACCGCTGTCGCTACCGCCACCACATCACCGCCGACGACCGCGGCCGGGCTGTTCATGGCGAAGTACACGCCCGGTTCGATCACCGAGGCAGCGACCATTGCCATAATCGCCACGAACGATTCCATCAGCATGCCGCCGTAACCGATGTAACGGGCATGGCCTTCACTGGCAAGCAGCTTCGGCGTGGTGCCGGAAGCGATCAGTGCGTGGAAACCGGACACCGCGCCACAGGCGATGGTGATGAACAGGAACGGGAACAACCCACCCTTCCACACCGGCCCGGTGCCGTCGATGAACTGGGTCAGGGCCGGCATTTTCAGCTCGGGCATGGTGATCAGGATACCGATCGCCAGCGCAACGATGGTGCCGATCTTCAGGAAGGTCGACAGGTAGTCACGCGGCGCAAGGATCAGCCACACTGGCAACACGGCTGCCACGAAACCGTAGCCGATCAACATCCAGGTAATCTGCAGTCCGGTGAAGGTAAAGGCTTTGGCCCAGACCGGATCCGCGGCGATCTGCCCGCCCAGCCAGATCGAACCCAGCAGCAACAGCACGCCGATCACCGAGATTTCACCGATGCGACCCGGGCGGATGTAGCGCATGTAGACGCCCATGAACATCGCGATCGGAATGGTCGCCATCACGGTAAAGATGCCCCACGGGCTTTCGGCCAGCGCCTTGACCACGATCAGCGCCAGCACCGCGAGGATGATGATCATGATCAGGAAGCAGCCAAACAGCGCGATGGTCCCGGGGATGCGGCCCATTTCTTCACGGACCATGTCGCCCAGGGAACGGCCGTTGCGGCGGGTGGACATGAACAGGACCATGAAGTCCTGAACCGCACCGGCCAGCACCACGCCGGCAATCAGCCACAGCGTACCGGGCAGGTACCCCATCTGCGCCGCCAACACCGGACCGACCAGCGGCCCCGCACCGGCGATGGCTGCGAAGTGGTGGCCGAAAAGAATGTGTTTGTTGGTCGGCACATAGTCCAGACCGTCATTGTTGAGTACGGCAGGTGTAGCCCGACGCGAATCGAGTTGCATCACATTGTTGGCGATGAACAGGCTGTAGTAGCGATACGCGACCAGATAAATGGCCACGGCGGCAACCACGATCCACAAGGCGTTGATCGCCTCGCCTCGGCGCAATGCCACTACGCCCAGGGCGCACGCTCCTACGACTGCCAGCAGCAGCCAGGGTAAATGGCGTAGCGGGCTATTATTATTTTTCATTTTATGATTCCAGCCAGAGTGGACAAGAAAGACAGCCATCTCGAGTTTAGCGCTACTGGCCTCAAAGGCCACCCCCAACGTTGGTCTAGATAAGGGATTGCGTGGCGGCTGACGCAAAGCCCGGTCTATAGTCATTGCACCAAGCAGAGAGGTCAGGCCATGAGCGAACAGCATTCCGATCGCCGCCGTTTCAAGCGCATCGCCTTCAGCGCGCAGACCGAACTGAGCCAGGACGGGCAGCGTTGGCCGGTGCAATTGCTCGACCTGTCGCTCAAGGGCATGCTGATCCAGCGTCCCGAGCCCTGGTCAGGCGACGCCAGCCAGCCCTTCGCAGCCGATATCCATTTGAACAACGAGGCCGAGATCCGAATGGACGTGCAGCTGACCCACGATGGCAAGGGCCAGTTGGGTTTTGTCTGCCTGCATATCGGGCTGGACTCGATCGAACACCTGAGACGGCTGGTCGAGCTGAACCTGGGAGATCCCGAGGAACTGGAGCGGGAATTGGGGGCGCTGATCGAAATCTGATTGGCTTGTGTAGGCGCTGCCGCAGGCTGCGATCTTTTGATCGGGGCGCTTTCACAGACCGCTGAAGATCAAGATCAAAAGATCGCAGCCTTCGGCAGCTCCTACTGGTGTTCAGGCGTAAATGAGTGTTTATTCGAACAGTGCGTCGAGGGCCTGTTCCAGGCGTGTCACGGCAATAATCTGCAACCCCGGCGGTGCTTCTTTCGGCGCGTTGCCCTTGGGCACGATGGCGCGTTTGAAGCCGTGCTTGGCAGCTTCTTTCAAGCGCTCCTGGCCACTCGGTACCGGGCGTACTTCACCCGACAACCCGACTTCGCCAAACACCAGCAGATCATGCGGCAGCGGCCGGTTGCGCAAACTGGACATGACCGCCGCCATCAAGGCCAGGTCGGAAGCGGTTTCCAGGACCTTCACACCGCCGACCACATTGAGGAACACGTCCTGATCGTGGGTCGGGATGCCGCCGTGGCGGTGCAAAACCGCCAACAACATGGCCAGGCGATTCTGATCCAGACCGAGCGTCACCCGGCGCGGGTTGGCCAGATGACTGTCGTCCACCAGCGCCTGAACTTCCACCAGCATCGGCCGAGTGCCTTCCCACGTGGCCATGACCACACTGCCCGGGACTTCTTCCTGGGCGCGTGTCAGGAAAATCGCCGAAGGGTTGGAGACTTCTTTCAGGCCTTTGTCGGTCATGCCGAACACGCCCAATTCATTCACCGCGCCAAACCGGTTTTTCACCGCCCGCAGCAAACGCAGGCGCCCATCGGATTCGCCTTCGAAATACAGAACGGTGTCGACCATGTGTTCCAGCACCCGGGGGCCGGCCAGCGCGCCTTCCTTGGTGACATGGCCCACGAGGAAAATCGCCGTGCCGCTTTGCTTGGCGTAACGCACCAACAATGCGGCACTCTCACGCACCTGGGAGACACCGCCCGGTGCCGACTGCAGTTGCTCGGTGAAGATCGTCTGGATCGAGTCGATCACCATCACCTTGGGCTTTTCCTGCCGGGCGGTGGCGATGATGGTTTCGATGCAGGTTTCGGTCATCACCCGCAGTTGATCCTGCGGCAAGCCCAGCCGCCGGGCACGCATGGCCACTTGTTGCTGGGACTCTTCGCCGGTGACATACAGCGCCGGCATGCTCTTGGCGAGGTTGCACAAGGTTTGCAACAGAATGGTCGACTTGCCGATGCCGGGGTCACCACCGATCAACACCACCGAGCCATCCACCAGACCGCCGCCCAGTACGCGATCGAGCTCACTGGACGCCGTGGAGAAACGCGGAATTTCTTCGACGCTGACTTCGGCCAGAGTCTTGATCTGCGCCTGCTGGCCAGTCCAACCGGTGCGACCGCTGGGGGCCGCGGCGCCGCCACTCTCCACCATGGTTTCGGTCAGCGTGTTCCAGGCCCCGCATTCGCCGCACTGGCCGGCCCACTTGGGGAAGGTTGAACCACACTCGGTGCAGCCGTACATGCGCTTGGCCTTGGCCATCTGAACTCCCGGCAAAAACCGCGATGATAGCTCAGCTGACGCGGATCAGCGCGGCGCCGCCGTGCGGATTTCACCGCTGGCCAGACGCGCGGCACTGTTGCCCAACGGATCTTCGGCGTTCATGTCCGCTCCTTTGGCCTTGAGTGCCTCGAGCAACTCGACGCGCTTGAACAACCCGGCATACATCGCCGCAGTCTGCCCCGCGCCGTTGCGTTGGTCGGGGCTGCAATTGGCGGCCAGCAGGGTTCGAGCGATCTGCACTTCGCCTTTGAAAATCGCGCCCATCAGCGCGGTATTGCCGCGTTGATCCTGAGCGCAGGCGTCCGCCCCGGCCGCGAGCAAACGCTCCACGGCGGCACTCTGACCATGATAAGCGGCCAGAATCAGTGCGGTGTAACTCTTGCTGTCGCGGGTGTCGAGGGAATAGCCGGCCTCGATGAAGGTCTCGAGCATCGGCACATCACCCCGTCGAGCGGCATCGAAATAGTAATCCTGTAATTGCGCTTTCAGCGCCTCGGGGTCCTTCGAGATTTGCGGCTCAGCCCCGGCGAGCACACTGAGTGACCAGCACGCCAGAAACACAGACAAATAAAGACGCATGGCAGCGCTCCTTGATCAGACGGGACCTCGCGTGAGGCCCCGCTTCAGACAGATAGATCAATCGACCAGTTTGGCCGCCAGCGTCTTGACCCGGGCCAGATCACCCTTGGCCACTTTGGTTACTCCCGTCCCGTATTCCGGGTCGGCCTTATAGAGGAAGGACAAGATGATGTGCTTGCTCTCGTCATCGGTGGTGGCCAGGGAGCCGCCGAAGCTGTCGATCAGGTCCTGGCGTTCCTTCTGGTTGAACGAGCGATACAGATCGCCGGCCTGCTTGAAGTTCTGCTCACGCTGAATCTTCGCCTGCTGCGTGCTGCCCGACAGGGTCGACTGGCTGTAACGCGCAGTTTGCGGCTCCTCACGAGGCAGCAGACGGCTTGGCTGGTAATTCACCCCCGTGCTGCTGGCGCCGATGTTCATCGCACCATCCTGATTACCGTTGTTCACGGCGTTTTTTGGTGCGTTGATCGGCAACTGCAGAGCATTGGCCCCCAGGCGATACAGTTGGGTATCGGCATACGAGAACACTCGCCCTTGCAACAAGCGATCTTCCGAAGGTTCGATACCCGGCACCAGGTTGGCCGGTGCCATCGCCACTTGTTCGGTTTCCTGGAATACATTCGCCGGATTACGGTTCAACACCATTTGTCCAACTTTTCGCTCAGGAACACCGGGCCAGATCTTGGTCGCGTCCAATGGATCGAAATCAAACTTGGACAAGTCTTGAGGATTCAGAACCTGGACGTACAAGTCCCACTTCGGAAAATCACCCTTGTCAATATGAGCGACCAAGTCGTTAGTCATATGACTGTAGTCTTGACCTTGAACATTGGTAACTTCTTTGGGGTCGAGATTTTTTATCCCCTGCAAACTTTTCCAGTGAAATTTTACATAGTGAACATCGCCTTTGGCGTTAACCAACTTGTAGGCATGTACACCGTTGCCGTCCATCTCCCGATAACTGGCCGGGGTACCGGAGTTGGAATACAACTCGGTCAAAGTGCGAGTGGCTTCCGGAACATGGGAGAAGAAATCGAAACGACGGGAGTCGTCGTCAAGGTTGGTGCGTGGGTCCGGCTTGAAGGCATGGACCATGTCCGGAAACTTGATGGCGTCCCTGATGAAGAAGGTCGGGAAATTGTTGCCGACCAGGTCCCAGTTTCCGTCTGCGGTGTAGAACTTGGTGGCGAACCCCCGTGGGTCACGCAGGGTTTCCGGTGAGTGGTTGCCATGGACCACTGCGGAGAAACGCACAAATACCGGCGTGCTCTGCCCGCCGGCGAATACCTTGGCCTTGGTCAAGTCACTGAGGTCGTCAGTCACGGTGAACGTGCCATGGGCGCCGGTGCCACGGGCATGCACCACGCGCTCAGGAATGCGTTCACGGTCGAAACGCTGGAGCTTCTGAATCAACTGTACGTCTTGCAACAGCACCGGCCCGGTCGCGCCGGCGGTTTGCGAGTTCTGGTTGTCGCCGACAGCGGCACCGTTATCACGGGTCAACGTTGCAGCGTTGATGGAGAAGGACAGCAGGCTGACGGTCAGAACGCCGAAGGTACGACGGAGGGGAAAAGCCCCGAGGCCAAGGGGAGTTGTCATGGAAGTTTCCTCTGGTTTTATTGAGCGCATCCTGGTGCGCACCACAGAGGCTAGTGACCCAAGGGCCAAAACATAAATAGAAATCCCGTACCGGGCCGATAGCGAAAAGGTTCTGGAAAGCCCGGTCTAGAGCGGATAGACGCGCGCGAATAGTGGCATCTTGTAAACTAATTGCCAGAAGATATGTCGATAGACACGGGCATTGTAAGAAGGCGTTTCAAGCAAGGGACGCTTTGCTGAATTACACTGCGTTCACCAACCTCATCTGTAACAAGGAAATAACCTATGGGCGTGATAAGTGAGTTCAAGGCCTTCGCGGTCAAAGGTAATGTGGTCGACATGGCCGTCGGTATCATCATCGGCGCTGCCTTCGGCAAAATCGTTTCTTCGTTTGTCGGCGATGTGGTGATGCCGCCAATTGGCTTGCTGATCGGTGGGGTGGACTTCAGTGATCTGGCCATTACGCTCAAGGCCGCTAACGGTAATGTCCCGGCAGTGGTGCTGGCGTACGGCAAGTTCATCCAGAGCATGATCGACTTCATCATCGTTGCCTTCGCGATCTTCATGGGCGTCAAGGCCATCAACCGTCTGAAACGCGAAGAGGCCGTTGCGCCAACCCTGCCGCCGGTTCCGACCAAAGAGGAAGAACTGCTGAGCGAGATCCGCGATCTGCTCAAGGCTCAGAACAATCGGCCCTGATAGCTGGTTGCCCAGAGAAACGGCGCCTTCGGGGCGCCGTATGTTTACCAGTAGGTTTCCACCGCCACTTGGCCAGGTCGGCGACTGAGGCTCAAGTGCATATTCCGTTGTTTGAGTAGCTTGCGCGTGTCATCGATCATCTGTGGGTTACCGCAGAGCATCACCCGTGAATGCTCCGCGGTCAGTGCTACACCAGCCGTCTGTTCCAGTTCGCCATTTTCCAGGAGTCTGGTGATCCGCCCATTCAAGGCACCCGGATGCTGTTCGCGGGTGACGGTGGCGATGAATTGCAGTTTGTGCGCGTACTCGGCCAGGTAGTCACGCTGCGCCAGCTCCGCAATCAATGCCTGGTACGCCAGCTCCCGCGCTTCGCGCACGCTGTAGACCAGGATGATTCGTTCAAATTTCTCCCAAACTTCGAAGTCCTGAAGGATCGACAGAAACGGCGCTACGCCCGTGCCTGTGGATAACAACCAGAGGTCACGGCCATCGACGAAGCGATCCAGCGTCAGATAACCAAAAGCCTGACGGTCGACCAGCAGCGTATCGCCGACTTCCAGCCGACTCAGCTCACTGGTGAACTCCCCTCCCGGCACAACAATGGAGAAAAACTCAAGGAACTCGTCATAGGGTGACGAAACCATGGAATAGGCCCGCCATACCGTGTTGCCGTCCGCCTTGGTCACGCCAAGCCGGGCGAATTGTCCTGCGCGAAAACGAAAGCCCGGATCCCTGGTGGTCCGCAGGGCAAACAGATTGGGAGTCAATGGCTGGACGTTAAACAGCGTCTGGCGAGTGAATTTTTCTGCACTGGCAGTCATGGGTCGCTCCATTCAACAGATGCCCCCAGTGTCCCGCAAAGCGTGCTGTGTAAACACCGATGATTTGTAATGTCTTTCATCCGGGTAACAAAACAGTACAACAATAAAAACAAATATATGAACGTTGGATTTTGTCTTTCCATAAAAAGAGCTAAGAACCAGTTATGCCGCTCCACGCTTTTTTAAAGAGCAAAATAGTTCAGCATGTTTGTAAGAATTCTCCTACACTCTGGGACGTGCCGGATCTTGGATCCAATCGGCGCCCCCAAGAAAGTCCGCATGGAGTTACCAAATGAAAGTCTGGAAGGAGTCACAGTTAACACAGCTTTCTTACGCTCAAGAAATAAAGACTGCATATGAGATATCGCTTAATTTCGTCAAAAACATGGGCTTTAATTTCTGTGCATTTTCAATAACATCCCCAACAACAAGGGCACACCCCCATAAGATAAATCTGAATAATTACCCTAGCGGGTTGAACACGAAATATGAAAGCGAGCATTACGGTGCGGTTGATCCAATACTAGCCCACTGCCATGATTCCGAAGTGCCGATTCTCTGGCAAGAAGAGTGCTATTCAAAAACACCAAGTCTGTGGCAAGCGCAAATAGACCAGGGGGTGCGCTACGGTTGGTCCCTATCCGTTCATGATAAAAACGGGCTTCGCAGCATGCTGAGCGTAGCCAGAACCCATTGCCCGATTACCGCATATGAACTGTACAAAAATCTGGGCTACGCGATGTTCATTGGCCGTCACCTGCACGGGCTTGTCGCGAAAGACCTGCATGTATCCTCGCTGAAGCCGGCCACGGTGCATTTATCATGCAGAGAAATCGAAGTGCTGAAATATTCAGCCGACGGCAAGACGGCATGCGAGATCGCAATCATCCTCAGACTGAGTGAAAGCACAGTAAATTTCCATATAAAGGGTGCTATCCGCAAATTTGGCGTCAACAACAAGATTGCAGCGGTGATCAGCGCAGCAAGATCGGGGGTTATCTGAAACTGTTCGAATCAGGTAATCCGTGCGAGTAATCCGGACGAAAAAAACGTACCATTTGCGATCCGTTCTGAGTGATGCCGTGGGAAGTTCCACGACGCTGTCCGCTCGAATGGTGCCGTCCGCTACAACGCTCGTGAGCGGCGGACCACTCGTTGATTCCTCCGTTGACTACCCAGAGCCCCCCGCCTCATGCCCCTGCTCGAAACCCCCTTCGCTCAACTCGATCTGATCCGCCAGCCAGAACAGCAGAACGAACCGCTGCAAGCGTTTGATGCCGCAGACGAATACCTGCTCGATCATCTGGCCGGGCAAAAACCGGCTGCAGATACCCGAGTGCTGGTGCTCAACGACAGCTTCGGCGCATTGGCCGTTAGCCTCGCGGGCAAGGTCCGGGTGACCAGCAGCGGCGATTCGTTCCTGGCTTTTCAGGGGCTGGAAAAAAACCTGATTCGCAATGGCCAGGCGTTTGATGCGGTGCCAAGGGTGCCTGCCAGCGAAGCGTTCGTCGGTCCGTTTGACCGGGTATTGATCCGGGTACCGAAAACCCTGGCCTTGCTGGAAGAACAACTGATCCGGCTACAGGGTCAATTGGCTCCCGGTGCTCAGGTGATTGCTGGCGCGATGGTGAAGCATCTGCCACGTGCCGCGGGCGATCTGCTGGAACGCTACATTGGCCCGGTGCAAGCCTCGCTGGCCGTGAAGAAGGCTCGGCTGCTGATCGCCACGCCCGAAGCCAAAGCCCCCGCTGTCTCTCCATACCCGACTCGCTATCGACTCGATACGCCAGCAATCGAACTGCTCAATCACGCCAATGTGTTCTGTCGCGAAGGGCTGGATATCGGCACGCGGGCCTTTCTGCCGCACTTGCCGAAGAACCTCGGCACAGCGCGGGTCGCCGATCTGGGGTGTGGCAACGGCGTGCTGGCAATCGCCAGCGCCCTGCAAAACCCTGAGGCCCATTACACGTTGGTGGACGAGTCGTTCATGGCCGTGCAATCGGCCGCTGAAAACTGGCGCGCGGCGCTGGGTGATCGTGATGTGATCGTACGGGCCGGCGATGGGTTGGCGGGGCAGGAACCCCAATCCCTCGACGTCGTGCTGTGCAATCCGCCATTTCACCAACAGCAAGTGGTCGGCGACTTCCTGGCCTGGCGGATGTTCCAGCAGGCGCGCGAAGCGCTGGTGGTGGGCGGCGCGCTGTACATCGTCGGCAACCGTCATCTGGGCTATCACAGCAAGCTTGCGCGGTTGTTCCGTGGTGTCGAGCAAGTAGCGGCCACCCCCAAGTTCGTGATCCTCAAAGCCCGCAAATAATCGCGCACAAAAAAAACCCTCCATCGAGGGAGGGTTATAAATCCGTGCCGCAAGGCAACGGGATGGGAATTTCAGTGGGTACTCAGGCCCGCGGCATTCATGAACATGCGCATCAGCGTGGCCACGATGAACAGTGCCATAACGCTACCGGCCCAGATCAACGCCAGCCAGCCGAGCCGTTGCCAGAGTGGCTTTTTCTCTGCGGCTTCGATTTCCTGCAAATCAGGTTTGCCAGCCATCATCGCTTTCTCCTTTGCAACGGCGCAGGATCAACCTTGCGCCGTAGTGGTATGGGCTAGTGGTAACCATCTTCGTGGGTGACCTTGCCGCGGAACACGTAGTAGCTCCAGAAGGTGTAACCCAGGATGAACGGGATGATGAACAGCGTGCCCACCAGCATGAAGCCCTGGCTCTGCGGCGGTGCGGCAGCGTCCCAGATCGAAATCGACGGCGGCACGATGTTCGGCCACAGGCTGATACCCAGACCGCTGTAGCCGAGGAAGATCAGCACCAGGGTCAGCAGGAATGGCGTGTAGTGCGCATTGCGGGCCACCGCGCGAATCAAACCGTACAGGGTCACCAGCACCAGAATCGGCACTGGCAGGAACCAGAACAGATTCGGCAGGGTGAACCAGCGTGCGGCGATCTCGGCGTGGGCCAACGGCGTCCAGACGCTGACGATGCCAATCACCGCCAGCAACACGAAGGCCAATGGTCGCGCCAGGTCATGCATCTGTTCCTGCAGCTTGCCTTCGGTCTTCATGATCAGCCAGGTGCAACCGAGCAGCGCATAAGCCACTACCAGCGCCGCGCCACAGAACATCGTGAACGGTGTCAGCCAGTCGAGTGAACCACCGGCAAACTGACGATTGACCACCGGCAGCCCATCGATGAACGCACCCAATGCCACGCCCTGGAAGAAGGTTGCGGCGATCGAGCCACCGATGAATGCCTTGTCCCACAAGTGGCGCTTGGCGTCCTTGGCCTTGAAGCGAAACTCAAAGGCCACGCCACGGAAAATCAGCCCGATCAGCATGAAAATCAGCGGCAGGTACAACGCCGAGAGCACCACCGAATAGGCCAGCGGGAAGGCGCCGAACAAGGCCGCACCGCCCAATACCAGCCAGGTTTCGTTACCGTCCCAGACCGGGGCGACGGTGTTCATCATCACGTCACGGTCGGTCTTGCCCTTGACGAACGGGAAGAGAATCCCGATCCCCAGGTCGAAGCCGTCCATGACCACGTACATCATGATGCCGAAGATGATAATCACGGCCCAGATCAGCGGAAGATCAATACCCATGATTCAAATCTCCTTGGTCAGGCTGTGGTTGTGATCGCCGTCACCGTTGTCGTCGGCGGCGGACAGCGGACGGGCCGGCGTGCGTTTCTGGCCAGGACCGCCTTCGTTGGTTTCCTTGCCTTCGTCGATCTTCGGCCCTTTGCGCACCAGGCGCATCATGTAGCCAAGACCGGCACCGAACAGCGCGAAATACACCACAACGAACATGATCAAGGTGATGCTCATCTGCATGAAGCTGTGCCCGGAGGACGCGTCCGCCGTGCGCATCAAGCCGTAGACCACCCACGGCTGACGGCCGATCTCAGTGGTGAACCAGCCAGCGAGAATCGCGATCAGGCCGGACGGCCCCATCCACAGCGCCAGGTACAGGAACGGACGCGAGGTATACAGCGTGTCGCGCTTGCGCAGCCACAGGCTCCACAAACCGGTGAAGATCATCAGGAACCCCAGGCCGACCATGATCCGGAACGACCAGAACACGATGGTCGAATTCGGCCGGTCTTCAGGCGGGAACTCCTTGAGCGCCGGTACCTGTTTGTCCAGGGTGTGGGTCAGGATCAGGCTGCCCAGGTACGGAATCTCGACCGCGAATTTGGTCTTTTCGGCTTTCATGTCCGGCCAGCCGAACAGGATCAACGGGGTCGGTTCATCACCGACATTTTCCCAGTGACCTTCAATCGCAGCGATTTTCGCCGGCTGGTGCTTGAGGGTGTTGAGACCGTGGAAGTCACCGATGACCGCCTGAATCGGCGCCACGATCAACGCCATCCACATGGCCATCGAGAGCATGGTGCGGATGGCCGGGTTGTCCTTGCCGCGTAGCAAGTGCCAGGCCGCCGACGAACCGACGAAGAAAGCGGTAGCGACGAATGCCGCCGTGGCCATGTGCATCAGGCGGTAGGGGAACGAAGGGTTGAAAATCACCGCCAGCCAGTCCACCGGGATGACTTGCCCGTTGACGATCTCGTAGCCCTGCGGGGTCTGCATCCAGCTGTTGGAGGCGAGAATCCAGAAGGTCGAAATCAAGGTACCGATGGCGACCATGACCGTGGCGAAGAAGTGCAGCTTGCGCCCGACCCTGTTCCAGCCGAACAGCATGACGCCAAGGAAACCGGCTTCCAGGAAGAACGCGGTGAGTACTTCATACGTCAGCAACGGCCCGGTCACGGAGCCGGCGAAATCCGAGAAGCGGCTCCAGTTGGTGCCGAACTGATAGGCCATGACCAAGCCGGACACCACACCCATGCCGAAGTTGACGGCAAAGATCTTCGACCAGAAATGGTACAGATCGCGGTAAGTGTCGTTGTGCGTCTTCAGCCACAGGCCTTCGAGTACCGCCAGGTAACTCGCCAGGCCAATGGTGATGGCCGGGAACAGGATGTGGAACGAAATGGTGAACGCGAACTGAATCCGGGCGAGATCAAGTGCCTCCAAACCGAACATAAGTCTTCCTCTGTCAGGTAAAACCGGCTGAAGGCTTGTGGCCTACACCCACTGCCCCCACGAAAATGGAGTGTGGCGAATTTGAACTCGTTCTTTTTCTACCATCATCACAACGTAGGGAATCTGGCCATCTGGCCGCCGGATCATTTCCACGAAGGGTCTTGATCTGGATCAAGCAACGTTGAAAGAGTAGTCGCATTTTTGCCGATGGACGGTGTGGTCTATTGCCGCGTGACAGGTTGCCTCACGGGTTTGGTCATGCGTTGCAATACATTCCCTGTGGCGAGGGAGCTTGCTCCCGCTCGGCTGCGCAGCAGTCGTAAAACCGGGTAACGCGATGTGCCTGTGGTATGGGGTAGCAGGTTCGGGGCTGCTTCGCAGCCCAGCGGGAGCAAGCTCCCTCGCCACAGGGGGATTTGTATGTTTTGTGGAATCGGTGTCTAGCTAACTAAATTTTCCGCGCTCGCAACCTCTGGTTACAGGTTGGTGATAATCTCGCCCTTCCCCTCGCCCAGACTTGCCTTTCAGATGCCCAGCCAAGCGCCCCTGCTGTTACGTCATCACCGCCCTTTTATCGCGTTCTGGCTGGCTCGGGTATTTACCGCCAGCGGTTTTCAGATGTTGACCGTGGCCATCGGCTGGAATCTGTATCAACTGACCGGCAATGTGCTCGATCTGGGTCTGGTGGGTCTGGTGGAATTTGCCCCGCGGGTGTTGTTCATGCTGCACACCGGGCATGTCGCGGATCGCTATGACCGGCGCAAGGTCGCGGCTATCTGTCAGTCCGTGCAAGCGCTGATCGCCCTGTCGCTGGCCATCGGCAGCGCGACTGACCATGTCACCCGGGAGATGATCTTCATCCTCGCATTCCTGCTCGGCGCCGCCCGCTCCTTCGAGATGCCGACCACCCAGGCCTTGCTGCCGAGCATCGTGCCCAGTGCTCTATTCCCGCGCGCGGTTGCTGCCGCGCAATCTGCACAGCAATCGGCCACCATCGTTGCCCCGGCGCTGGGCGGTTTGCTTTACGCCTTCGGCAGCGTCTGGGTGTATGGCCCGACGGTGATCCTCTACCTCATCGCCTGTGCGCTGATGCTTAACCTCCCGGCCCGGCAGACACCGTTGAACAAGGGCAAGGCGACCCTGGATTCGCTGCTGGCAGGCATCCGCTTCATTCGCAGCCGCCCGGACATTCTCGGGGCGATTTCCCTGGATCTGTTTGCCGTCTTGCTGGGTGGCGCGACTGCGCTGCTGCCGGTGTTCGCCAAAGATATTCTGCTGACCGGCCCTTGGGGTCTGGGCCTGCTGCGTTCGGCCCCGGCGGTGGGCGCACTGCTGATGTCGCTGTTTCTGGCGCGATTTGCCGTGGAACGCAACGTCGGACGGGTGATGTTTACCGCCGTGGGTGTATTCGGCGTGGCAACCATCGCTTTCGGCCTGTCGACTTCGTTCTGGTTCTCTCTCGCCGTGTTGGTGGTTTTAGGTGCGGCAGACATGATCAGCATGGTGATCCGCGCCTCGTTCGTGCAGCTGGAAACCCCGGACGAGATGCGCGGTCGGGTCAGCGCCGTGAATGGCTTGTTCATCGGCGCTTCGAATCAGCTCGGCGAATTCGAGTCCGGTTTGACGGCCCACTGGTTCGGCACCGTGCCGGCCGTGGTGATGGGCGGCATCGGCACGCTGATGGTGACCGGGGCCTGGGTCAAACTGTTCCCGACCCTGGCCAACCGCGACCGCATGCATGTGCCGGTGGAAGAGGTCAGGGCCTGAAGCAGTCTTCTACACCAGCAACTCCCCCGCCACCGCCAACCGCGTGGCTTTACCGCAGAGTTGCTCCACCAGCGTCAGCGCAAACTCCAGAGCGGCGCCCGCCCCCTGGGCGGTAATGCAGTTGCCATCGACCACCACCGGTTGATCGACGAAGTTGCAGCCCGACAATTGATGGCTGACGGAAGGCAGGCACGTCATGCGCCGCTGACGCAGTACACCAAAAGTCTGCAGCGCCAGCGCCGGCGCTTCGGCAATGCCGGCGAACAAGCGTCCGGCGGCGACCTGCTCCTTGATCAATTGTTGCAGGGGTTGATGGGCCGCCAAATGCTGCGCCCCCACGGCGCCGCCGGGCAAAACGATCAAGTCGAAGGGTTGGGCCAGCAAATCGACCAGCATCGCATCGGCGGTCAGGCGGGTGCCGCGAGCGCAGGTAAGCATGCGGCGCGACTCGATACTGGCCACCACCACTTCAACCTTGGCGCGGCGCAGTACATCGATCAGGGTCACGGTTTGCAGATCGTCGATGCCCTCGGCGAGGGTAATCAGGGCTCTAAAGGTCATGGGCGCGGTCCACAGGATGATCTTTAAAGCGTAGTCAGCTTTCCTGACCCTTGTTCGAGCCTGGCCGTTACTTGATGTAAAGCTGCGTCGACATCGTGTTGCCCGGCGCGTTGATCGAGGTGTTGCTGAACGTGAAGATGCCGTCCTGCTTGCCTGCCAGGTTGAAGATGTACAGATAACCGACAGTTTTTTTCCCGACTGAGCACTCGGTCAGGTTGCCGGTATCAAAAGCACAGACTGGGGTCCGGGTGCCATCCACTTCGAAACCGTCCAGCGCGACATGGGCCTCACGACCATAACCGACTTCCAGCACGTAAACCTTGATGTTCGGCCCCTGGTGATCGCAACGGGTCTGCTCCTGCTTGTCCGCAATATCTTCAAAGCCACAGCTGGGTGACTCGACCTTGAGCACCTTGACCTGGCTCAACGGTGGCGCTGTCGCTGCCGAGGCGGTTTGTGCGCTCAGGAACAACGCGCTCACTATTGCGAATGCGGCAACCACACGCCTGTTCATGTACTTCATATTCACCCCAGCCGCCCCCAAAAAAACAGCGCGCAGTATGGCTCAGTTCCCTTTCTGGCAAAACATCGACGACGATCGCAGCCATAAGCAGCCATAGCCCCACGCTGCTGGTATGATGCGCGGCTTTTTCCGACCCACAGAAAATTCCCAGGCGCCTACGGCGGTCTGTGCTTTGCTGTTGAGGTCGATACATTCACGGCGCCGGGCGCGCCACGGGGAGCAGACATGCTGGAAAGGCTGTTTCAACTCAAGGCACACAACACCAACGTGCGGACCGAGATTCTGGCGGGCGTCACGACCTTTTTGGCCATGGCCTACATTCTGTTCGTCAACCCGAGCATCCTCGGCGAGACCGGCATGGACAAAGGCGCGGTGTTTGTCGCCACCTGTCTGGCAGCTGCCATCGGCTCGACGACCATGGGCCTGATCGCCAACTACCCGATCGCCCTGGCACCGGGCATGGGCCTGAACGCCTTCTTCACTTACACCGTGGTCCTGCACATGGGCCACACCTGGCAAGTGGCGCTGGGTGCGGTGTTCCTCTCGGCGGTGATGTTTTTCCTGCTGTCGATCTTCCGCATCCGCGAATGGATCATCAACAGCATCCCGCTGGCGCTGCGCTCGGCGATTGCCGCCGGCATCGGCCTGTTCCTGGCGCTGATCGCCCTGCACAATGCCGGCATCGTCGTCAGCAATCCGGCGACCATGGTCGGCCTCGGCGACCTGAAGCAACCGGCGCCGATCCTCGCGACCCTGGGCTTTGCCCTGATCGTCGCCCTGGAGGCCCTGAAAGTCCGTGGAGCAGTGCTGATCGGCATTCTGTCGGTAACCATCGTCTCCATCCTGCTGGGCTTCACCCCGTTCGGCGGCGTGATGTCGATGCCACCGTCGCTGGCACCGACTTTCCTGCAACTGGACATCAAAGGCGCACTGGACATCGGTCTGGTCAGCGTGATCTTCGCGTTCCTGTTCGTCGACCTGTTCGACAACTCCGGCACCCTGATCGGCGTCGCCAAGCGCGCCGGCCTGATGGGCAAGGACGGCCACATGCCGAAAATGGGCCGCGCCCTGATCGCCGACAGCACCGCGGCCATGGCCGGTTCGTTGCTGGGCACCTCGACCACCACCAGCTATATCGAGTCCGCAGCCGGCGTGAGTGCCGGTGGCCGCACCGGCCTGACCGCCGTCGTGGTGGCGATTCTGTTCCTGCTGGCGCTGTTCTTCTCGCCATTGGCGGCCAGCGTTCCAGCCTTCGCCACGGCGCCTGCGTTACTGTTCGTCGCCGTATTGATGACATCCGGCCTGGCGGAAATAGACTGGGACGACATCACCGTCGCCGCACCGGTCGTGGTCACCGCCCTGGCCATGCCATTCACGTACTCCATCGCCAACGGCATCGCCTTCGGTTTCATCTCCTGGACCGCCACCAAGTTGTTGTCCGGTCGCGGCCGTGAACTGAATTCGGCGCTGGTGATTCTGTCGATTCTGTTCGTGATCAAGTTGGGTTGGTTCAACGCATGACTTTTGATTCCCAGGCTTATGCCATTCAGCTCGAAGAAAAGGTCACGCGCCTGCGCGACCTGCTGGCCCCGTTCGATGCGCCCGAACCAGTGGTGTTTGATTCGCCGCTGAAAAACTTCCGCCTGCGTGCCGAATTCCGCCTGTGGCGTGAAGCCGGCGAGCGCCATTACGCAATGTTTTCCCAGGAAGACAAACGCACGCCGATCCTGATCGAAGAATTCCCGATCGCCAGCCTGCGCATCAACCAGTTGATGCCGCAGCTCAAGACGGCGTGGCAAGCGAGTGCAGCCCTGAGCCACAAACTGTTTCAGGTGGAGTTTCTGACTACGCTGGCCGGCGATGCGATGATCACCCTGTGCTACCACCGCCCGCTGGACGAGCACTGGCACACGGCGGCGTCGAAGCTGGCAGCCGACCTGAACGTCAGCATCATCGGTCGCTCGAAGGGCAAGCGCGAAGTGATCGGTCACGATTACGTGGTCGAGAAACTTGAAGTCGGCGGCCGCACCTTCAGCTATCGCCAGCCGGAAGGTGCGTTCACCCAGCCCAACGGCACGGTGAACCAGAAGATGCTCAACTGGGCGTATGACGCCCTTGGCGATCGTTCCGACGATTTGCTGGAGCTGTATTGCGGCAACGGCAACTTCACTTTGCCGCTCGCTACCCGCGTGCGCAAAGTGCTGGCCACTGAAATCAGCAAGACCTCGGTCAACGCAGCGCTCAGCAACCTGAGCGAAAACGCGGTGGATAACGTCACGTTGGTGCGTTTGTCTGCTGAAGAGCTGACCGAAGCCCTGAACGAAGTGCGCCCGTTCCGGCGCCTGCACGGCATCGACCTCAAGAGCTACGAGTTCGGTAGCGTGTTCGTCGATCCGCCCCGCGCCGGCATGGACCCGGACACTTGCGAACTGACCCGGCGCTTCGACAACATCCTCTACATTTCCTGCAACCCGGAAACCCTCGCGGCCAACATCGCCCAACTGAACGACACCCACCGCATTACCCAATGCGCGATGTTCGACCAGTTCCCATGGACCCATCACATGGAGTCCGGAGTGTTGTTGACCCGTCGTTGATTGCAGTCGTTATACAAATCAGCCGTCCTTGGGACGGCTTTTTTGTGGGCGATTGAAACGCCCTGTATTTGTGCGCCCATCTTTGATAAATACCACCTCAGACCTTTCATTTGATTCCCGGTGTAATCAATCATGCAGCGACATTTCGACGATCTTCAGCTCGGCAGCATCGAACTGTTTTGCCTGGCCGCCGAAGCCGGCAGCTTTACCGCCGCAGCCCTGGTGGCGGGCGTTACCCCGGCTGCGGTCAGCCGCTCGGTGTCGCGAATGGAAGAACGTCTGGGTGTGCGGCTGTTCGCGCGTACCACCCGCAGCGTCAAGCTGACCGACAGTGGCCGACGTTATTTCGAGGAATGTCGCCTGGCTCTTGCGCAACTGGTCGAGGCTCAGCGCGAAGTGATGGGCCAACAGCAGGAACCCTCCGGCACCTTGCGCATCAGCATTCCCACCACTTATGCCCACCACCGCATCCTGCCGCTGCTGCCGGCGTTCCGGGCGCGTTTTCCCGCCGTGAAAGTCGAGGCGCACATCAGCAATCGCAACATCGATTTCGTCGGCGAAGGCTATGACATGGCAATCCGTGTGCGCGCCATTCCCGACTCCGGGCTGATTGCCCGGCCGCTGGAGGACGCCGCGCTGGTGATGATTGCCAGCCCTGACTATTTGAAGCGTGCCGGCACTCCACAGACCCTCGACGACCTGGCGCACCACGAATGTATCCAGTTCGAACTGCCCAGCAGCGGGCGGCGGATTGCCTGGCTGTTCAACGATAACGGCGTGCCGCTGGAGATTTTGGCTGAGGGTAATTACTGCTGTTCCGATGATGTATTGGGCGGCGTGACGCTGGCGAAACACGGTGCCGGGTTGTTTCAAACCTATCGTTTCATCGTCGAAAATGAACTGGCGGATGGCTCGCTGGTGGAAGTGCTCGAGCCCTATGGCGGGCGCTCCCGCCCCTTCACGTTGCTGTATCCGCAAAGCCGCCATGTGCCGTTGCGGCTCAGGGCGTTTATCGATTTTCTGGTTGAGCATCTTCCGCGCTGAATGTTCGATCACCGCACAGATAATCCAGGGCCGACGCCTCTTCAATTGACCTTATTAACCAGTTAGTACAATTTATCTCCACAGGCTGAAACCCTCGGCCAATTCCAAAAATAATAAGTGGAGAAACCCGATGTCCTCTATCGTTCTGGTGCTCAACGGCCCGAACCTGAACCTGCTTGGTACCCGTGAACCGGCAACTTATGGCCACGAAACCCTGGCGGATATTTCAGCGCTGTGCGGTCGCGCCGCCGAAGAGTTCGGCCTGAAGGTGGAGTTTCGCCAGACCAACCATGAAGGCGAACTGCTCGACTGGATTCATGCCGCCCGTGGCCGCTGCGCCGGGATCGTCATCAACCCGGCCGCCTGGACTCACACCTCGGTCGCCATTCGCGATGCCCTGGTCGCCAGCGAACTGCCGGTGATCGAAGTGCACCTGTCCAACGTCCATGCCCGCGAACCCTTCCGGCATCACTCCTTTGTCTCGTCCATCGCCACGGCGGTCATGTGCGGTTTCGGCAGCCACGGCTATCGTTTGGCGCTGGAGCATTTCAGCCAACGTTTGAAAGGTTAAGCGCCATGACACAGAACACCGTGGTATTGGCCGGGCTGATCGGCGCCGGCATTCAGGCTTCCCGCACTCCGGCGCTGCACGAGCATGAAGGCGATGCGCAGGGTTTGCGCTACCTGTATCGACTGATCGATCTGGATCAGCTGAAACTCGACAGCGGCGCCCTGCCCGATCTGCTGATGGCCGCCGAACGGATGAATTTCACCGGGCTGAACATCACCTTCCCGTGCAAGCAGACAATCATCCCGTTACTCGACGAATTGTCGCCGGAAGCCCGTGGCATTGGCGCGGTAAACACGGTGGTGCTGAAGGACGGCAAACGCATCGGCCACAACACCGATTGCCTGGGTTTTGCCGAAGGGTTTCGTCGCGGCCTGCAGGACGTTGCCCGTGAGCGTGTGGTGCAAATGGGCGCCGGTGGCGCAGGCGCGGCGGTGGCCCACGCGTTATTGAGCGAAGGCGTACAACTGCTGAGCATTTTCGATGTGGATCAGAGCCGGGCTCAGTCTTTGGCGGACAACCTCAATCAGCATTTCGGTTTTGGCCGCGCCGTGGCCGGTCATGACTTGCCGGGCACGCTGGGTCAGGCTGACGGTCTGGTGAATACCACGCCCATGGGTATGAAAAAGCTGCCAGGCATGCCGGTGCCAGTAGAGCTGCTTCGGGCGCAGTTGTGGGTAGCGGAGATCGTTTACTTCCCGCTGGAAACCGAACTGCTGCGCAACGCTCGTGCGTTGGGTTGCCGAACCCTGGACGGCGGCAACATGGCGGTGTTTCAGGCGGTGAAGGCGTTTGAATTATTCAGCGGCGTGGTGCCGGATGCCCAGCGGATGCTGGCGCATTTTCAAAGCATGAATGGTTGAAATGCAAAAGATCGCAGCCTCGTTTCACTCGACAGCTCCTACAAGTACCCATACCCCTGTAGGAGCTGTCGAGTGAAACGAGGCTGCGATCTTTTAAGGTCCTGAAAATCAGGCCTGCAGATATCGCAACACCGACTCGCAAATCATCTCTCGATGACGCTGCTTGATGCTTTCGTCCGGCAAGTCGATCTGAAAGATCTCACCGAAGGTATGACGGTTCGACACGCGATAGAAGCAAAACGAACTGATCAGCAGGTGCACATCCAGCGGATCGAGACCGGCGCGGAATACACCCTCTGCGGCCCCACGACGCAAAATCTCGCCCAGTGAATCGAGGATGGTGTTGTTCATCGCCTTGATCGCATCGGAGCGCTTCACATACTCGGCGTTGTGAATGTTCTCGATGCAGACGATGCGCACGAAATCAACGTTGCGATCATGGTGATCGAAGGTGAATTCCACCAACCGCCGAATCGCCTCCACCGGCGCCAGCTCGGCCAGGTGCAAGCGACTTTCGGTGCTGCGGATATCTCCGTAGAGTTTTTCCAATACCTCGACGTAGAGCTGTTCCTTACTGCCGAAGTAGTAATAGATCATGCGTTTGGAGGTGTGGATGCGCTCGGCGATCGCATCGACGCGCGCACCGGAAAGCCCCTGCTGGACGAACTCGACAATAGCCTCTTGAAGGATGTTCTCGCGGGTTTTTTCCGGGTTGTTCTTGCGACTCTTGCGAGGCTCGGCAATTGGCTTTTCGGGCGCTACGGAGAGTTCTGAAATTATTGTCATTGCGGGCTCACGGCCATCACTGCACAAGTAGGCGATTATGGGCCGCTGCGCACAGTGAAGGAAGCCACGCGGCAGCGGTTTTGTACCCGTGTTTACGATTTTCCTACAACTTTGTCTGACGTACGCCACCACTTCGAGATTTGGCCATGGCCGCCAGTCGCACGGCCACGTTGGCCGCGCCGTAACCCGCATAGCCGTTTTTACGCTGGATGATTTCAAAGAAAAACCGCCCTTCGAACGGCTCGGTGTACACGTGAAACAGCTCGCCGCCCTGAGCATCGCGGTCGTAGAGCACGTTGAAATACGCCAGCTCGCTGAGGAACTCATCGTCGAAATCGAAGCGCGCGGCGAGGTCATCGTAGTAGTTGAGCGGGATATCCAGCAACGGCACGCCCGCCTCCTTGGCGCGGCTGACTTCGGCAAAGATGTCGTCACAATCGAAAGCGATGTGATGCACGCCGGAACCGCGATAACTCGACAGCGCGTGTGAGATCGCGGTATTGCGATTCTCGGAAATGTTCAGCGGCAGGCGGATCGAACTGCAACGGCTGCGCAAGGCACGGCTCTTCACCAGACCATACGGGTCGGGCAGCACCACTTCATCGTCGGCTTCGAAATCCAGCAGGCTCTTATAGAACAGCACCCAACTGTCGAGGCTGTCGGCTGGCAGTGCCATGGCCATGTGGTCGATACGCTTGAGGCCGCCGCTGGCCACGGCTGTGGGTTGCAGATTGAAGTCAGTGCCATAGACGTCGGCGTCCTGGTCCACCAGGTAAATCAGACTGCCGTCCGGCGCACGCACCGCTGCCAGTTCAAGTTCATTAGGGCCTACCAGCCCGCGATACGGCTGGCCTTTATAAGCCACGGCACGCGCCAGTGCACTGCTGCTGTCCTTGACCCGCACGGCAGTGGCGCACAGCGATGGCCCATGGGCCTCGAAAAAACTGTGGGCGAAGGAATAAGGTTCGGAGTTGAGGATCAGGTTGATATCGCCCTGACGCAACAGGCTGACACTCTTGGAACGGTGTTGCCCGGCCTTGACGAAACCCAGCCGCTCCAGCCAGTGGGACAGCTTGGCGCCGAGGCTCTCGTCCACGGCGAATTCAAGAAACTCGATGCCGTTGTATTCGCTGGCGCCTGGGGTATCGAACAGAATGTCGCGATTGGCCACAGGCGCGGCTTCCTGTTCCAGACGCTGGCGGGTTTTCTCTTCCAGGTACAGCAACGAACGCAAACCATCGGCAGCGTTGGCCCGGGGTGGTGCGGCGCGGAAGCCGTCGTTGAAGATCTCCAGCGACAGCGGGCCGGTGTAGCCGCTCTTGATGATCGGCGCGAGGAACCCCGGCAGATCGAATTCGCCCTGCCCCGGAAAACAACGGAAATGCCGGCTCCACTCCAGCACGTCCATGGCCAGGATCGGCGCGTCGGCCATTTGCACGAAGAAGATCTTGTCACCGGGAATCTCGGCGATCGCCTTCGGATCGCCCTTGAGCGACAACGTATGGAAACTGTCCAGCAACACGCCGAGGTTCGGATGGTCGGCCTGGCGAACGATGTTCCACACCTGTTGATACGTGTTCACGTGTCGGCCCCAGGCCAGCGCTTCGTAACCGATCCGCAAACCACGAGCACCGGCCCGTTCGGCGAGCAGGCGCAAATCGTCGACCAGGATCTGCTCATCGCCGATGGAGTCGGCCGAGACGTTGCTGCACACCAGCACCAGGTCGGTGCCCAGCTCCTGCATCAAATCAAACTTGCGCTCGGCCCGCTCCAGATTGCGCGGCAGGCGATCGCGGCGGCAACCTTCGAAATCCCGAAAGGGTTGAAACAGTGTGATCGCGATCCCGAGATCAGCGCACATCTGCCTGATTTCCCGTGGGCTGCCGTCGTAGTAGAGAAGGTCGTTCTCGAAAATTTCCACCCCGTCAAAACCGGCAGCGGCGATGGCTTCTAGTTTTTCCGGCAGGGTACCGCTCAAGGAAACGGTGGCAATGGAACGCTGCATGTGTCGACTCCCGGTGGTGGGGACATTCTTGTTGGGTAAATTATTGGCTTGACGAATCCGCACAGCAATTCAAAGTGTACTACCCGGTTAGTTTTGCGGGCGATTATCGAACACAATGGCGGTTGGCGAATTGACGATTTTTCGTCCACTGCGCACCATCGACACCACATTGAGTCCGGTCACGAACCCATGGACTCGGTTACCAAAGACCCTGAACACCACATAAAAATTTCAAAAAACGGGTACACGCTCATGCGCTCATTCAACGCCTTGTTTGCTTGCTCCACCGATCTCACGCCAGACCTGGTGCCCATCCGAACCTTGCGCCCCCTCGGCCGAACCGTGCCGCTCGCTGAATAAAACGTTGTCGTCACCTGACGAGAACACCTCAGCCGATCAATCTCACCCGCGCCCGTCGCCATCGATTGATCACGCGCCCTTGAAGTCCCGACAAGCCTCGCTTGTCAGTCATTGAACGGATGGCACACACATGTTTCCTTCTCAAAGCTCTCGCGTGGCTTCGGCCCAAAGCGTCGCCACTGGCGGCATCGGCGACAAAATCCGCGGCGCCATGGCTGTCGGCAAAACCCGTTGGGGAATGCTGGCACTGGTATTTTTCGCCACCACCCTGAACTACATCGACCGCGCCGCCCTGGGCGTCATGCAACCGATCCTCGCCAAGGAAATGAGCTGGACGGCGATGGATTACGCCAACATCAACTTCTGGTTCCAGGTCGGCTACGCCGTCGGCTTCGTGCTGCAAGGCCGGTTGATCGACCGGGTCGGCGTGAAGCGCGTGTTCTTCTTCGCGGTACTGCTCTGGAGCCTGGCCACCGGTGCTCATGGCTTGGCCACTTCGGCGGCGGGCTTCATGGTCTGCCGGTTCATTCTCGGTCTGACCGAAGCCGCCAACTACCCGGCCTGTGTGAAAACCACCCGGTTGTGGTTCCCTGCCGGCGAGCGTGCCGTGGCCACCGGTATCTTCAACGCCGGGACCAACGTCGGTGCGATGTTCACGCCGATGCTGCTGCCACTGATCCTCCACGCCTGGGGCTGGCAAGCCGCGTTCCTGTGCATAGCGTCGCTGGGCGCCATCTGGTTGCTGTTCTGGGGTCTGAAGTACTTCAACCCGGAAGATCACCCGAGCGTCAAACAATCGGAACTGGACTACATCCAGAAGGAAGTCGAACCGGAACAGACCCGCGTACCGTTCTCGAAAATCCTGCGCATGCGTGGCACCTGGGCCTTCGCCCTCGCCTACTCGATCACAGCGCCAGTGTTCTGGTTCTACCTGTACTGGCTGCCGCCGTTCCTCAATCAGCAATACAACCTGGGGATCAACGTGACCCAGATGGGTATCCCGCTGATCATCATCTACCTCACGGCTGACTTCGGCAGCGTCGGCGGCGGGATCCTGTCTTCGTTCCTGATCGGTCGCGGAATCAAACCGATCACAGCGCGACTGATGTCCATGCTCCTGTTCGCCTGCTGCATTATCGGCGTGGTCATGGCCGCCGGTTCGAGCAGCCTGTGGCTCGCGGTATTCGCCATCTCCCTGGCCATCGGCGCGCACCAGGCCTGGACCGCGAACATCTGGAGCCTGGTGATGGACTACACGCCTAAACACATGATGAGTACGGTGTTCGGTTTCGGCGGCATGTGCGCAGCCATCGGCGGGATGTTCATGACCCAGTTGGTCGGCCACATTCTGACCATCACCAACAACAACTACACCGTGCTGTTCACCATCATTCCGGCGATGTACTTCATCGCGCTGACCTGGATGTACTTCATGGCACCGCGCAAGATTCCGACCCTAAAAGATTGATACACCTCAAACGCAGGCCTGATCCCGGGCCTGCGTTTTTTTTTTGCGCGCGGTTTATCAATTTCCCCTTTTTTTCTCAACGCCACAGAGGCACACCATGTCGCCAGGTAACTTGAGCATCGCCAAACGTGCCGTGATCAGCTTCGGCGTCATCGCCCTGCTGGTCCTGTTGCAGGGACTATTCGCCCTCAATCAGGTCGCGCAGGTTCGCGCCACCGGCCAGCACACTGAAAACATCTCCCTGCCCAGCATTCGCCACCTGGGTGAAATCCGCGACTACATCCTGAGCATTCGCGTGCTCAGCTTGCGCATGGCGCTCAACCGCGATCCAAAGGTGCTCGATGCCACCGTCACACGCCTGCATCAAGTGCAGGGTTGGCTTACAGAGACGCTGGAAAAATTCACCCCGCTGGTCGGCGATTACAACCGGGGGCCGTACGAAAAGTTCGTCGCCACCGTCACCAGCTACCGCCAGGCGCTGGCGCAATACGAAGCGCTGTCGCGGGAAAACCGCAGTGAAGAAATGACCGCGTTGCTCAATGGCAAAATCCAGGACTACTCGACCCAGACCGGTGACCAGTTCGCCGAATTGATGGCTCTTTCCGCCAACGAAGTCAGCCTCTCGGCCAACCAGGCCGACTCGCTCTACAACCAGGTAAAAATCACCGTGATCGGTGCGCTGATCGCGGTTGCGCTCCTGACCCTGTGCCTGGCCTGGCTGTTGATTCGCAGCATCGTCATGCCGATCCGTCAGGCGGTCGAAGTGGCCGAGCAAGTGGCCGCCGGTGACCTGAGTCAACCGATCCGCAGCCACGGCGCCGATGAAACCGCACGCTTGCTCAAGGCCCTGTCGGCCATGCAGACCAGCCTGCGGGAAACCCTGCAACTGATCAGCGGCACGTCGACTCAATTGGCGGCCGCCGCCCTGCAGATGAATCAGAGCACTCAGCAGGACTCCAGTCGGCTGCAACAGCAACACAATGAAATCGAGCAGGCCGCCACGGCCGTCAACGAAATGACTGCCGCGGTGGAAGAAGTGGCGCGCAACGCGGTATCGACTTCCGACAGCACCCGCCAGTCAACGCAGCAAGCCAGCCAGGGCCAGGCGCGGGTGATTGAAACCCTGGATTCGATTCAGGCGATGAGCAGCAATGCGGGCACCGCACTGCAACAGGTCCAGACCCTGGCCGAGCAGTCCCGGGAAATCGGCAAGGTGCTGGACGTGATCCGCGCCATCGCCGAACAGACCAATCTGCTCGCGCTCAATGCCGCCATCGAGGCTGCGCGGGCCGGTGAAGCCGGACGTGGTTTCGCGGTAGTGGCCGATGAAGTTCGGGCGCTGGCGCATCGCACTCAGCAATCAACCCGGGAGATCGAACAGATCATTGGTCGGGTTCAGGGCGACACCGACGGTGTGGTGATGTCGATGCACGACAACAGTCAGCGTGTCGCCGAAACCCTGTCGATTGCTGAACAGGCGGGCCTGGCGTTGGCAGAAATCACCCGGGCGATGGAGCAGATCCATGAACGTAACCTGGTGATCGCCAGTGCCTCGGAGGAACAGGCGCAAGTGGCCCGTGAGGTGGATCGCAATCTGCTGAACATCCGCGACCTGTCGCTGGAAAGCGCCGACGCCTCGACTCGGACCAGCGCCACCAGCCAGGAGTTGTCGCGACTGGCGGACGGCCTGCAAAATCTGGTGGTGCGTTTCAGGTTTTGACCGGCCTCAGCGGCGGCTTTGTTGCCACGCCGCCGCCAACCCACTGCAGCAAATCACCGCGATCCCGACCACCGTGGTCAGGGTCGGCGTGTGAGAAAACAGCAACCAGCCCAGCAAACCGGCAAAGACAATCTGGCAATAGCCGAACGGCGCCAGCAGCGCGGGGGCGGCGTGGCGGAACGCCTGGGTCAGAAACAGGTGAGCCGTCATCCCGCAGGCGCCCAGTGCAACCATCATCAATCCATGCCCAAGGCTTGGCACTTTCCAGAAGAACGGCACCAGAGCACTCATCACCAGGGTGTTGCACAGGCCGGCAAAGAAGTTACTGGTGGTCGGACTGTCGATTTCACTGAGCTTGCGGGTGAGCAATTGATAGAAGCAGAAAAACAGCGCCGAGCAGAGCGGCAGCAAGACTGCTGGCGTGAACAGATCACCGCCGGGATGGACGATGATCAATACGCCGACAAATCCGCAAATCACTGCGATCCATTGGCCACGGGTGACCCGCTCACGCAGCAGTGGCACCGACAGCGCGGTGACCAGAACCGGTGCGAGAAAGTTGACCGCCGTGGCTTCGGCCAACGGGATGTACTGCAAACCGGTGGTGAAAAACAAACTGGTGCCCAACAGGCACAACGCCCTCAGCAACTGCAGCAACGGCCGTTTGGTGCGCAGAACTCGCATCCCCGATTGCGGCAGGAAAATCCCGGCCATCAGTAGGGTGTGAACCACATAGCGGGCCCAAACCACCATGACGATCGGATAGAAACCCGATAGATATTTCGACAAGGCGTCGTGACTGGAAAACAGGAAGGTCGCGACGACGATCAGCAGAATCCCTTTGAAGGGTTGGTTTACGCCGGAGAGCGGTGTGCTGACGGTCATGCAAGGCCTCTGGAATCAAATCAGAATGTGGCGAGGGAGCTTGCTCCCGCTGGACTGCGCAGCAGTCCCCAAATCAGCAAAGGTGTTCCGTCACTTCATATAAAGGGTCGTTGACGACCGCTTCGCGGCCGAACGGGACGGTGCGGCGGTCCGACAAGCTCCCTCGCCACAGGTTCAAAGGCGCGCCAACAATTCCCGGGTTTTATCCAACGCCATCTGCGCCCGTTGCAAACCGCTCACGCCCTGCTCCAGCAACTTCACGGTGGGAATCTCCAGGCTTAATGGAATATCGGCCGGCAAACACTGCAACAACCCCGCCAGATCACAATCGCCATCGCCCGGAAAACGCCGTTCGTTACGCGCCTGACGCAAAATCTCCGCCATGTCCGTTGGCCGTGGTCCCGCAACATCGCACAGCTGTGCATACCGTAACCGTGACGGGGCAACTTTGGCCAGATCTTCCAGCCGCGAACCCGATCGGTCGAAATGGAACGCGTCCACCAACACCGCACCATTTTCACGGTCAGCGTTTTCGACGACACGCACCGCTTGTTCAAGGTTGCGCGCATCGGTCCACGGCATGAACTCCAGGTGCGGATGCAGCCCGTAAGGCGCCGCCAGATCACACAACCGGGCGAAGTTCTCGGTGAGTCGTTGTTCGTCAGAATCGTTACCGGCCACCAGCAATTCGCTGGCACCAAATTCCGCTCCGACTGCCAGAATCTTCTCGAAGTCGGCGACGACGGTTTGCGGTTTAAGACGCAGGATTTCAACATCCAGCACACGAATACCGGTATCGCGCAACCGTGCCAGCGTCTCACGCCGTAAACCGACATCGGCTACCAGCGCAAAGTGATGTTCTTCGGGTGTCGCCGGTTCAAGGCGTAATCCGACATGGCTGTAACCGGCACGCGCCGCAACGTCCACCATCTCCGGCGGAGACAACTCCAGCACGGTCAGGCTGGCCAGGGAAAAGATCCGCTCACTCATGTTCATTCCTCGATCAACATCGGGGTGCAGGCACGACCGGTTTCGGCGGCCTCGCGAATCGCTTCAACCAGCGCCAGAGTGCGCGCAGCATCGGCAGCGCTCACCAATGGTTCGACTTCCCGACGTGCCACGCGCACGAAATGCTGCAACTGCAAACGCAACGCTTCATCGGCGCTGAAGCTTTCCTGCTCCGCCAGCAACGGTTGATGCCATCCGCCATCGACGTCGGCGTAATGCCAGCGCTTGAGCTGCGGAATGCTCAATGCACCGCCCGTCCCGGCCAGCAAGTAACACGGCTGATCGGCCTGGCGCGGGTAGACCGGGTTCTCCCCGGAATCCAGTTCCCAACTCCAGGGCGCCGCCACCGCGTCGGAACCGGTCAGGCTGCCCAGTGCGCCATTGTCGAATTGCAGCAACACCGCCGCGCAATCTTCGTTGGCAAACCCGCGCACCGCATTGCTGGTGATCGCCTGCACCTGCCGCACTTCGCCGCACAGATGGCGCAGCAGGTCGAGGTCGTGAATCAGGTTAGTCAGCAACATCCCCGCACCGGGCTCGCGGCGCCACGGCGTTTCGAAATAGCTGTCGGGTTTGCGCAGCTGCCAGAGCGCCGTCACCGTCGTCAGCTGCCCCAAAGCGCCACCCTGCACCAGTTCATGGGCGCGGACGATCAACGGATTGTGCCGGCGATGATGGCCGACCAGCACGGGAACACCGGTGGCTTTCGACGCAGCCACCAGTTCGCGCGCTTCATCCAGGTGCACACCGACCGGTTTTTCCAGCAGCACCGGCACGCCGGCGGCGAGGCAATCGAGCGCAGTGCTGACGTGGAGTGTGTTCGGGTTGGCGACGATCACTGCGTCTGGCTTCACCTGCTCCAGCATCTGACGGTGATCGGCGAAATACCCCACGCCCCATTCGGCCGCGAGGCCTGCCGCTTGTGGGCCGGGATCGGCAACCGCACACAACGTCGCTTGTGTCAGGGTTTGCAGATGCCGGTAATGCTGCTGGCCCATGTTGCCGGCACCGATCAGGGCGATGCGAAGGGGCGAAGTCATGGTGCGGTCCTCTTGTGATTATTGTCGGAAGGATGAATTCCGACAATTTAGAACCTGGTTCCAGATTCTTACACAAGCGAACCGTAAAAGTGTGCGAACAGCGCACACGATTAAAACGTCAGCTGAACAACTCAGAAGCCAGACTTGCGGCAGACAGCTCTTCAGTAAACTTCAACAACAGCGGCGCCAACTCATGCAACCGTGCCCCAGGCATCCGCGCGCTTGGCCCGGCAATGCTCAGCACCCCGATCACTCGACCATCGCCTGAGTGGCGCACCACCGCCGCAATCGCCGAGGTGCCCACGGCCGAACTCTCTTCGACCCAGGCATAGCCCTGCTCTCGCGCCAGACGCAGACGCTCCAGCAATTCAATGTTGGAGCGCGGCGCGTTTGGCCCCAGGTCTTTCGGCCGTTCGCTCCCCTGACGCTCCACCAGCGACAACGCTTCGGCATCGCTCATGCACGCCAGCCATGCGTGGCCCGAGGCGGTGTAGAACAATGGCGCATCACGGCCCATGTCCGGGTCGTAACGCAGCCCTGAGCGGGCGCCTTGAGACTTGGCGATCCAGACCTGCCGCTCGCCTTCAATAACGCCAAGGCGCACCAGTTCACCGGTTTCCTCGGCCAGGCGATCGAGCACCGGCTGCACGATATCCGCGCCGCTGCTCGACAGGTAACGGAAACCCATCGCCACCAGTTTGGTCGACAGGTGATAGCGCAGGTTCTCTGGATTCTGTCGCACGTAACCCAGCCGAATCAGCTCGGCGAGTAGCCGGTGAGTCGCACTTTTGGGGATGTCCAGTTGCTCCGCCAGCGTCTGCATCGGCAGGCCGCGAGGGTCACTGGTGAGGCTTTCCAGCACGCTGAAAACACGTTCGATCTGACTGCCGGCCATGGGGGGTTCCACTCGAAATTTGGCCGATTCTAGAAGACAAACCACGTAATGCGAAATCTGGAACCCACTGTCCGATAACCGCCCTCTTTACGCCCTTGAATGATTGCCGAGGCCAATCTCATTCTTATATTTTCTGGAATCAAATTCTAAAAATACGCGATGGAGCTTTTAGACGATGCCTGCCGAATCCACCCTCCTTGCGGACATCGAATGCGATGTGCTGATCGTCGGCTCCGGCGCAGCCGGATTGTCCGCAGCCGTTACCGCGGCCTGGCATGGTTTGAAAGTGATCGTGGTCGAGAAAGACCCGGTATTCGGCGGCGCCACGGCGTGGTCCGGCGGATGGGCCTGGGTGCCGTGCAATCCTTTGGCGCGGCGTGCCGGCATCGTTGAAGACGTCGAGCAACCGCGCACTTACCTGAAGCACGAATTGGGTGAGCGTTACGATCCGGCGATGATCGACGCGTTCCTTGAGGCTGGCCCGCGAATGGTCGCGTTCTTCGAGCAGCACACCTCCCTGCAATTCGCCGACGGCAACGCCATCGCCGACATTCATGGCGACACGCCGGGTGCCGGCACCGGTGGGCGCTCGGTGATCGCTGCGCCTTATGACGGGCGAAAAGTCGGCAAGCTGCTGAAGCGCCTTCGCAAAACCATGCGGGAAACTTCGTTCATGGGTATGCCGATCATGGCAGGGGCGGACCTGAGCGCATTTCTCAACCTGACTCGCTCTTTGCCCGCTGCATGGCACGTGACCCGGCGCTTTACCCGGCACCTGCTCGACCTCACCGTTCATGGCCGGGCGATGCAACTGGTCAACGGTGTTGCGCTGATCGCCCGGCTGGCAAAGTCCGCCGAAGACTTGGGCGTCTTGCTCTGGGAATCGGCGCCGGTGACCGAGTTGCTTCGCGAAGGCGATCAGGTGCAAGGCGCGATTGTCAGTACCGCCAAAGGTAAAACCCGCATCCGTGCGCGCAAGGCCGTGTTGCTCGCGGCCGGCGGGTTTGCCAATGACATCGAGCGGCGCAAGGCGCTGTTCCCTCGCACACCGACCGGCAACGAACACCTGGCGCTACCGCCTCTCGGCGTCGCCGGTGATGGTTTGCGATTGGGCGAAAGCGCCGGTGCGCGGGTCAGCACCGACATGGCATCGCCCGTGGCCTGGGCGCCGGTTTCGCAAGTGCCGCACAGTGACGGCAGCATCGGTCACTTCCCGCACATCATCGAACGCGGCAAACCGGGGATCATCGGTGTGCTGAGCAACGGCCAGCGCTTCGTCAACGAAGCCGACGGCTACTACGACTACGTGACGGCCATGGTCGCCGCCGCACCGCAGGGTGAAGAAGTCGCCTCCTGGCTGATCTGCCCCCATGGTTTCCAGCGGCGTTATGGCTTGGGCATCTCTCGGCCTTTTCCAGTACCGCTGTCATCCTTTATCCGCAGTGGCTATCTGAAAACCGGCAACACCGTCGAGGAATTGGCCCTGGCCTGCGGCATCGACCCAAGCGGATTGCGCAGCACGGTGGATGAGTACAACCGGCATGCGCGCAACGGTGAAGATCCGTTGTTCGGTCGTGGCTCGACGCCCTACAACCGCAAACAGGGCGATGCGTTGCAGCAGCCCAACCCGTGCGTCGCGCCGATTGAACAGGGCCCGTTCTACGCGGTGAAGGTTCAGCCTGGCTGCTTTGGCACCTTCGCCGGGCTCAAGGTCAACGAACACGCGCAAGTCCTCGACGCATCCGGTCAAGCCATCGCCGGGCTGTATGCGGCGGGCGGTGACATGGCCAGCATCATGGGCGGGCACTATCCCGCCGGGGGCATCAATCTTGGCCCGGCGCTGACTTTCGGCTACATCGCTGCACGGCATATCGCCGGTATAGCGTGAGTTTGATCAGTGATTCTCGAGACAAGCATTCGCCCACTCGGTAAAAACCTGTCGCCCTGAAGGAATTCGCTGGGCTATCCGTGTTCAATACAAGTCTGAAACATTCCGTGCGCAGTAAAAGACAGACGACCGGACTGGCGCCGCTCTCACTGACCAGCAACACTCATCACCATATTCAAACGAGGATTCCTCCCCATGCTTTGGAAAAAAGGCCGACGCAGCGACAACGTGGTCGATGCCCGTGGCGATGATGTCGGCGGTGGGGGCGGCGGGATGCGCTTCGGTGGAGGCAAGGGCCTGAGCCTGACGGCGATCCTGTTGATCGTCGGGATCGGCTGGATCACCGGCCAGGACCCGTTGCAGATCCTCGGCCAACTGACCGGACAGATGAGCGAGCAATCGGCCCCGGCCACCACCCAAACCCGCAAGGCACCACCGGCCAATGATGAAGGCGCCGAATTCGTGCGCTCGATCCTCGGCGATACCGAAGACACTTGGGGCCAGATTTTCCAGCAGGCCGGTCGGCAATATAAAGACCCGACCCTGGTGCTGTTCAGCAATCAGGTGAACTCGGCGTGCGGCCTGGCGACGTCGGCGACCGGTCCGTTCTATTGCCCGGCAGACCAGAAGGTCTACCTGGACATGAGTTTCTTCCAGGAAATGTCGCAACGCTTTTCCGCAGCAGGTGATTTCGCCCAGGCCTACGTGATCGCTCACGAAGTCGGACACCACGTGCAGACCTTGCTCGGTGTTTCGGCGAAGATTCAGACCGCTCGCCAACAGGGCCGCCAAATGGAGGGCGACGGTGGTTTGCTGGTGCGCCAGGAACTGCAGGCCGATTGCCTGGCCGGGGTCTGGGCCAACAATGCGCAGAAGCGCCTGAACTGGCTGGAACCCGGTGACATCGAAGAAGCCTTGAACGCCGCCAACGCCATCGGCGACGACCGCTTGCAACAGCAAGGTCAGGGCCGCGTGGTGCCGGACTCGTTTACTCATGGTACGTCAGCGCAAAGGGTGCGCTGGTTCAAAGCCGGATTCGCACAGGGCGAGATCGGCCAGTGCGATACCTTTTCTGCGAAGAATCTGTAATGCGTAAGTGGCTGCTGGCTCTGTTGATCACCTGCGCAAGTACCCAGGCGGCCGAGCATGGGGTCAAGGCAATCAGTTCCGGGCGCCTGCTGTTGAGCGCCGGCGAAATCGCCGTGGGCATCGGCCCGACACCGCCGGAAAAGATCGAACGGGTGCTGATCATCATCCATGGTCGTTTGCGCAACGCTGAAACCTACCGCCAGAGCGCCGAGCAGGCCGTCGAGCAAGCCGGGCAAAGCGCGAACACCTTGGTGCTCGCCCCGCAGTTCCTCAATGAAACCGACATCGCGAGCCATCCAGTGCCTGACAGCGTTTTACGCTGGCAGGGCAATGACTGGATGGCCGGCGGCTTGTCCACAGCACCGTTTACGTTGAGCTCCTATGCGGCGCTCGACGAAATCATCGCTCGCCTGGGTGATCGGCGACAGTTTCCGGACGTGAAGCAAATCGTCATCGCCGGTCACTCCGGTGGCGCTCAGGTGGTTCAGCGTTACGCCTTGTTGAGCCACCCTCAGCCAGCCCTCGACACAGCGGGGGTGAAGGTGCGCTATGTGATCGCCAATCCTTCGTCGTATGCCTATTTCAATGAGCAACGGCCGGTGGCGTTCAGTCACGCGGGGTGCCCGAACTTCAACCGCTGGAAGTACGGGCTGGCGGACTTGCCCGCCTATGCCGGTGGGCAAACGCCCGCGCAGTTGGAAGAAAATTACGTCAAACGTGACGTCGTTTATCTACTCGGGCAGCAGGACATCGACCCGAATCACCCGGCGCTGGATAAAAGTTGCGAGGCCAAAGCCCAGGGCGCGTCTCGTTTGATTCGCGGGCGCAATTATTTCAATTATCTGAAACGGCGCCATCCTCAAGGGTTGAGTCAGCAACTGATCGAAGTGCCCGGGGTCGGGCACAATGGGGACGAGATGTTTACCTCGCCCGAGGGGCAGAAGGCGTTGTTTGGTCAGTGAGTTTTGGGGCATCTGATCGGACGCCCCCCTCTCTCAAGCCGAAAGCAGCTGCCGTAACTCCACGCAATCGCGCGCATGCCAATCAGTCAATTCCGGCCACGGATTATCCGGCAGATTCACCAGTACCGTCCGCGTTCCCGCCGCCCGGCCGCAATCCAGATCGAAGCGGTAATCACCGACCATCACCATTTCACTCGCCGGCACCTTCCAGGCCTCGGCCAGTTTCAGTAAACCACCGGGATGCGGTTTGGGCGGCGCTTCATCGCGACCCAGTACATCCTCCACCGCAAAGCAATCAGCCAGTCCGATGGCCTCCAGCGTGACATGGGCCAGCTCGCGAGCATTGCGCGTGAGAATGCCCAGACGATAACCGCGCCCGGCCAACTCACGCACCAGTTCCACCGCGCCCGGCGCCGGTTTCGAACCCAGTGCCAGATCCCGCTCATGCTCCAGCAGCCACGCATGTTTGGCTGCTGCTTCTTCGGCCGGCAGCGCCGCGAGGTGAGTGAGGATGTCGTGTTCTGCAGGAATCGCCAACGCTACGCGGATCGCCGCGAAGTCATGCACGGCCACGGTCAGGGTGCCGTCCATGTCGAACACCCAGTGCCGCACTTCGGCCAGGCTCATGCCCAATCCTTGCGATGACGAATCAGGCCTTCCTGAGTGACCGAGGCCACCAGTTGCCCGGCACGGTTGAACACGCTGCCACGGGAGAATCCACGCGAGTTGCCGGCCCACGGGCTGTCCATGGCGTACAGCAACCAGTCATCGGCGCGCAGGTCGGCGTGGAACCACAACGCATGATCAAGGCTGGCGACCTGCATGTCTTTCTGCCAGACCGATTTGCCATGGGGCAGCATCGAGGTGGTCAGCAAGCCGAAGTCCGAGGCGTAGGCCAGCAGGTATTTGTGCAGCGCCGGGGTGTCGGCCAACGCACCGTCAGCACGGAACCAGACGTATTTGACCGGATCGGCAGGCTGCGGGTTGTAGGGGTCTTTTTCGGTCACCGGCCGGAATTCGATCGGTTTCGGGCACAGCAGTTTTTCGCGCATGTGCTCCGGAATCAGGTGTGCGCGCTGCTGAGTGAGTTCCAGCTCCGACGGCAGGTTCTCCGGGCCAACCACTTGCGGCATTTCGCTCTGGTGCTGGAAGCCCTCTTCGTCGTACTGGAACGAGGCGCTGCAGGTGAAAATCGGGTTGCCCTTCTGGATCGCCGTCACCCGGCGCGTGCTGAAACTGCCGCCATCGCGCACCCGATCGACCTGATACACCACCGGCAACTTGGCATCGCCCGGGCGCAGGAAGTAACCGTGCATCGAATGCACATGACGCGCCGCTTCGACTGTCTGACTGGCCGCCGACAGGGACTGGCCGAGCACCTGGCCGCCGAACAACTGACGGAAACCCAGGTCCTGGCTGCGGCCACGGAACAGGTTTTCTTCAATCGGTTCCAGGGTCAGCAGGTCTACCAGATCTTCCAACACTTGGCTCATTCAGACTCTCCTCACACAAAGCAATGCCGCGCAGTCTGGGCTGCGGCGGTCGATTCAGTTTATGGCCCGGTTCAACATGAGGGCCATTGTAAACGTCCGCGCCTGCTTATCCATGCAAGGTTTGCAGCCATTGCTCACGGGTGATGCGGTACAACACGTGCGGGCGCAGCGGATGATCGGCGACAAGCCTCGGATGCTCGAAGTCATCAACGGGGTCATGGTGCATGCCGATCGCCTGCATGACTTTTTGCGAAGGCAGGTTGGTTTCGGTGGTGAACGCCACGACCTCTTGCAGCGCCAAGCGGTCAAACCCGCAGCGCAGAGCGGTCCACGCCGCTTCGCTGGCATAACCCAGGCCCCAGTGCTCGCGCGCCAGGCGCCAGCCGATTTCGATGGCCGGCGTGAACGGCGCGTCGAAACCGACCACACCCAGCCCGGTAAACCCGATGAACGCCCCGGTGTCCTTGCGCTCCAGTGCCCAGAGGCCGAAACCATACTCGGCAAAATGCCCGCGAACCCGCCCGATCAGCGAGGCGCTTTCCAGCCGACTCAAGGGTGCCGGAAAATAACGCATCACCTGTGGATCGGCGCACATCGCCGCAAACGCCGGCAAATCCTCATCGCGCCACTGCCGTAACGACAGTCGCGCGCTTTCGAGTTCCAGTATCGGCTCCATCGTGCCCCGCCTCTCTGTTTCCATGCCGCAAGTCTACATCGCTGGTAGGATCGTTCACTCATTCCTACACGCTTCCCCGATAAATCAGCCATGCCCCTGCCCCTGATCTACCACGAAGACTACAGTCCCGAGTTCCCGGCGGATCACCGCTTCCCCATGGACAAGTTTCGCCTGCTGCGCGATCACCTGGTGGACAGTGGCCTGACCCGCGATACCGACCTGCTGCGCCCGGACCTGTGCCCGGCGGATATTCTCGCCCTCGCCCATGACCCTGCGTATATCGAACGCTACATGGGTGGCGAGTTGTCCCGCGAAGACCAGCGGCGCCTCGGCCTGCCCTGGAGCGAAGCACTGGCCCGGCGCACAGTGCGGGCGGTCGGCGGTTCGCTGCTGGCGGCCGAACAGGCGCTGGAACACGGCTTGGCCTGTCACCTGGCCGGCGGCACGCACCACGCGCACTACGATCACCCTGCCGGGTTCTGCATCTTCAATGACCTGGCGGTGATCAGCCATTACCTGCTGGAAAGTGGCCGGGTGAATCGGGTGCTGATCTTCGACTGCGATGTGCATCAGGGCGACGGGACTGCACGAATCCTGCACAACACCCCGGAGGCGGTAACCGTTTCCCTGCACTGCGAAAAGAATTTTCCTGCACGCAAAGCCGAGAGTGACTGGGACATCCCGTTGCCGATGGGCATGGGCGACGCCGATTATCTGAAGGTGGTAGACGACGCGCTCAACTATTTGCTGCCGCTCTATCAACCGGATCTGGTGCTGTACGACGCCGGTGTCGATGTGCATAAAGACGACGCACTGGGTTACCTGAAGCTGACCGACGAAGGCGTCGCCACTCGCGATGAAAGCGTGATGCGCCATTGCCTGGGCCGGGATATTCCGGTCGTTGGCGTGATCGGCGGCGGCTACAGCAAGGACCGCAAGGCCCTGGCGCGCCGTCATGGCCTCCTCCATCACAGCGCCCAACGGGTGTGGCAGTCATCAGGTTGTCATTGATGTGTGGGTCTTTACCCACAATGCCTGTGGAACCGCCTGTGGATAACCTGAGTGAAAGGGTCTGCAGCCCATGCGGGGTATAGGCTACAGAACGGTGGTTGTTTTTTAACCAGCCCTCGAATCCTCCCACAAGGAGCAGGACTGCTAGAATGCGCGGCTTATTCCGCCACGCCGCAGCTCTCGCCATGACCCAGCCCTCCACTTCCCTTCCCCCTCACGTCGCCATCATCGGCGGCGGCCCCGCCGGCTTGATGGCGGCTGAAGTGTTGAGCCAGGCCGGGGTCAAGGTCGACCTGTACGACGGCATGCCTTCAGTGGGGCGAAAATTCCTGCTCGCCGGGGTCGGCGGCATGAACATCACCCACTCCGAGGCCTACCCGGCATTTCTCTCACGCTATGCCGAACGGGCGCCGCAGATTGCCCCGCTGTTACGCTCGTTCGGCGCCGAAGCCTTGTGCCAATGGATTCATGATTTGGGCATCGAAACCTTTGTCGGCAGCTCCGGCCGAGTGTTTCCCACCGACATGAAAGCCGCGCCCTTGCTGCGTGCCTGGCTCAAACGCCTGCGCGATGCCGGCGTAGTTATCCACACCCGCCATCGCTGGCTCGGTTGGGATAACAACGGTGACTTGCGCATCGACAGCCCCGAAGGCGAAAAAGCCGTTCAAGCGAATGCGACCTTACTGGCCCTTGGCGGCGGCAGTTGGTCGCGCCTGGGGTCGGACGGTACCTGGATGCTGCCGCTGGAACAGCGCGGTGTAGGACTGGCGCCGTTGCAACCGAGTAATTGCGGCTTCGAGGTGCAGGCCTGGAGCGAATTGATGGTCAGCAAATTCGCCGGCAGCCCGCTGAAAAACATCGCCATCGGCCTCAATGACGACGTGCCACGACTCGGCGAGTGTGTGATCACTGCCACGGGGATTGAAGGCAGTTTGATCTACGCCCTGTCGGCAGCGATCCGCGAAGCGATCAATCAACATGACTCAGCGACCATTCACCTCGACCTGTTGCCGGGCAAGCCTGTGGATAAAATCCAGACGGCGCTGAGCAAACCGCGCGGCTCTCGTTCCATGGCCAAACACCTGCACAGTCAGCTTGGGCTTGATGGCGTGAAAGCAGCGTTGTTGCGGGAGCTGACACCGGCCGAATGCTTTACCGATCCGGCGCTGCTGGCCAAAGCAATCAAGGCATTGCCGCTGACGCTGGTGAAAACCCGGCCATTGGACGAAGCCATCAGCAGCGCCGGTGGCGTGATGTTCGAGGCGATGGATAAACGTTTGATGCTCAAGCAACTGCCCGGCGTGTTCTGCGCAGGGGAAATGCTCGATTGGGAAGCGCCGACCGGCGGCTATCTGCTGACCGCGTGTTTCGCCAGTGGGCGAGCGGCGGGGTTGGGGATGGTGGAGTGGTTGCGGCGCAAGGATTGATCGTTCCCACGCTCTGCGTGGGAATGCAACCCGGGACGCTCCGCGTTCCTTTCGAAGCGGACGCAGAGCGTCCATTGAGGCGTTCCCACGCAGAGCGTGGGAACGATCTTTACTGGATCAAGGCTTACGCTTGCGCGGCCCGGTATTGAACACCGGCACTTTACGCACAGGCTTGATCGAAGGCTCCGGCGCCGACGCCTCACCGCTCTCGACCCATTTACCCAGGTTGCGCTTGCCGCCACCGGAGGTTTTGGGCTTCTTCGGTTTTTTCGGCTTCTTGATCACCTGACCGCTGGCATCGGTATCCGGCACGCGGTGTTCCGGTTCGAAGTCCGGCTCCATCTGGCGAGTCAACGTCTGACGGGTCAACATCTCGATGGCTGACAGCTGATTCACTTCATCGGCGCAGACCAGCGAAATCGCCTGTCCGGTTGCACCCGCACGGCCGGTACGACCAATGCGGTGGATGTAGTCCTCTGCCACGATCGGCAGGTCGAAGTTGACCACCAATGGCAAATCTTCGATATCCAGACCACGCGCAGCCACGTCGGTGGCCACAAGGATCTGCACTTCGCTGGCCTTGAAGCGATCCAGTGCCCGCTGACGGGTCGCTTGAGGTTTGTCGCCGTGGATGCCGTCGGCATTGACGCCCAGGCCCTGGAGTTTTTCCACCAACGCGTCGACGCCGTTACGGGTCTTGGCGAACACCAGCACCTGCTTCCACTTGCCCTTGCGCATCAAGTGAATGAACAGTTCCGGCTTGCGCTTCTTGTCCACCGTCACCACCCATTGCTTGACGGTGTTGGCGGCCACGTTGCGCGGGCTGACTTCGATGCTCAGCGGGTCGTTGAGCATTTGCCCGGCCAGCATGCGGATGGCATCGGAGAAGGTCGCGGAGAACAACAACGTCTGACGTTTCTTCGGCAGCGCCTTGTAAATGTTCCCCAGCTCTTCGGAAAAGCCCAGATCGAGCATGCGATCGGCTTCGTCCAGCACCAGGGTTTGCAGCTGGTTGAACTTGAGCGCGTTCTGGCGGAACAGGTCGAGCAAGCGGCCAGGGGTCGCTACCAACAGGTCGACGCCTTTGCGCAGTTTCATCATTTGCGGGTTGATGCTGACGCCGCCGTACACCGCGTAGGTGCTCAACGGCAGGTTCTCGGCGTACTGGCGCACGGCTTCGTGAACCTGCTCAGCCAGTTCGCGGGTCGGCACCAGAATCAGCGCACGCACGGAGTTGGCGCTGACTTTCGGCCCTTCCATGGCCAGCAATTGCAGCAGCGGCAAGGCGAAACCGGCGGTTTTGCCGGTACCGGTCTGGGCCGCAGCCATCAGGTCGCGACCGGCCAGCACCGCCGGAATCGCTTGCGCCTGAACCGGCGTCGGGGTCTGGTAACCAAGCGTCTCGAGGGCGCGCAGCAAGGGTTCGATCAGGCCAAGGGTGGCGAAAGTCATGGGAGTACCGTAGGAAAATTCAGCGCGATTGTGCGAAACAAGTGTGCAATGGCGCGCAGTTTACCCTAATTCGCGCGGGATTCTTTCGGCACCACAGTCGGCACTGGCTTGACCACCGACTGTTGCGGCGTACGTCGCCACTGCGGCAACCCGATCAACACCACGGCACTGATGATCACCGCCATGGCCAGCGCTTCCTCGATACCGATGGTCTCGCCAACAAATACGATCCCCAGCAACACCGCCACCGCAGGGTTGACGTAGGCATAGCTGGTGGCCGCGGCCGGACGCACGTGTTTCAACAGGTACATGTAGGCGTTGAAGGCGATGATCGAACCGAAAATGGTCAGGTACGCCAACGCCGCCCAGCCTTCGATCGGCGGCAGACTTTCCAGACGCTCGCCACTCGCCGCGCTGCCGATCAGCAACACCACGCCGCCCACCAGCATTTCCACGGCACTGGCCATCGCGCCCTGAGGCAACGGCAAGTGTTTACTCCACACCGAGCCGAAGGCCCAGGAAGCCGCCGCGAACACCAGCAACGCCGCACCCAACGGGCTCGATTGCAGGTTGGAACCGAGGTTGAGCATGGCAATGCCGATCAGCCCGAGCACAATCCCGGCCCATTCGAGACGGGTATTACGCGCGCCCCAGAAATATCCGCACAGCAAGGTAAACAGCGGCACCGTCGCCACCGCCAACGCGGCCACGCCAGAGGCTACGCCCGTGTGCTCGGCGACGCTCACCGCACCATTACCGCACGTCAGCAGCAAAATCCCGATGATCCCCGCCGCTTTCCACTGTGCCCAGGTCGGTGCCGGCGCGCCACGCCAGCGCAGGTACGCGTACATCAACGTCCCGGCGATCACGAAGCGAATACCGGCGAGCAGCAACGGCGGCCAGTACTGCACGCCGATGCGAATCACCAGGTAGGTCGACCCCCAAATCACGTACAACGCGAAAAAAGCAGCGATCAGCGGTAAGGAAAAACGGCGTAGACCAGACATGGGCAGCTCGAGGAACAAGACAAGGAGAGCAGCTATTCTAGAAAGGCCAACAGCGGAAAATAAGCTACAAAACCTGTTTATAGCGCCGGTACACTTTTCAAAACACGGAGTTCGACGCTATAAACCGTGCTTTCGAAAGCCAGTCATTTTTCAGGTAGGCCACGATGGACAAATACGACCGCATGCTCCTCAGCGCCCTGCTGGAAAACGGTCGTGCGTCCTACGCCGATCTGGCGCGCAAGGTGAACCTGTCCGCTCCGGCGGTGGCCGAACGCGTTGCCAAACTTGAGGCCTGCGGGGTGATCACCGGTTACCAGGCGAAAGTCGACATGTCCAAAATCGGCCTGCCGATCCAGTGCGTCATCGAACTGCGCCTGAACCAGCACGGCAACCAGAAAACCTACGACGAACTGATCAAAATCCCACAGCTCACCGAATGCCATCGCGTCACCGGCGACCCGTGCGTAATCATGCAAGCGGCGGTTGGGTCGATGCCCGAGCTGGAGGAGTTGATCAACCGGATCGCCACGTTCGGGTTCAGCAAGACCTCGATTGTGTTGTCCAGTGCCATCGAAAAGCGCGTGCCGTTGGGTCAACTGGAAGGAAACGGAAAATAATTCCCCCGTAGAGGTTCAGGGGGCCAGTGATTCAGAGGATCAGGGGGCTTCTGTCAGAACCCGCGATACCGCTTCAAATGCTCATTGATCTTCGCCGCCGGCACTTTCTGCAAGCTGCACAGCAGATCATGGGACAACTCGCGCAACCCATGCTTTTGCCGCAGCTCTTGCGCCAGATGCGCCGTCAGGTTGGCAGCCATTTCGGCATCGGCCATGGCCCGGTGAGCCTTGCCGGTATTGGGCAGGCTGGCGAAGGTGGTGAGGGTGCCGAGTTTGTGGTTCGGCGCAGCGGGCATCAGGCGGCGGGCGAGTAACAGCGAGCAGGCAAAGTTCTGCAGGCGTGTACGTTTGATTCGCCCAAGTTCGTAATCCCAGAACTTCTGGTCGAACGCAGCGTTGTGCGCCAGCAGCGGCGTGATGCCGACGAATTCGTTGACCTCGTTCATCACCTGCTCGGCCGAAGGTGCAGTGCGCAGCATGGCGTTGCTGATGCCGGTCAGTTGTTCGATGAACGCCGGCACACGCACGCCGGCATTCATCAGGCTTTGGTAACGCTCGACGATGCGCCCCTGTTCAAGAATCACCACGGCAATTTCCGTGGCCCGGCAGCTACTGCTCGGGGAGATCCCGGTGGTTTCAAAGTCGATGACTGCTATGCGTTCCAAACCTGTTTCAACTCCGTAAAAATCAATTCTTGAGCAGCAACGCGCCTTCGATCGGCACGTAACGACTGGCGGCGCGGATCAGCGAGTTGGCCGTCAGGCCCGGCACGCCATAGGCCACCGCTTGCACGCCGTGCTTGGCGATGATGCGTTCCAGCAGCATGTCGAAATCACCGTCGCCGGAGGCCAGCACCACTTCGTCGACATGGTCGGCGGCGTCCATGATGTCGAGGGTAATGCCCACGTCCCAGTCGCCTTTGGCCGAACCGTCGCTGCGCTGGATATAGGGCTTGAGCTTCACGATGAAGCCGAGGTTACGCAGGATCTGCTGGAACTGCTGCTGTTTGCTGTCGCCACGATCGATCGCATAGGCATAGGCCTCGACGATCTGCCCCTGTTTGCTGACGTCAGCCCACAAGGCGGCGTAGTTGAAGTGGCAACCATAGGCCTGACGCACGGTGTAGTAGAGGTTCTGGACATCGGCGAACACTGCGATTTTTTTCACCGTACATCCTCTCAGCGCGTTGGCGCGCGGGGTCTTGGCGCACAGGCGCGCGGGCTGGATCAGGCTCCAGGCCCGAAAAGTCGCCCAGTATGCCAGCCAGAAGGATTGTTCCGCGAATAATCGGCCGTGTGGCGAGGGAGCTTGTCGGAACGCCGCACCGTCCCGCTGGGGTGCGAAGCGGCCCCCTTGCTTTAAAACCCAAGGGCCTGCTACGCAGTCCAGCGGGAGCAAGCTCCCTCGCCACAGGTGAATCAGATGAAGGAGTCGTCGTCATCGCCGCCGAAGAACGATGAACCGTCATCGTCGTAATTCGCGTCGGTGAAACCGCCCTGATCGCTGGAGTTGTCAGCCACGCGCTGATCGTCGCCCCAGCCATTGCCACTGTCACTCTGATTGTTGACCTGGGCCGGTTCTTCCTTGATGACTTCAACCACTTCCGGCTGCTGATTGTGATGGAACAGGCTGCTGATGCCTTGCGCCAGCATCACGCCACCGGCCACGCCCGCTGCCGTTTTCAACGCACCGCCGAGGAAACCGCTGCCGACAGGCTGTTGCGGTGCGTAATTCTGCTGAGGTGGCGCTCCGAAATTCTGCTGAGCAGGCGGTGCACCGAAGTTTTGCTGCGGCTGCGAGTTGAACGACGGCCGTCCTGGTTCACGCCAGCCGCCATTCGATGGAGCTGCGCTTTGCGTCGGCGCAGGCTGCGGATCACGAGAAGCGCCGCCGAAGATGCTCGACAAAAAGCCGCCGCTCGACGCCGGCGCCGCTGTCTGCGCCTTGGCCTGTTGCAGTTCGGCCTGCAATTGCTGCACTTGCTGGGTGAGTTGCTTGTTCTGTTCGTCGAGGCTCTTGATGGCTGCCTCTTGCACCAGAATCGCCTGGGTCATGAAATAGCCCGCCGCAGGTTGGCGAGTCAGGTGCTCCTTGATCCGCGCTTCGGCCTGGGCATCGCGCGGGGCTGAGTCCGTTTCGGCCTGTTGCAGCCGGGAAAACAGTCCATCGATCAGGGTTTGTTCTTCGCTGTTCATGGCGACCTCGTAGATTGCCGGGAATATCGTTGCCCTCACCCACAGTGGATAAGGTGCTCACCAGTAATGGGGCTGATACAGGATGTTTCAATGACCTTTACCGAACGTTTACGTTTGTGCCCCGAAGGGTTTGATCGGTTAAAGTGAGGCACTGCTTTCAACCTGCGATACCGACTGATGAATTCGTTCGATGTACTGCGTGACTCTCTGTATTTCTTCAAGCGCAATCTGGGCCAGATCGTGCAGCTGTGCCTGCCGCTGGTGATTGTCGAGGCGCTGCTGCAACAAGTGGTCGACCACTCCACCGGGCCGGACAGTTTCGCCGGCATCAGTGTGATTGTCGGCTTGCTGGTATATCCGCTGTACACCGCCGCGCTGATCCTGTTCCTCGATGCCCGCAGCCGCGGCGAATCGCCGCGTACCCGCGACCTGCTGGCGAGCGCCGCGACCCTGTGGCCGCGCTTCGCCGTGCTGACCGCCCTTAATACCCTGCTGATCCTGGTCGGCCTGTCGCTGTATTTCCTGCCGGGCATCTGGTTGATGGTGACGCTGGCGTTCGGCGAGTACCTGCTGGTATTGCGCGGCCTGGCTCCGCTGGCGGCGATGAAGGAAAGCATGCGCCTGACCCGCGGGCATTTCATCCGCATTCTGGTGTGCATTCTCTGTGTGATGGGCCCGCTGTGGGTGCTCAAGGGAGCGACACTGGCGGTTTACCCTGACCCGCAGAACCCGGTGATCTCGCTGCTGATCGACAGTGCCCACAGCTTCCTGCAACTGTTTACCAGCGTGGTGCTGTTCCGCTTGTTCATGCTGATCGCCGATGCGCCCGAGAAATCTGACGAGCGGCTCTGACCGCTCTACCCTTGGGCTTTGGCGCGGCTCTCGGTTATGCTCGGGGTCATCTTTGTAACGCGATAAGCCGAGCCATGCCCCGTCTACTGCGCTACACCCTGCTGGGCCTGCTGATCGCCATCAGCCTGATTGCAATGCTGATCTACAGCCTGACCTGGCGCCCCGACGCCAAGGAAGCGCTGCCGGTCAGTTGCAACGCCCAGGCGCCGACGCTGGTGCCCGGCCAGGCGCTGAAGGTGATGACCTGGAACGTCCAGTACCTGGCCGGCAAGCGCTATGTGTTCTGGAACGACCTGGCCGCAGGAAACGACGAGAGCCCTACGCCTGAAGACATGGCCTTCAGCCTCGACGAAGTGGCGCGGGTGATTCGCGACGAGCAACCGGACATCGTGCTGTTGCAGGAACTCGATGACGGCGCCAAGGCCAGCGACTACCAGAACCAGTTCAAATTGCTTCAGGATCGGGTCACCGACCTGTATCCGTGCTCCGCTCAAGCCTTCGACTGGAAAGCCGACTTCGTGCCTGAACCGCACATCTTCGGCAGCGTTGGCCGGCAATTGGCGACCCTGAGCCGCTACCGGATCGAACACGCCGAACGCCTGCAATTGCCGGTCGCGCCGGCCAATCTCATCAGCCGTCAGTTCAAGCCGAAAGACGCCTTGCTGGTCACGTACCTGCCATTGAACGACGGTGGCCAGATGGCTGTGCTCAACACCCATCTGGACCGCGCCACCCAGCTCGACGATACCTTGCAAACCCAGGTGACCGCCGTGGCCAAGGTACTCGACAAATACGAAAGCCGCGGCACGCCGTGGTTGATCGGTGGTGATTTCAATCTGTTACCGCTGGGCCAGTATCGACGCCTGCCCGCCGAGCAACGCACGCCCTACTCCGCCGACAGCGCTCTGCATGTGTTGTGGGACAAATACCCGATGATCCCCACCAACAACGAAGCCAGCGGTATCGACCGGGCGCAATGGTTGACCCATTACCCGAACGATCCCGGCTTGAACGGGCCGGACCGGACCGTCGACTACCTGTTTTACAGCCCGCATATCAAACGGGTCGAAGCACGGGTGCGGCAGGACGATACGCTGCGCATTTCCGATCACTTGCCGGTGATTGCGCGGTTTCTGTTGCCGGCTGCGCCTTAAAACACCTGTGGCGAGGGAGCTTGCTCCCGCTCGGCTGCGTAGCAGTCGTAAACCGATTGACGCCACGCACCTGAAAAAATGATGTGACAGCATTTGGGGCTGCTTTGCAGCCCAACGGGAGCAAGCTCCCTCGCCACAAAAGTCCCGGCGCTACTTACGGGGCTTGATCCGCGCCGTCGCCTCGGCCACCAGCGGATCATCCGGCCAGTAATGCTTCGGATACCGCCCCTTCAAATCCTTCTTCACCTCGGCATACGTACTGCGCCAGAAGTTCGCCAAATCCTGAGTCACCTGCACCGGCCGCCGCGCCGGGGATAAAAGATGCAGTTTCACCACTTGCCGGCCACCAGCAATGCGCGGGGTCTCGGCCAGGCCGAACAACTCCTGCAAACGCACCGCCAGAATCGGCGGCTGCTCGCTGTAATCCAGACGAATCGAAGAGCCCGACGGCACACTCAAATGATGCGGCGCCAACTCATCCAACCGTTGCGGTAATGGCCATGGCAGCAGGTTATGAACGATGCTCGACAAGTCCAGGTTGGCGAAGTGACTGAGTCGCGAGACTTTGCCTAGATACGGCATCAGCCAATGCTCAAGGCTTTTGAGCAATGCAGCATCGCTGACATCCGGCCATTCACTCTGCTCCTTACTGCCGAGATCCAGCTGCCGCAACAGCGCCACCCGCGCCTGCCACTGACGCAGCTCTGGCGTCCAGGGCAACAGCTCCAGACCTTTGCGCCGCACCAGATTCACCAACGCCTGACTGCGTGCGGTCTCATCGAGCCCGGTCAACGGTTCGCGGCTGAGGATCAATTCACCGACCTTACGCTGACGCTCGGCCCGCAGCACACCTTCGCGCTCATCCCAATCCAGTTGATCGACGCAGCGCACCTGTTCGGCCAGCACCGAATCAAACAGCGCTGGATCAAAATCCGTCGCCAGATAAATCCGTTCTTCACGCTGGCCCTGACGACTGCCCAGATCGGCGATCACCAGCCACGGTTGCTTCATCAGGCTGTCCGCCTCGGCGAACAATGCCGCACGACCGTTGGCCAAGCGATATTCAGCGCCACCGGCCCGCCGCTGTTGGGCGACCCGGTCGGGATAAGCCAACGCCAGCAACGCACCGAGCCAGCGCGGATGTTCGGGATCACTGACCGGCTCCGACGCTTTACCCCGCAGATAACCGCGATACTGCCGCGCCAGTTGCCGGGCCCGTTGAACACCACCCTGCGCACCGCGAGCGGCCCGCTCTTCACCGGATAACAGCACCAGTCGGCTGTGCAGGTCTGCGCCAGCACCACGCAAGATATCGCGCTCGCAGAGCAGTGCCGCAACATCACAGGCCATGTCAGCCAGGCCGAGCGCCTGGCCACGCAACAGCAAATGCGCGATTCGTGGATGCGCCGGCAGTTCGGCCATGGCCTGACCGTGACGGGTCAGTGCTTCGCCCTCCAGCGCGCCCAAGCGCTCAAGCAGATCCTGGGCCTGTGCATAAGCCGCTGCCGGAGGAACATCCAGCCAAACCAACTGCCCCGGTGTCACGCCCCAACGACCGAGTTGCAAGGCCAGCCCGGCAAGGTCCGCCGAGAGAATTTCAGCACTGGCGTAAGCCGCCAGTTGTTCATGCTGATCCTGCGACCACAAGCGATAACACACGCCAGGCTCCAAACGCCCGGCCCGGCCCGCGCGCTGCGTGGCACTGGCTTTGGAAATGCGTTGAGTGTCGAGGCGGGTCATGCCGCTGCCGGGGTCGAAACGCGGCACGCGCGCCAGCCCGGCATCGATCACCACGCGTACACCGTCGATGGTCAGGCTGGTTTCGGCGATGTTGGTGGCCAGCACCACTTTGCGCTTGCCCGCAGGCGCCGGATCAATCGCTGCACGCTGCGCCGCCAGGTCCAGCTCGCCGTGCAACGGGCACAGCAACACCGGCGAGCCCTCGCCCAGCGCATCGGCCAATTGTTGATGCACCCGCCGAATTTCCGCCTGCCCCGGCAGGAACACCAGCAGGCTGCCGGTTTCATCGTTCAGCGCGTCGAGGATGGTCTGCACCACCTTTGGCTCGATGAACTCACCGGGCTGAAACGGCCGGCCCCAGCGCATTGCCACCGGGTACATGCGCCCTTCACTGCGCAGGATTGGTGCGTCATCCAGCAACCCGGCCAGGCGTTCGCCTTCCAGAGTCGCCGACATCAAGAGAATTTTCAGCGGTTGATCGTCGCGGAACAGTTCCCGGCCATTCAGGCTCAGGGCCAAGGCCAGGTCGGCATCAAGACTACGCTCATGAAACTCATCGAAAATCAGCAAGCCCACGCCTTCCAGCGCCGGGTCATCCTGCAAGCGTCGGGTGAGGATGCCTTCGGTGACCACTTCGATGCGGGTAGTGGGGCCGACCTTGCTGTCGAGACGAATGCGATAGCCAACGGTTTCGCCGACCTTCTCGCCCAATTCACTGGCCAACCGCTCTGCCGCCGCCCGCGCCGCCAACCGGCGCGGTTCGAGCATCAGAATGGTCTGCCCGGCCAGCCATGGCTCATCGAGCAAGGCCAACGGCACACGGGTGGTTTTACCGGCGCCGGGCGGTGCTTCGAGCACAGCTTCGTGGCGTGTAGCGAGGGCTTCACGCAGGGCGGGTAAAACTTCATCAATTGGCAAAGAAATCATGCTGGCTCCCAAACAGAGCCGCGAGTATAACGGCGTTCAGCGCGGTCCTAATTCATATCGACGATGCTTCGTTTCCAGATAACCCAGGAGATTTCAAATGCGTGCTCCCTTTCGCTTGATCGGCGGTGTATTGATCGCGTCCTTGCTGACCCAGGTGACCGCCTGCGGTTCGATTTTCTACCCGGATCGTCGCGGCCAGATCGACGGCAAGATCGACCCGGCCATCGCTGCGCTGGATGCCGTGGGCCTGCTGTTCTACATCATCCCCGGCCTGATTGCCTTTGCGGTGGACTTCGCCACGGGTGCCATTTACTTCGAGCCCGGCCGGACCGCTCAGGTGGCCCCGGAAAAACTCAAGGAAGCCATCGGCGCCGACGGCAAGGTCGATAACCACAAGTTGCAGACTATTCTGGAAAGTGAACTGGGCCGCAGCTTTCCGCTGGACGATCCACGCCTGATCCAGCACAAGGGCAGCGCCCAGCAACTGGCCATGTTCGGCCTGCAACCGGCCGCATAAGGTGCACTTAAAGGAATGACAGCACTGATGACTACCCCTACCGACCACGCCCGCCTGCTGCGGCTGGCGACGCGCGCCTCGGTGGCGGTCGCGTGCATATTGATCATCGCCAAAGCCATCGCCTGGTGGCTGAGCGGCTCGGTGAGCATGCTCGCCGGGTTGACCGACTCGGCACTCGACGGCGTCAGCTCGCTGCTCAATCTGCTGGCCGTGCATTACGCCTTGCGCCCGGCCGACAACGATCATCGTTATGGGCACGGCAAGGCCGAATCATTGGCGGGCATGGCTCAGGCGCTGTTCATTGGCGGCAGTGCAGTGCTGATTGCCTTGCAGGCGATCGAACGGTTGAAACATCCGGAACCGATAGGCGCAGCGTGGCTCAGCATCGGGGTGATTGTGTTTTCCCTCGTCCTGACCGTGGCCCTGCTGATGTTGCAGCATCGGGTAATCAAGGCTACCGGTTCCAACGCGGTGAGCGCCGACTCCTTGCATTACCGCTCGGACCTGCTGCTCAACGGCGGCATTCTCGTGGCGCTGGTGCTGGCCGGATTTGGCTGGCAGCAAGTCGACCCTTGGTTCGGTCTGGGGATCGCTGCTTACATCCTCTGGAGCGCAATTCAGATCGCCCGGGAAAGTTTTGCAGTGCTGATGGATGAAGAGTTACCGACTGATGTCAGCCAGCACATGCTCGAACTGGCCTGCAGCGTACCGGGGGTTTTGGGCGCCCACGACTTGCGCACGCGGATTTCCGGTAACCAGTGGTTCGTGCAATTGCATCTGGAATTGCCGGGGGACTTGACCCTGTCAGTCGCCCACAGCATCAGCGATCAAGCCGCCGATGCGATTCACGCCGCCTACCCGCGAGCCGAAGTGCTGGTGCACGCCGACCCGCAGGAAGTGGTAAAGGCTGCCAGGGCTCAGTAACTCACCTGATAACCGCGACTGCTCAGGCAGTTGCCTTGGGCCTGTCGGTAAGCTTGCACCACCGACGGATCCGGTTGGTAGGTGACGGCACGCGGATCGAAACCGCTCTGTTGCACGGCCCAGCGATAACATTCATAACCGTCTCGGCTGACGTCCTCCGGCGACTGGCCGTTGGCCGGGTATGCCACCACATCGTAACCATTGCCGACCGGTTGCGGCTGCACAGGAGGTTCGACCACGACGTAATCCTGAGTGCTCTCCTGGTAGGCGTAATACGCGCCGGCTGCCAGGAACAACAGCGCGCCGCCGATCCACACTTCGCGGGTGTAATCGGGCAAGTAGCTGACACGAATCCCGCGAGGCGGCTGAACCACCACATAACGCGGGCCTTGCGGGCGATACCAGTAGCCACCGGAATAGAAATAATCCTGGCCACGATACGGCACACGGAAGTGGCGCTCCTCCGGGAAGCGGTCGATCACATACCCCGGACGATACTGCGGGCCGGGGCCCCAGCCATTGCCGTGCCCATCCGGGCGACCGGGCCAGCGACGGTCATCGTGACGCGGCTCCCGCCCCCCGGTCTGCCACGGCTGGTTGTAATTGTTACGCCACCGCTCGTCCTGATAGTAGCCACGCCGCGGTTCCTGGGTCTGGCGCACGGTGTCGGGCCGACTCTGGATTGGCAGATTGTTACTCGGCTGTTGCGGCGCTCGCTCCTGAACGTTGGAGTCGTGCAGTGGACGGTTCTGCCACTGGCCGCCTTGAACGCTGGACTCGTGCGGCGCACGGTTCTGCCACTGGCCGCCCTGATTGTTGGACTCGTGCGGCGCGCGGTTCTGCCACTGGCCGCCCTGATTCTGGTCGTGGAGCTCGAACTTGCGGCTGTTGTCGCCACGAATGATTTCGTTGTTCTGCGGGCGAGGCTGATTGCTGCCGCCATGGCCCTGCCCCTGGTCATTGCCACGATGATCAGGCCCATGTTGCCCGCCATCGGGGCCGCGGTTCTGCGGCTCATCGGCAAGCGATTGTGCAGTGACACTCACACACAGCAAACCAACACCGGCCAAACGCCAGATGCGCGATTTCATGCTTTTCCTCACTGCGGGTTAGGGCCTATACGTAAGACTGGGAAAGAACAGGCCGGTTCTGCAACAGGTTATCAGTCCTCCACTTATTTATTGAGCGGCTCTTTATTAAGGGCATGCCAAATTGCGGGCAAGAAAAAAGGGAGACCCGTCGGCCTCCCTTTGAGAACTTCGTCCGTGCTCGACGCTTATGACGTCGGCTCACCTCACGCCGTCTTCTGGACAGTGTGTAGCTCGGGGGCCGACGCATCCCCGGTGGGGGTGGCGACCGCAGCTGGCCTGATTGGGCGAGCCGCACTGGACTGTTTGTCCGAGCAGTGATTCTGGTGATAAGAATAGGCCCGGAGCGCCGGCAGAGGATTGCGAAGATTGCTCAAATAAACATCACTTGCGCAATTTTTAACTCAGGATAGATAATCTGCCGCAATAGTTATGACAAAGGCCTGATTGATGAGCAAACTCGACCGATACGACCTGAGTATTTTGGCGGAATTACAGCGCGACGCGCGCATCTCCAATCAGGAGCTGGCCGAACGCATCGGCCTCTCACCTTCGCCTTGCTCGCGGCGGGTCAAGCAACTGGAAGACGACGGCTACATCTCACGCCAGGTCGCCTTGCTGGACCGCAAGATGCTCGGCCTGAGCCTGACTGCCTACGTGCTGATCGGCATGGACCGCCATACTCCCGAGCGTTTCGAGAACTTCGAAGCCGCCATTCGCACGTTACCGCAAGTGCTGGAATGTAGCCTGGTGACGGGGATGGATGCGGATTACCAGCTCAAGGTGGTGGTGCCGGACATGGATCACTATCAGAAGCTGTTGCTGGGGCATTTGACCCGAATTGAAGGGGTGACGAGTGTACGGTCGAGTTTTGTGTTGAACCAGGTGCTTAACAGCACCGAGTTGCCGTTAACCCATCTGCGCAGCTGAGAATGCCTATGTGGCGAGGGGGCTTGCCCCCGTTCGGCCGCGCAGCGGTCATAAAATCAAAGAACGCGGTGTGTCAGGTAAAACTCATGGGCTGGCTTTGGGGGCTGCTTCGCAACCCAACGGGAGCAAGCTCCCTCGCCACAATCCGACGCAGGTCAATACCCCGCCAATCCCCCTTGGCGTATACTCCTCCGGCCTTTTTAGCCCCGCCCGCGCTGGAGATATTCGATGGATCCTGCAGTTTTCGAAGAGTGGATGATGACTGGCCTGGTCAGCATCCTGATCATTTTCATGGGCTTCATCGTCTGGGATCTGGCAAAAAAATCCAAAGCCGGGCGCTTCGGCTCGTTCATTCTGTTCTTTGTGCTGGGGTTGGGCGTGGCTGCATTCGTGATCAAAAGCGTGGTCATCGGCCTGATCGAATCCGGCACGCTATAAACGCGCCGGCACTTCCTTCCACTGGCCCTGATCGAGCCCTTCGATCGACCAGTCACCGATTCTGACCCGCACCAGACGCAACGTCGGCAAGCCGACCGCCGCGGTCATGCGCCGCACCTGACGGTTGCGTCCCTCGCGAATCACCAACTCCAGCCAACTGGTGGGCACGCTTTTGCGAAAGCGCACCGGCGGGTTGCGTGGCCACAGTTGCGGCTCATCCAGTTGTCGCGCTTCGGCCGGCAAGGTCATACCGTCGTTCAATTCAACGCCATCGCGCAAACGCTGCAACTGCTCAGCGGTTGGCTCGCCTTCCACTTGCACCCAGTAGGTCTTGGCCAGTTTGTGTTTCGGGTCGGCAATCCGCGCCTGAAGCTGGCCGTCGTTAGTCAGCAACAGCAAGCCTTCGCTGTCACGGTCCAGCCGTCCTGCCGGGTAAATCCCCGGAATCTCGATAAAGTCCTTGAGCGTCGCCCGCCCTTCGCCGTCGCTGAATTGCGTCAGTACATCAAAAGGCTTGTTGAACAGAATCAGCTTCGGCTCGGCCGGCGGCGCTTTGGCGACACGGCGCGGGGCTGATTGCGGTTTGTTCGCGCCTGGGCGGCGAGAGTCGGGACGTTGAGGACGAGACATGAGCAAAGGAACATCTAACGGTCAGGGCTGCTAATGCTAGTGCCCTGACCGTTAAATGACCATGAGAACAATCAGCGGAACGGCGGCTCGTCGAAGCTGCGCAGTTTGCGCGAGTGCAGCGAGTTGAGCTCGGTGCGCAACAGATCCACCGCCTCGATGCCGATCTTCAAGTGCTGGCTGACCGCGCGTTCATAGAACGCGTTGGCCGAACCCGGCAGTTTGATTTCGCTGTGCAGCGGTTTATCCGACACACAGAGCAGCGTGCCGTAGGGCACCCGCAAGCGATAACCCTGGGCCGCAATCGTGCCGCTTTCCATGTCCACCGCCACGGCGCGGGACAGGTTGATCAGCGGACGTTCCTGCGCCCAGCGCAGTTCCCAGTTACGGTCGTCGTAGGTCAACACGGTGCCGGTACGCAGGCGCTTCTTCAGTTCGTCGCCCTTTTCACCGGTGATGTTGGCCGCCGCTTGCTGCAACGCCAACTGCACTTCGGCCAAGGCCGGAATCGGAATGTTCGGCGGCACCACCCGGTCGAGAATCCCGTCGCGGCGCATGTAAGCGTGGGCCAGCACGTAATCGCCAATGGTCTGTGACTGACGTAAGCCGCCGCAGTGGCCGATCATCAGCCAGCAATGCGGACGCAGCACGGCCAAATGGTCGGTGATGTTCTTGGCGTTGGACGGGCCGACGCCGATGTTTACCAGGGTCACGCCATGGCCGTCGCTGGCGATCAGGTGATAGGCCGGCATCTGGTAACGATGCCAGACCACGCCCGCGGCAATCGCCGAGGCTTCGCCGTGGTCCATGCCCTTTTCGATAATCACATTGCCCGGCAACACCATGCGCACAAAACGCGGGTCTTTGCGCAGTTGCTCCAGGCCATGAACGATGAACTGGTCGACGTAGCGGTGGTAGTTGGTCAGCAGAATCCACGGCTGCACATGCCGCCAGTCGCTGCCGGTGTAGTGCACCAGTCGGCGCAGGGAGAAGTCCACCCGCGCGGCATCGAACAGGGCCAATGGCAGCGGGTCGGTGTTTTCCCAATCGTACAAGCCATCGGCGATGCCATCGGTGGCGGCCGACAGATCGGTACTCGGGAACACCCGCGCCAGCACCGCCGCCGTGACACCGGAGCCGGCCAGTTCATCGCCCTGCTCGACCACGTACGGATAAGGAATGTTCTGCTGGCTGACGCCGACTTCCACGGTCACGGTGAAGTCGTGCATCAACGGGACGAGTTGTTCCAGCAGGTATTTGCGGAAGGCTGCCGGATGAGTGACGGTGACGCTGTAGGTCCCCGGCAATTGAACCTTGGCATAGGCGCGAGTGGTCTGTGGGACTTCGCCCTGGCAGAGGTAGGTCAGACGCAACTCGGGATAACGAAACAGGGCACGCTGTTCAGCGTCCGGCTCGACGCGATCCTTGAGATAACGCTTGAGCGCCTGATTCAGCGCTGTGGTTGCACGCTCGTGCAAGACAGCAAGCCGGTCAACGGCTTGCTCGGCGGTTTGAACGACAATAAACGCTTCGGTCACGATCAGCTTCCTGTGTTCTGACTTGCAGACCTTCATCTTGCCTGCATCATCGCTTCACGGGAACAGTGAAAAAAGATCGCAGCCTTCACACGCCTGTAGGAGCTGCCGAAGGCTGCGATCTTTTCGCCCCTCAGAAGCCCTGCGGTGTTGACCGGGCGACTATCGCTTGCACATCCAGCCCACGTGGCAATGTTCCATACACCCGACCGGCCGAACCGAGGCGGCTGGCGATAAACGCATCGCTGACCGCCGCATTGCCAGCCTCCAGCAACAGCCTGGCCTGAAGCCCCAAGGCGATGTCTTCGGTGAGCTGGCGGGCGCGGTATTGAATGTCGTCGGTGTCCTTGAACGCCTTCTGCAACTGGCCGATGTGCGCGGCCAGGCGCTTGTCGCCATGACCATCGCCCAACTCGTTGAACAGCACATCGAGCACACCCGGCTCTTTCGACAGTGCTCGCAGCACGTCGAGGCATTGCACGTTGCCGGAACCTTCCCACGTCGAGTTGACCGGTGCCTCACGGTACAGTCGCGGCAAGATGCTTTCTTCGACGTAACCGGCGCCGCCCATGCATTCGGCCGCTTCGTTGATCATCGCGGGCGCGCGTTTGCAGATCCAGTACTTGCCCACTGCCGTCACCAATCGAGCGAATTTCGCTTCGTGCTCGTCATCCAGATGATCCAGAGCCCGGCCCATGCGCAGGCTCAACGCCAGGGCGGCTTCGCTTTCCAGGGCCAGGTCGGCCAGCACGTTTTGCATCAACGGTTGTTCGCTGAGCAACTTGCCACCGACCTTGCGGTGGGCGCAATGATGGCTGGCCTGGGTCAGGGCCTGGCGCATCAGCGCACTGGAACCGACCATGCAATCAAAACGGGTCATGGCGACCATTTCGATGATGGTCGGAACGCCCCGGCCCTCTTCGCCGACCATCCAGGCCAGGGCGCCACGAAACTCCACCTCGCTGGAGGCGTTTGACCAGTTGCCGAGTTTGTTTTTCAGGCGCTGTATGTAGAACTGATTGCGCGTGTCATCCGGACGATGACGCGGCAGCAGGAAGCAGGTCAGCCCTTTGTCGGTCTGGGCCAGGGTCAGGAAGGCGTCGCACATTGGCGCCGAGCAGAACCACTTGTGGCCCACCAGTTCATACGCCTGGCCCGGCCCTCCGGCACCTACCGGATACGCCTTGGTGGTGTTGGCCCGCACGTCGGTGCCGCCCTGTTTCTCGGTCATCGCCATGCCGATGGTGACCCCGGCCTTGTGGGCCATGCCAACATTGCGTGGGTCGTATTCGGTGGCGAGGATTTTCGGCAGCCATTGCCGGGCCAGATCCGCTTGCAGGCGCATCGCCGGGACGCTGGCGAAGGTCATGGTCAATGGGCAACCGCTGCCGGCTTCAGCCTGACTGTGCAGATACGTCATGGATGCGCGGGCCACATGGGCGCCCGGTTGCGGATCGGTCCAGGGCAACCCTGTCAGGCCATGCTCCACCGCCGTGCGCATCAACTGGTGATAAGCCGGATGAAATTCCACCAGGTCGATACGATGGCCGTAACGGTCATGGCTGACGAACACCGGTTTGTTCTGATTGGCCGCAAACCCGGCCTCCATCAGCGGCCCGCCGGCCAATGCGCCGTAAGCGTCGATCCGCGACTCGGCCCAACCAGCATCGAACCGCCGCGACCACTCCTGCAAAGGCAGGTCGATGCGATAGAGGTTGGTGCCGTCCAGCGATGGTGGCTGGTTGGTGACTTCGTGGGTTTCGGCGAACTGATGCAGGTTCATGACGGGGCTCCTTTGGTCAGCCAAGGGACTTTCAGTTAAGCACCGCCCCGAGGCCGAACAAAGTGGCATATCTGCCTAACTGTCGGCGCTTTCGCCTTGGCCAGAACAGAGCACCCGTCGATAGAGCGCTGCCTGCAAGTCCTCGAATTTCACCGGTTTGTTCAGGTAGTCGACCAAGGTATTGCTCGGGCAATGCACTCGGTCCGCACTCAGGGCAATCATGAACACGGGTAATTCGGCGCAACCCGGCAACGCGCGGATCCGACTGCAGATGGAGGCGCTGTCCACTGACGGCAACTGGCAATCGAACAGCACTGCGTCAACGGCTTCACACTGCAATTGATCGAGCGCAGCAAGGCCACTGTCAGCAGTGCGTACCCGGAAACCAAGCTTGAGCAACATACCGCGCATCACCAATTGATTGATGCTGTTGTCATCGACCAGCAATACCGTGCACTCCTGGGGCAAGCGCAGGCCGGTGGTTTGCCGGGTGATCGAGGGGGCGGGATCCACCACCGACAGCTCGAATTCGACGTCGAGCTGGAAGCGGCTTCCACGGCCCAGTTCCGAACGGTGGCTCAGGCGGCCACCGAGCAATTCGACCAACTGCCGACAGATCGCCAGGCCAACGCCAAGACCGCCGTACTCACGGGTCATCGAGCCGTCGAGCTGGAAGAAGCGCTGGTACAGCGTCGCCTCTCCCAAATCGGTAAAACCGATGCCGGTGTCGATCACCGCAAAAGACAGCGCCAGCCGACCGGGCTCCGCCGCCGGTTTACCCGTCACCCGCAGCGCCAGACCACCGACTCGGGTGAATTTGATTGCGTTGTCCAGCAAGCATTCCAGGCATTGCGCCAGCTTGCCGCTGTCGCCGAACAAACGATCCGGCAACCCGGGCGTTACCTCGACCTTGAAGTCCAACGACTTGCTCGACGCATTGCCATCGAACTGCCCGCGCAAAGACTCGACCACACTGCGCAAGCTGAACGTGTCCGGATAGACCTTGAGCTTGCCGGCCTGCAATTCGGTCAGGGTGAGGATGCCGTTGACCATGCGCATCATGTCCCGCGCCGAACCTGCCGCCGTTTGCTGATACTGCTCCAGCTCTGGGTTCATCTCGACGGTCTGCATCAGCTCCAGCGAACCGATCACACCGTTCATGGGCGTGCGCAGTTCGTGGGTCAACGTGGCGAGGAATTCGTCCTTGAGCCTGTTGCTGTGAGCCAGTTGCTGGTTCAGCACCTCAAGCTTCTGGCCGGCGTCGAACAACGTCTGTGCCTGTTGCTCGCGCATGGCGTTGATACGATCGGCCAGGGCCAGGGACAGCAACGCCACTTCAATCGCCGAGCCGATCTGGCTGGCGTACATGGTGAGGAACACGTTGGGCAAATACCCCAACACCATCATCGTGTTGACGACGCCACCGAGCAAAAATGCCGACCAGGCAATGATGAAGTAGCGCGCCACCCTCAAGCCACGCCACCAGGCGAAAATCCCGGCAGCGAAAATCACCACGGTAAAGACCAGTGCCAACGCCGTCGCCAGACGTAGGGCCAAGGCGTAACTGGTCATCAAAGACAACCCGACCACCAGCGCACTGAACGCGATCAGCGCCAATAGCACACGGTCCAGCCAGCGGCTGTGGGTGGCCGTCCGCAGGAAGCTGCGGGCAAACTGGCTGCCGAACAACCCCGAACAGCCGATGAAGAACGGCGTCGCGGCATTGGCCCACCACGGATTGTTCGGCCAGAAATACTCCACGGCCGCGCCGTTCACCGACAGCTGATACAAGCCGAACGAGGCGATGTAGACGATGTAATAGAGGTAGCTGGTATCGCGCACGCTGAGGAAGATGAACAGGTTGTAGACCAGCATCCCCAGCAACACGCCGTAAATCAGCCCCAGCACGTAGAGCCGCACCGGCTGCTCTTCAAGGTAAGCAGTGCTCGACCACAAGGTGACGGGCGCCTGAATCGAGCCTTCGCTTTGCAGACGCAGGTACACGGTTTGCGCCTGCCCGGGGGCAAAGTTCAGATCGAACAGATAGTTGTTCTGACGAATCTCGCGAGTGGCGAACGGCAGCGCATCGCCCGTCTGTCGGACCAATTGATAGTCACCGCCAGCATCGGGCAAGTACAAATCAAGGTGATCGAGGGGCGGATAGGCCAGCTCCAGCAGCCAGGTCCGTTGCGCCGACGGATTGGTCGGACGGTATTGCAGGTCGATTTTCAGCCAGAACACCGAACGCGAATAGCCGGCGTTGAGGGTGGCTTTATCGTGGGGTTTGAAGTGCCCGGCCGCGGCTTGTGCACGGACTTCGGCAATGGTCGCTTGACCGCCCGCGTCTTCATAAACCTGCATCGTTCGGCCCAGGGGAAGGCTCTGGGTGAACTCGTCGAATTCGACGGCGCTCGCCAGGAGGGGCAAGCACAGCAGCAACATCAGCAAATAGCGCATTTAAGCCCCAGCGTGGCCTGTCCGGTTCTGTCAGGAAGCCCCCCATTCCTTTTGAGTAGACGTAAAACCGGTATTACCTGTTATTGGTTTGGATCCACTCTAGCATAGCCGTTAGTGGCCATTGAACACCATTGAAATTTTTCCTACAAAGGCTCTAGAACGGGCGTTCCAGCGCAATGTATTGAGCTAGAGCTGTTGGCTTGGTCAGGATGAGACAATGTCCCGGCGAGTGGTGAACAACTGTGGCGAGGGAGCTTGCTCCCGTTGGGCTGCGTAGCGGCCCCTTTGCCTTCTGTCTGGAACACCGCGTCGGCAGGTTTACGACTGCTTCGCAGCCGAACGGGAGCAAGCCCCCTCGCCACAATGTATCGGCCGGACTGGACGTCGCAACACCCGAAAAAACATGTTTGGTGGTAAGCTCGCGCACCATGAATATCTACAGCTCTCGCCCCGTTGTCCTCTGTCTCTCCGGCCACGACCCAAGTGGTGGCGCCGGCTTGCAGGCAGATATCGAAGCCCTGCTTGCTCAGGGTTGCCATGCGGCTCCGGCCGTCACCGCCCTGACCGTGCAAGACACGGTCAACGTCACTGACTTCCGCGTGCTCGATCGCGAGTGGGTACTGGCCCAGGCCAATGCCGTGCTCAACGACTCCGAAGTCGCCGCCGTCAAACTGGGCATGCTCGGTTCCCTGGAAATGGTCGACACCGTGGTCGAACTGCTTTCAGCGCACCCACATCTGCCTGTGGTCTGCGACCCGGTGCTGCGCGCCGGCGGTGGCGGACGACTGGGCAAGGACGAAGTCGGCTACGCCATGCGCGAACGCTTGCTGCCGCTGTCGATCATCGCCACCCCTAACCTTCCCGAAGCCCGCATCCTCGCCGAACTGCCCGAAGGCACCGCCGACGAGTGCGCGGAAAAACTCCTGCCATTCGTCAAACACCTGCTGATCACCGGCGGCCATGGCGACGAACACGAAATCCACAACCGCCTGTACAGCCGCGACGGTCGCCGCGAAACCTTTACCTGCCAGCGCCTGCCCGGCAGCTATCACGGTTCCGGTTGCACGTTGGCCAGCGCCCTCGCCGGTCGTCTGGCCCAGGGTGAACACCTCGCCAGTGCCGTACAGAGCGCGCTTGACTACACTTGGCGCACCCTGCGAGATGCGGAACAACTGGGCAAAGGCCAGTTCGTGCCCCGCCGTCTGCCGCTGGATTTCTGTTCGTAACTTTCGATGCGTAAAGCGCAGAGGCTTGTCCGATGAAACTACGTGGCCTGTACGCCATTACCGACAGCCAGTTACTGGCCGGTAAATTTCTTTCGTACGTGGAGGCGGCGCTCGAAGGCGGCGTCACCCTGCTGCAATACCGCGACAAAAGCAGCGACGAGGCCCGCCGCCTGCGCGAGGCTGAGGCCCTGCGCGATCTGTGCGATCGCTACAAGACCCAGCTGATCATCAACGACGACGCCGAACTGGCCGCGCGCCTGAATGTCGGCGTGCACCTGGGCCAGACCGATGGCCCGCTGATGCCGGTGCGAGCACTGCTCGGGCGTCAGGCGATCATCGGCTCGACCTGCCATGCGCAACTCGAACTTGCCGAACAAGCCGCCAATGAAGGTGCCAGTTACGTCGCTTTCGGCCGTTTCTTCAATTCCAACACCAAGCCCGGCGCACCGACGTGCAGCCTCGACTTGCTTGACCAGGCCCGCAGCAAACTGCACCTGCCGATCTGTGCGATCGGCGGCATCACCCTGGACAACGCCGCCCCGCTGGTGGCCCACGGGATCGATCTGCTGGCGGTGGTGCATGGCCTGTTTGGCGCCGAGAGCACTGCTGAAGTTACACGTCGCGCCCGCGCCTTTAACGAATTGTTCAAATCCTGATTTTGAGAGCCAAATAATGTCTCGTTCCGAAACCCTGTTTGCCAATGCCCAGAAACACATCCCCGGAGGCGTGAACTCGCCGGTTCGTGCGTTCAAGAGCGTTGGCGGCACGCCGTTGTTCTTCAAACACGCCGAAGGCGCCTACGTCACCGACGAAGACGACAAGCGTTATGTGGATTACGTCGGTTCCTGGGGCCCGATGATTCTCGGCCACAGCCACCCGGACGTGCTGGACGCGGTGCGTAAACAGCTTGAGCACGGATTGTCCTACGGCGCCCCGACCGCGATGGAAACCGAGATGGCCGATCTGGTCTGCTCGATCGTGCCATCGATGGAAATGGTGCGCATGGTCAGCTCCGGCACCGAAGCGACCATGAGTGCGATCCGTCTGGCCCGTGGTTTCACCGGTCGCGACAGCATCATCAAATTCGAAGGCTGCTACCACGGCCACTCCGACAGCCTGCTGGTCAAGGCCGGTTCCGGCGCACTGACCCAAGGCGTACCGAGCTCGGCCGGTGTACCGGCGGCATTCGCCAAGCACACTCTGACCCTGCCGTTCAACGACATCGACGCGGTAGAAGCCATGCTCGCCGAAGTCGGCCAGGACGTGGCGTGCATCATCGTCGAACCGGTGGCCGGCAACATGAACTGCGTACCGCCGGCACCGGGTTTCCTCGAAGGCCTGCGGACCCTGTGCGACAAGCACGGCGTGGTGCTGATTTTCGACGAAGTGATGACCGGTTTCCGTGTCGCCCTCGGCGGTGCCCAAGCCTATTACGGCGTAACACCGGACCTGAGCACCTTCGGCAAGATCATCGGTGGCGGCATGCCGGTAGGCTGCTTCGGCGGCAAACGCAAAATCATGGAACACATCGCGCCACTGGGCCCGGTCTACCAGGCTGGTACCTTGTCGGGCAACCCGCTGGCGATGGCGGCTGGCCTGACCACGCTGCGCCTGATCAGTCGTCCCGGTTTCCACGCCGAGCTGAGCGACTACACCAGCCGCCTGCTCGATGGCCTGCAACAGCGCGCCGATGCCGCTGGCATTCCGTTCGTGACCACTCAGGCCGGCGGCATGTTCGGTCTGTACTTCAGCGGCGCCGACGACATCGTCACCTTCGATGACGTCATGGCCAGCGATGCGAACCTGTTCGGGCGCTTCTTCCACCTGATGCTCGAGGGCGGCGTGTACCTGGCGCCGAGCGCCTTCGAAGCCGGCTTCACCTCGATCGCCCACGGCGAAACCGAGTTGAAACTGACGCTGGACGCCGCCGAGCGTGCCTTCGCCGCACTGAAGTAAAGCTACGACGCTGACGTTGGCGATTGCCAGCGTCAGCTTTCACCTACATCCGCAGCCTTTTTCCTGGTCATCTGCCAATAATCCCCCGCAAAGTGGGTGATATAGTCCCCGCGCAGCAGAAAAACGAGTAAAGACTTTGTAAGGTTGGCCCTGCTTATTTCATAATGCGCGCTTATTGGATCCCTCGACGGGTCCGCGCGCCCCTCAGAGGTAAGTCGATTCCCATGAACCGCACCGGCCGCACCCTTGCATTGGGCTGCCTGTTGCTCCTTCAGCCCCTGCTCGCGCTCGCACAAGCAGGCGGCAACTCGTTGTTGATCCCAGCGATGGGTCGCTGCACCCTCAATACTCAGCCGCAAGACCTGACGCAAGCGCTCGCCGCCTGCCAGAAAGCGTCGGATGAAGGGGATGCGCAAGCGCAATACGAGTTGGGTGAGTTCTACTACGAAGGCAAAAACGCGCCGCGCGACCTCAATAAAGCCCTGAGTTACTTCGAAAAGGCCTCGCTGCAAGGTCATGCCCAGGCGCAATTCAAACTCGGCACCATGTTCTTCCATGGCGAAGGCGTACCGGCCAATAACGTTCAGGCGTATATCGTGCTGAAAATGGCCGCGGTCAACGGCGCCGAAGAGGCACTGGACACCGCCGACGAAGTCGCCGAAAAAATGCCTCGCGAAGACCTGGAAGTTGCTACCCAGGTGCTAGGGCAAATTTTCCGTAAATACCTGATGGAATTGCAGAGCGCCGACGGGCGTACGCCGTTTTCGCCACTTCCCTGAATTGCCGGATCCGATAGTTCCCACGCTCTGCGTGGGAATTCATCCCGTGACGCTCCGCGTCACCGACGCAGAGCGTCGAAGGCGGCATTCCCACGCAGAGCGTGGGAACGATCAAAACCTGCTGCTTACTTCTCAGGCATCGGCATCGGAAACGGCATGACATTGCCGACCGCGCCGCGGGCTTCGCTGATTTTAGGCGTGCCGAGGCGTTCGACCTCGTCAATGCGCACAATCGAATGCATCGGCACAAAACTGCGCACAACGCCTTCGAACTGAGCCTTGAGTTTTTCTTCGCTCGGATCGACGACCACTTGCGTGCGCTCGCCAAAGACGAACTCTTCCACTTCCAGAAAGCCCCACAGATCACTTTGATAGATCTGCTTGGCGTACATTTCGAACACCTGGCCTTGGTTGAGGAAAATCACCTTGTAGATTGGAGCTTCACGTTTGGTCATGGTGGGCGGGTAACACATCGGGGATAAAAATGAGGGCGCGAACTATAGCATAGCCACCGGACGCGCAACGGTAGGAACCTTGGGACATGTTCCCTATAATGCGCGGTTCTTTGAATCACGTGATGAATCTTTCCATGGCCAAGAAGCTTTACATCGAAACCCACGGTTGCCAGATGAACGAGTACGACAGCTCGCGCATGGTCGATCTGTTGGGTGAACATCAGGCCCTGGAAGTCACTGCCCGCGCTGAAGACGCCGACGTGATCCTGCTCAACACCTGCTCAATCCGCGAACGCGCCCAGGACCGGGTGTATTCCCAGCTCGGCCGCTGGCGCGAACTGAAACTGGCCAATCCGGAAATGGTTATCGCCGTCGGCGGTTGCGTGGCCAGTCAGGAAGGCGCAGCCATACGTGATCGCGCTCCGTATGTCGACGTGGTGTTCGGCCCGCAGACCCTGCACCGCCTGCCGGAAATGATCGACGCCGCGCGCGCTACCAAACTGCCGCAAGTCGACGTCTCGTTCCCGGAAATCGAAAAATTCGACCATTTGCCCGAACCACGCATCGATGGACCGAGCGCTTACGTGTCGGTCATGGAAGGCTGCAGCAAGTACTGCACCTTCTGCGTGGTGCCTTATACACGCGGTGAAGAAGTCAGCCGGCCGTTCGACGACGTGATCGCCGAGATCATCCACCTGGCCGAAAACGGCGTGCGCGAAGTGACCCTGCTGGGGCAAAACGTCAACGGCTATCGCGGGACCACTCACGATGGTCGCCTGGCCGACCTGGCGGAATTGATCCGGGTGGTCGCCGCTGTCGATGGCATCGACCGGATTCGCTACACCACTTCGCACCCGCTGGAGTTCTCCGACAGCCTGATCCAGGCCCACGCCGACGTGCCGGAACTGGTAAAACACCTGCACTTGCCGGTGCAATCGGGCTCCGACCGGATCCTCGCGGCGATGAAGCGCAACCACACCGCGCTGGAGTACAAGTCCAAACTGCGCAAATTGCGGGCCGCCGTGCCAGGGATCTGCATCAGCTCGGACTTCATCGTCGGCTTCCCGGGTGAGACCGAGAAAGACTTTGAACAGACCATGAAACTGATCGAAGACGTCGGTTTCGACTTCTCCTACTCGTTCGTCTACAGCCAACGCCCAGGCACCCCTGCTGCCGATCTGGCCGACGAAACGCCGGAAGAACTGAAAAAAGAACGCCTGAATGCCCTGCAACATCGCCTGAACCAGCAAGGGTTCGAGATCAGCCGACAAATGGTGGGCTCCATTCAGCGGATTCTGGTCACCGATTATTCGAAAAAAGACCCTGGCGAACTGCAGGGGCGCACCGAGAATAACCGTATCGTCAACTTCCGCTGCGACAATCCGACCCTGATCGGCCAGTTCGCCGACGTGCACATCGACGCCGCGCAACCGCACTCGCTGCGGGGCTCGTTGATCCAATAACAGCAGGCCAGAGAGCCTTTGTGGCGAGGGAGCTTGCTCCCGCTCGGTTGCGAAGCAGCCGCAAACCAGACACCTCGATCATCCTGAAAGATTGAGGCTGGATAATTTGGGAGCGCTTCGCACTCCAGCGGGAGCAAGCTCCCTCGCCACAGTTATCCAGTGAGACTGCTTTAAGAGCTTTCGCACCCAGGCGACTGGCGTTATCCTTTATTTCATCAATATTGCCCCAGGGCGGCTAAATACGACCTTGAACGCACCCATAGAACCACATCGCTTCATCCTCGAGCCTTTTGAAGCTCGCCGCTTCGCCAATCTGTGCGGGCAATTCGACGAGCATCTGCGCTTGATCGAACAGCGCCTGACCATCGAGATCCGCAACCGCGGAAACCAGTTCGAACTGATCGGCGAGCCCAAACACACCACCTCCGCGGAAAACCTCCTGCGCCGCCTGTACCGGGAAACCAAGGGTACCGAGCTGTCGACGGACATGGTTCACCTGTTCCTGCAGGAATCGGCCGTCGAGGAACTGGACAACCACTCCCCCGCCGAACCGTCCGTCGCCTTGCGCACCAAAAAAGGCATGATTCGCCCTCGCGGCTTGAATCAGCTGCGCTACGTGAAGGAAATCCTCGGTAACGACATCAACTTCGGCATCGGCCCCGCCGGTACCGGCAAGACCTATCTGGCTGTTGCCTGCGCGGTAGACGCACTGGAACGCGAGCAGATTCGTCGCATTCTGTTGGTGCGTCCGGCGGTTGAAGCGGGTGAAAAACTCGGCTTCCTGCCCGGCGACCTGTCGCAAAAAATCGACCCGTACCTGCGCCCGCTCTACGACGCACTCTACGAAATGCTCGGTTTCGAATACGTCGCCAAGCTGATCGAGCGTCAGGTGATCGAAGTCGCGCCGCTGGCCTACATGCGCGGCCGCACGCTGAACAACAGCTTCATCATCCTCGACGAAAGCCAGAACACCACCGTCGAACAGATGAAAATGTTCCTGACCCGGATCGGCTTTGGTTCCACGGCGGTCATCACCGGTGACATCACCCAGGTCGACCTGCCACGCGGCACCAAGTCCGGGTTGCATCATGTGATCGAAGTGCTCAAGGACGTTCCGGGCATCAGCTTCACCCACTTCCAGCCCAAGGACGTGGTGCGCCATCCGCTGGTGCAACGCATTGTCGAGGCGTACGAGCGCTTCGAAAATCGCGCTGCCGATGCCGCGCCAAAGGACACCCCACGCGATGCTTGAGCTTGATCTGCAACTGGCGAGCGACGCACCTGCCCCGACTGAAGCCGAGTTCCGGAAATGGTGTGAACTGGCCCTGCGCCAGCGCACCGCCGACTCCGAGCTGACCATTCGTCTGGTCGACGAAGAAGAAGGCCGCGAACTCAATCACACCTGGCGGCAGAAGGATTACGCCACCAACGTGCTGTCATTCCCGGCCGACGTGCCGGACGAGTTGCTGGATATCCCGTTACTGGGAGATCTGGTGATCTGCATTGCCGTGGTCGAGCGCGAAGCCGCCGAACAAGGCAAGGCACTCAACGCCCATTGGGCGCATCTGGTCATTCACGGCTGCTTGCATCTGCTTGGTTACGACCATATAGATGACGACGAAGCCGAAGAAATGGAAGCACTGGAACGAACGTTGCTTGCAGAACTGGGTCATCCGGACCCTTATGCGGACGACGAAACAGACACATCCCCTATCGTTACAACAAAGGATTCAGAGTAATCGCTATGAGCGAAGATCGATCGAGCAACGGGCAGAAGTCTTGGCTGGGTAAGCTCACCCAGGCTTTTGCCCACGAGCCGAAGAACCGCCAGGAGCTGCTGGAGCTGCTGCGCGATGCACACCAAAACAAGTTGCTGGACAGCGAAGCGCTGGCCATCGTCGAAGGCGCCATCCAGGTTGCAGACCTGCAAGTACGGGACATCATGGTCCCGCGCTCGCAGATGATCAGCATCAAGGCGACCCAGACACCTCGCGAGTTCCTGCCCGCCGTGGTCGACTCGGCCCACTCCCGCTACCCGGTGATCGGCGAAAGCCACGATGACGTGATGGGCGTGCTGCTGGCCAAGGACTTGCTGCCGTTGATCCTCAAGGAGAACGGCGACAGCTTCAACATCAAGGACCTGCTGCGCCCGGCCACCTTCGTGCCCGAGTCCAAGCGCCTGAATGTGCTGCTGCGCGAGTTCCGCGCCAACCATAACCACATGGCCATTGTCATTGACGAATACGGCGGCGTGGCTGGCCTTGTGACCATCGAAGACGTGCTCGAACAGATCGTCGGCGACATCGAAGACGAGCATGACGTCGAAGAAGACAGCTACATCAAGCCGCTGCCCAGCGGTGACTTCCTGATCAAGGCCCTGACGCCGATCGAGAACTTCAACGAGTTCTTCGACAGCGAATTCTCCGACGACGAATTCGACACCGTCGGCGGTCTGGTGATGAGCGCGTTCGGGCACTTGCCAAAACGCAACGAAATCACCGAAATCGGCGCCTATCGCTTCCGCATCCTGAACGCTGACAGCCGTCGGATTCATTTGCTGCGTTTGACACCAATCGCCCGGTAAAAATTAAGGAAAGAAATGCGCTGGATGACCCGCCCCGGCTGGCCCGGTAATCTGCTGGCCGTGGCGGCCGGTGCACTCACCACCCTGGCCTTGGCGCCATTCGATATCTGGCCGCTGGCATTGCTGGCGGTCGGTTTCTTTTACGCCGGTTTGCGCGAACTGAGCCCCCGTCAGGCCTTGGGCCGTGGCTGGTGTTTCGGTTTCGGCCTGTTTGCCGGCGGAACCAGCTGGATCTACTACAGCATTCACAACTTCGGCGGCGCCTCGGTGTTGCTGGCCGGGTTCTTGATGCTGCTCTTCACCGCAGCGATTGCCTGGTTCTTCGCCCTGCCCGCCTGGATTTGGGCGCGCTGGCTGCGCCGTAACGAAGCGCCGCTGGCTGATGCCCTGGCGTTTGCGGCGTTGTGGGTGGGCCAGGAAGCCTTTCGCGGCTGGTTCCTCACCGGCTTCCCATGGCTCTATTCCGGTTACAGCCAGCTCGACGGCCCATTGGCCGGGCTCGCGCCGGTCGGCGGGATGTGGCTGATTTCCTTCGCGCTGGCCCTGACCGCCGCGCTGATCTACAACGCACCGCGCCTGATTCGCACCGCTCGCAAGGGCTTTATTGCCGCTGGCGTGTTGCTGCTGGCCGGCCCTTGGGTGATCGGCATGGCGCTCAAGGAACACGCCTGGACCAGCCCTTCGGGTGCGCCGCTGAGCGTCGCAGCGATTCAGGGCAACATCGAACAAAGCATGAAATGGGACCCCTCGCAGATCAACGCGCAGCTGGCGCTTTACCGCGACATGAGTTTCAGCTCCAAACCCGTCGACCTGCTGATCTGGCCGGAAACAGCGGTCCCGGTGCTCAAGGAGTCCGCCGAGGGCTACCTGAACATGATGGGCAGCTTCGCGGCAGAGCGTAAATCTGCGCTGATTACCGGCGTGCCGATTCGCCAGGAAGTCCGTCACGAGAAACGTTACTTCAACGGCATTACCGTGGTTGGTGAAGGCGATGGCACTTACCTGAAGCAGAAACTGGTGCCATTCGGCGAATACGTTCCGTTGCAGGAAGTCTTGCGCGGCCTGATCGCGTTCTTCGACCTGCCGATGTCCGACTTTGCCCGTGGGCCGGCCGATCAACCGCTGCTACAGGCCAAGGGCTATCAGATTGCGCCGTACATCTGCTACGAAGTGGTCTACCCGGAATTCGCCGCCGGCCTCGCCGCCCGCAGCGATTTGCTGCTGACCATCAGCAACGACACCTGGTTCGGCACCTCGATCGGCCCATTGCAACACTTGCAGATGGCGCAGATGCGCGCCCTTGAGGCCGGCCGCTGGATGATCCGCGCCACCAACAACGGCGTGACCGGTCTGATCAACCCGTTTGGTCAGATCACTGCCCGGATCCCGCAATTCGAACGCGGGATTCTGTACGGCGAAGTGGTGCCAATGCATAACCTGACGCCGTATCTGCAATGGCGTTCGTGGCCGTTGATCATCGTTTGTGTGCTGTTGTTTGGCTGGGCGTTGATGGCCAACCGGATGGCGAAGACCGTTTAACCCAGGCCTGGTGATCATTCCCCTGCGGGAATGATCACTCCTCAACAGGCTCGCCTCGATAGAACATCCAATACCCGACCTGCCCCACGAGCTCATTCATCAACTGCCCCGATTGCCAGATCGATTTGAATTCCGGCATCCAGCCACCCAGTGGCCGCGCATTGTCCACGCCTAAAAACCCCACCGGCGCCGGCACCACCTCAAATCCGGCCTGCTCAAAGCTCCAGACCGCCCGCGGCATATGCCACGCCTGAGTCACGACCACCACCCGTTTGATCCCCTGCGGCAACAATACCTGGGCGCTGAACTGCGCGTTTTCCCAGGTTGTGCGGCTGCGCCCTTCCTGCCAGCGTACCGTCACGCCAAAATCATCGAGCAACGAATCCGCCATCAGCTGCGCTTCAGTCGGCGGTGTCCCGTAATGCAGGCCGCCGCTGGCCAGAATCGGCAAACCGGAAACCTTGGCCAGACGTGCGGCATAGCGCTCGCGCCCAAGACCTACGCCGGTGGGCTGGTCGACGCCCCAGGCCAGGTCGCCACGCTCACGCCCCGAACCCAGCACCACGATCGCGTCGGCGCGCTGGCCCAGGGTGGCCCATTCTTCGCGTACGAGCGGCGGCTCGCGCTCCAGAGCTCTGGCAGTCCACTCCACCATCACTGGCAGGCTCATCAACCAGAAGCCGCCCACACCCATAACAAAGCACACTCCCGCCAGCCTCGGCCTTGAGCGGCGCCACCACCAGGCGAGTACCAGTAACAGCAAAAGAACGCCGGGCGGCAATAGAAGTTGTTTAATGAAATAACGAAAAGGCATCGGGCATCTCCATAGATGCCCGAAGCCTAAGTGGGTTGACGCAATGCGACAACAAATGCGGAAGGACTTTGTTTCAAAAAACCATAAGGCATGGTTTCAAGTGTCCTTACTTGAACTGCAGAGACCGGACCTTTACCGCGCCTCCGCCGGGTGTCTTATCCTTGAGCCAGAGGATCTTGGCCGTACGTGGTGCCTCGAGTTGCTTCACTGCTGCTGACAAGCATCCGTGCGTTTCACGTTCACTGCGGTCCAGATAGGCCTTGACCAGTTCAAACTCTGCGGGGGTCAAACCACGCAGTTCCAGCTCCAGGGGACGCTCGTCGCGAAGCCGTCCAGCGGTTTTGGCCGCGTCCAAGGCCATTGCGAGACGGTCGATCAGTCTTTCGTACAACTCCGGTTTTGTAGCTTTTTGCTGTGAATCAACCATCCATCACCTCATTGAAGATAAGACTCTCTCCCCATTTAGAGCTTAGCTTCGCTGAAAAAACCGGCTGAGCGCCGCGACCAACGGCCCTTGGGGCGGGAATTGGCCGCGCCCTTGCGTGTAATCAGGGTTTCCCTCGGTAGAGTGCCGTCATGTATGCTACGGCGCTTCCTGTAACTCCACTTCCAGCTCGCCTGGGCAGCGAAACGCCGATTTGGCGTCATCATCGTCCAGCGTTGCATTGAAGAGGATTAGGCCACCCCTATTCAGTTCAAAAGTAGCCATGCACGAACAATATCAGCCCCGTGAAATCGAAGCCGCCGCCCAGTCGTTCTGGGACGAGCAAAAGTCCTTTGAAGTCAGTGAACAGCCAGGCAAGGAGACTTTCTACTGCCTGTCGATGTTCCCTTACCCCAGCGGCAAGCTACACATGGGGCACGTGCGCAACTACACCATCGGCGACGTGATCTCCCGCTACCAGCGCATGCAAGGCAAGAACGTCCTGCAACCCATGGGTTGGGACGCCTTCGGCATGCCGGCGGAAAACGCCGCGATGAAAAACAACGTAGCGCCCGCCAAGTGGACCTACGAAAACATCGCCTACATGAAAAGCCAGCTGCGCAGCCTGGGCCTGGCGGTGGACTGGTCGCGCGAAGTGACCACCTGCAAGCCCGATTACTACCGCTGGGAACAATGGCTGTTCACTCGCCTGTTCGAAAAAGGCGTGATTTACAAAAAAAGCGGCACCGTGAACTGGGACCCGGTCGACCAGACCGTTCTGGCCAACGAGCAAGTGATCGACGGTCGCGGCTGGCGTTCCGGCGCGCTGATTGAAAAGCGCGAAATCCCGATGTACTACTTCAAGATCACCGCTTACGCGGATGAGCTGCTGGAGAGCCTCGACGAACTGACTGGCTGGCCTGAACAGGTCAAGACCATGCAGCGCAACTGGATCGGCAAATCCCGCGGCATGGAAGTGCAGTTCCCGTACGACGTCGCTTCCATCGGTGAAGCCGGCGCGCTGAAAGTCTTCACCACCCGTCCGGATACTTTAATGGGAGCGACTTACGTCGCCGTGGCCGCCGAGCACCACCTGGCCACCCTGGCCGCGCAGAACAACCCTGAGCTGCAAGCGTTCATCGCTGAATGCAAGGGCGGCAGCGTTGCTGAAGCCGACGTCGCCACTCAAGAGAAAAAAGGCCTGCCGACCTCGCTGTTCGTCGAGCACCCGCTGACCGGTGAGAAACTCCCGGTATGGGTCGCCAACTACGTGCTGATGCACTACGGCGATGGCGCGGTCATGGCTGTTCCGGCCCACGACGAGCGCGATTTCGAGTTCGCCACCAAGTACAACCTGCCGATCAAATCCGTGGTGCGCACCAGCTCCGGTGACACCAACCCGGCCCCGTGGCAGGACGCTTACGGCGAGTACGGCACGCTGATCAACTCCGGTGAGTTCGACGGCCTCGACTTCGCAGGCGCTTTCGACGCCATCGAAGTCGCACTGATCAAGAAAAACCTCGGTGCCTCGCGCACCCAGTTCCGCCTGCGCGACTGGGGCATCAGCCGTCAACGCTACTGGGGCTGCCCGATCCCGATCATCCACTGCAATACTTGTGGTGATGTGCCGGTCCCGGAAGATCAACTGCCTGTCGTGCTGCCGGAAGACGTGGTACCGGACGGTGCTGGTTCGCCATTGGCGCGCATGCCCGAGTTCTACGAGTGCGCTTGCCCGAAATGCGGCGCACCGGCCAAGCGTGAAACTGACACCATGGACACCTTCGTCGAGTCCTCGTGGTACTACGCCCGCTACGCCTCGCCGCACTTTGAAGGCGGCCTGGTAGAAAAGCCGGCGGCCGACCACTGGTTGCCGGTGGATCAGTACATCGGCGGCATCGAACACGCGATTCTTCACCTGCTCTACGCGCGCTTCTTCCACAAGCTGATGCGCGACGAAGGCCTGGTGAGCTCCAACGAGCCGTTCAAGAATCTGCTGACCCAGGGCATGGTGATCGCCGAGACTTACTATCGTCGCGAAGCCAACGGCGCCTACACCTGGTTCAACCCGGCGGACGTCGAACTCGAACGCGACAGCAAGGCCAAGGTCATTAGCGCCAAGCTGATCGCAGACGGTCTGCCGGTGGAAATCGGTGGCACCGAGAAGATGGCCAAGTCAAAGAACAACGGCGTTGACCCACAGTCGATGATTGACCAGTTCGGCGCAGACACCTGCCGCCTGTTCATGATGTTCGCCTCGCCACCTGACATGAGCGCGGAATGGTCCGATTCCGGAGTAGAAGGCTCGCACCGCTTCCTCAAGCGCGTCTGGCGCCTGGCTCAAGCGCACGTCACTCAGGGCCTGCCGGGCAAACTGGATGTCGCCAGCCTGAACGACGAGCAGAAAGCCATTCGGCGTTCGATCCACCAGGCCATCAAGCAGGCCAGCCACGACGTCGGCCAGAACCACAAATTCAACACCGCCATCGCCCAGGTGATGACGCTGATGAACGTGCTGGAAAAAGCCCCGCAAGGCACCGAACAGGATCGCGCGCTGATTCACGAAGGCCTGGAAACCGTGACTCTGCTGCTGGCCCCGATCACCCCGCACATCAGCCACGAGCTGTGGCATCGCCTGGGCCACGCCGACCCGGTGATCGACGCTGGTTGGCCGGTGCTGGACGAAAGCGCCCTGGTACAGGACAGCCTGCAACTGGTTATTCAAGTGAATGGCAAGCTGCGCGGCCACATCGAAATGCCGGCCAGCGCCAGCCGCGAAGAAGTCGAAGCCGCCGCACGGGCTAACGAAAACGTCCTGCGCTTCGTCGATGGCCTGACTATTCGCAAAGTGATCGTAGTGCCCGGGAAACTGGTCAATATCGTCGCCAGCTAAAAATTGGATCGGGCGCCAGGTGAGCCTGGCGCCGAGTAAAACCTTTCGGGCCGTTTGACCGGCCCACATGGTTTCAAGGGGAGCAACAAGATGATCAAACGCAATTTGCTGGTGATGGGCCTCGCAGTCCTGCTGAGCGCCTGCGGTTTCCACCTGCGTGGCACCGGCACCACCGAACTGGCGATCAAGGAACTCGACCTGAGCGCCCGCAATGCCTACGGCGAAACCGTGACACAATTGCGTCAGGTACTGGAAAGCAGCGGCGTCCGGGTCTACACCGGCGCACCTTACAAACTGGTGCTGACCGATGAGCAGGAAAGCCAGCGCATCCTCAGCTATGCCGGTGCCGGCCGTACTGGTGAGTACCAGGTGAACACCGTGCTCAATTACGACATCCGTGGTCAGGGTGACCTGCCACTGCTGAGCGACAAGCTTGAAGTGCAGAAGGTGTTCATCCACGACGGCAACAACCTGGTGGGCTCCGACCAGGAAGCCAACGATGCCCGCAAGGACATTCGTCGTGAACTGGTTCAACGCATGATGCTGCGTCTGCAACAGCTCACCCCGACTCAGTTGGACCAGCTGCAACAGACCGCCGACGCCCGGGCCAAGGCTGAAGCCGCCGCGCTGGAAGCGGCGCAGAAGGCTGAAGCGGAGACTCCGCGTCAGTCGCCTGTCGAACTGCCACGGCAGTAAGACTTACGGGGCGCTCAGGCGCCCCGTTCGCCTCTTCTTATGAAACTCGCCCCCGCCCAACTCGGCAAACACCTGCAAGGCGCTCTTGCGCCGGTCTACATCATCAGTGGCGATGACCCACTGCTGTGCCAGGAAGCCGCCGACGCCATTCGCGCCGCTGCTCGCCAACAAGGTTTCGATGAACGCCAGGTCTTCGCCGCCGACGCCAGTTTCGACTGGGGTACGCTGCTGCAGGCTGGTGCAAGCATGTCGCTGTTCGCCGAAAAACGTCTTCTGGAACTGCGTTTGCCCTCCGGCAAACCTGGCGACAAAGGCGCCGCCGCGCTTATCGAGTACTGCTCGCGCCCGGCAGAAGACACGCTGCTGCTGATCAGCCTGCCCAAGCTTGATGGCAGTGCGCAGAAAACCAAGTGGGGCAAGGCGCTGGTCGAAGGTCCGCAGACCCAGTTCGTGCAGATCTGGCCCGTGGACACCAACCAGTTGCCGAGCTGGATTCGTCAACGACTGTCCCAGGCCGGGCTTTCCGCCAGCCAGGACGCCGTCGAACTGATCGCCGCTCGGGTCGAAGGCAACTTGCTGGCTGCCGCCCAGGAAATCGAAAAGCTCAAGCTGATGGCCGAAGGTGGTCAGATCACCGTCGAAACCGTGCAAGCGGCAGTGGCCGACAGCGCGCGCTTCGACGTCTTCGGCTTGACCGACGCGATCCTCAACGGCGAAGCCGCTCATGCCCTGCGCATGCTCGAAGGGCTGCGCGGCGAAGGCGTTGAACCGCCGGTGATTCTCTGGGCGCTGGCCCGTGAACTGCGCCTGCTGGCCAACCTGTCGCTGCAATACAGCCAGGGCGTGCCGCTGGACAAAGCCTTCAGCCAGGCCCGGCCACCGGTCTGGGACAAGCGCAAACCGCTGATGAGCAAGGCACTGCAACGCTACTCGGCGCAACGCTGGGCGCAATTGCTGCTTGAAGCACAGCGCATCGACGCGCAGATCAAAGGCCAGGCGGCGGGTTCGCCGTGGATGAGTTTGAGCCGGTTGACGTTGTTGATGGCCGGGCAGAGATTGTCGTTGCCTGCCGAATAACCTGTACCAACCTCTGTGGCGAGGGAGCTTGCTCCCGCTGGGTTGCGAAGCGCCCCTAAAACCAATCACCGCGCGTCTTCAGATGTTCCTCGGCTACCAGTTTCACGACTGCTACGCAGCCGAGCGGGAGCAAGCTCCCTCGCCACAGGTATCATTTCCTACACAATGTAGGGACTAGACAGAACCCCAACTTCGGCCGATGATTTGCCCCGCAAAATCCACTCACTTGCGAGAGATCATCATGAGCAAAAAGCCATCCAGGCATGGCCCCAACAAGGCCAAATCCATCATCGCCCAGCCACTGTTCCGCAGCCGTCAGGAACGAGCCGGCAAGGGCAAAGGCAGCTACCGCCGCGAAGCCTTCCAGTCTAACAGCTGGGAGGCTTCTTACTTTCTGGCGGCCTGAAAGGCAAGCCATCGCTCAACATGTTAAGGTCTGCACCTGATTCGTATCCTCTGGACCTGTGCATGCCCCTTTGTCTTTCCCGTCGTTGGCACCTTCGCCAATTGATCGCTGCCTCCAGCCTCATTCTGCTTGTCGCCTGCGCGGAAAAACCCACCGCCGCCGACGCCCAGCCGCTTCAGACCCGCACCGTTGCCACGGCCCCTGCGGTCATTCCGCCGGTGGTTCCGACCGGTGAGAATCTCGACATCCAGCCAACCCAGACCTTTGCCGAATGGCAGGCGGGTTTTCGCAAAGACGCCCTCGCCGCCGGCATTCGCGCCGACCTGTTCGACCGCGCCTTTGCCAATGTCAGCCTGGACGCCAGCGTGATCCGTGCCGACCGCAGCCAGCCGGAGTTTACTCGCCCGGTGTGGGAATACCTCGATGGCGCGCTGTCGCCGTTGCGGGTGCGCAAAGGTCAGGCACTGGTCAGCCAGTACGCCGATATCCTGCAAAGCATCGAACAGCGCTATGGCGTCGACCGTCAGGCACTGGTCGCGGTGTGGGGCATGGAGAGTAACTTCGGTCAGTTCCAGGGCAACAAGTCTGTGATCAACTCCCTGGCAACCCTGGCCTATGAAGGTCGACGCCCAGGCTTTGCTCATGCGCAGCTGATCGCTGCCCTGCAAATCCTGCAACAGGGCGATATCGAACCCGAGAAGATGCTTGGTTCCTGGGCTGGCGCCATGGGCCAGACCCAGTTTATCCCGACCACCTACAACACCCACGCCGTAGACTTCGACGGCGATGGCCGTCGTGACATCTGGAACAGCTCCGCCGATGCGCTGGCCTCGACCGCGCACTACCTGCAAAGCTCCGGCTGGCAGAAAGGCCAGCCGTGGGGCTTCGAAGTACAACTGCCGAGCAGCTTCAATTACGTCCTGGCCGATGGCGCGATTCGCAAAAGTGTCGCCGAGTGGCAGCAACTGGGGGTTACCCTGCCCAATGGTGTCCAGGCTCCGGCCGGTTCCGAACACCTGTCGGCCGCCCTGCTCCTGCCGGCAGGTTATCGCGGCCCGGCATTCCTGATCTTCGATAACTTCCGCGCAATCCTCAAGTACAACAACTCTTCGTCCTACGCCTTGGGCGTGAGCCTGTTGTCCGAGCGTTTCAATGGCGGTGGCCTGATCAACGGTCTATGGCCAAAAGACGACTTGCCGCTGAGCCGTACCGAGCGAATCGAGCTGCAAACCCTGCTGAGCGCCCGGAACTATGACGCCGGCACCCCAGACGGCATCATCGGCGCCAATACCCGTAAAGCAATCCGCAGCGCGCAGCAGTCGTTTGGCTGGCCGGCGGATGGGTATCCGACGCACAAGTTGCTCGAAGGTCTGCGGAACCGCTAAAAGCTTCGCGGGCAAGCCTCGCTCCTACAGTATCTGGTTCACCATGATTTTCACGGTGACACAAACCCTGTAGGAGCGAGGCTTGCCCGCGAAGACTGACTGTCAGGCAATAACGATCTAACGCTTGATCACCACATCCTGCTCCAGCACCAACGTCTTGCTCCCCGCATCCAGCCTGACCAGCGCCCCCATCGGTAACGTCAGGTTCGGGTCGCAATGCCCGCTGCGCCACCCCGCCAGCACGGGTATGCGCAACGACGCGAAGGTCTGCTTGAGCAAGCCCTCCAGCGCGATTGTGTCCACACCCGCCACATCCCCCACCAGAACCCCGCGCAACTTGTGCAACGTGCCGGCCAGACGCAAATGGGTCAGCAGCCGGTCGATGCGATACAACGGCTCGTTGATGTCTTCGATAAACAGAATGGCGCCCTCGGCATCGATCTCGTAAGGCGTGCCCATAGTCGCGGCGATCATCGACAGATTGCCCCCCAGCAAACGCCCGTGAGCGATGCCTGGCGAGACGGTCGTCAACGGATAGGCCACCGGGTGCGCCAGTACGCTGTCCGCCGTCACCTGCCCGCGCAACATATTGAAAAACGAGGACTCGGTGGGTTTCTGCTTGTCACCCAGCAGGTCAGCATTGAGCATCGGACCGTGAAACGTCACGAAACCCGCATAACGGCTGATAGCCAGATGCAGCGCAGTGACGTCGCTGTAGCCGATGAACGGTTTGGCATTGTTGCGCAGTAACTCGAAATCGATACGATCGAGCAAACGCGGCGTACCGTAACCGCCACGCAAACAGATGATGGCGTCGACCTCGCTGTCGGTAAATGCCGCGTGCAAGTCATTGAGCCGCACATCGTCGCTGCCGGCCAGGTAGCCGTCATTCTCGTAAACGCCGGGGAACACTCGCAGCGAATAGCCGCGAGCGCGCATCCAGGCAATCGCTTTATCGGTGTCCAGGGCAGCGGGGCCGGCAGGTGCGATGACGCCGATCAGCCCTGCAGGCGGCAAGGCCGGAACAGGGACGTGAGGACAAAGGGTGTGGGTCGGTCGAGCAGTCATCCATGATTCTCCCTGTGTGAATGCTTCAGCACACAGTAGTCAGGAACGGAAATAAACAAAAGAGGGTCAGTCGCACCACGGCTTGCAGGAAAAGACTGAAGAGGATGTGGGCACCGCCAATGAAAACGCCCGCAAGGCCTGACCTTGCGGGCGTGTTCTTTTCTCAGCGCGGAATCAGGACGACATCAACTCGGCCTTGACCAGCTTCGCCTGCTCGTCGGCGTGGTACGAGGAGCGTACCAGCGGACCGGAAGCGACGTTCTTGAAGCCCATCTTGTAACCTTCCTCGGCAAACCAGGCGAAGGTGTCCGGGTGCACGAAGCGCTGGACCGGCAAGTGGCTGCGGGATGGTTGCAGGTACTGGCCCAGGGTCAGCATGTCGATGTCGTGTTCGCGCATGCGCTTCATGACTTCGATGACTTCTTCGTCTGTCTCGCCCAGACCCAGCATCAGGCCAGACTTGGTCGGAATGTGCGGCATCATCTGCTTGAAGCGTTGCAGCAGGGTCAGCGACCACTGGTAATCCGACCCCGGACGCGCAGCCTTGTACAGGCGCGGCACGGTTTCCAGGTTGTGGTTAAACACATCCGGCGGCTCGGCGGCGGTGATTTCCAGCGCGATGTCCATACGGCCACGGTAGTCCGGGACCAGGGTTTCGAGCTGTACGTTCGGCGACAGTTTGCGGATTTCGCGGATGCAGTCGGCAAAGTGCTGGGCACCGCCGTCACGCAGGTCGTCGCGGTCTACCGAGGTGATGACCACGTATTTCAGTTTCAGGTCGGCGATGGCAATGGCCAGGCTTTCAGGCTCGTTCACGTCCAGTGGCTTCGGACGGCCGTGGCCAACGTCGCAGAACGGGCAGCGACGGGTGCAGATGTCGCCCATGATCATGAAGGTCGCGGTGCCGCCGGAGAAGCACTCGCCCAGGTTCGGGCAGGATGCTTCTTCGCAAACGCTGTGCAGCTTGTGCTTGCGCAGCAGGGCCTTGATGCGGTCGACCTCCGGGGAAACCGGGATGCGCACGCGAATCCAGTCGGGTTTCTTCGGTAGTTCGGTGGTCGGGATGATCTTCACCGGGATGCGTGCAACCTTCTCGGCGCCGCGCAGCTTGACGCCGGCTTCAACCTTGGCACGCGGGGCCGGACGCTCGGTGACATCGAGCGTCGGGATCATGGTTTGCACTGCATCAGTAGTCATATCAATCGATTCCGCCCGTTAGGGTCGTCTGCTCAGCATAGTCGAGGTGTTTGACGAGCTGCGCGCGCAGCCGGGCACTTACCTCGGCAAATTCAATCGGTCCTGCGTGATCGCGGAGCTGGGTCATCGCCAGCCCGGCATAGCCGCAGGGATTAATCCGTCGAAACGGTTCCAGGTTCATATCCACGTTCAGGGCCAGGCCATGAAAGGAACAACCGTGGCGGATCCGCAGACCCAGGGACGCGATTTTCGCGCCATCGACATAGACACCCGGTGCATCCGGCTTGGCGGATGCGGTCACGCCATAACTGGCCAGCAACTCGATCAGGCACTGCTCCATGCGGCTGACCAGGTCACGCACACCGAAACCCAGCTTGCGCACATCCAGCAACAGGTAGGCCACCAATTGGCCTGGACCGTGGTAAGTCACCTGACCACCGCGATCGACCTGCACCACCGGAATATCGCCTGGCAGCAACAGGTGCTCAGCCTTGCCGGCCTGGCCCTGGGTGAAAACCGGCGGGTGCTCGACCAGCCAGATCTCGTCGGCGGCATCACTGCCGCGTTCGTTGGTGAAGCGCTGCATGGCATGCCAGACCGGCTCGTAAGCCATCTGGCCGAGTTCGCGAAAGCCCAGCGTGCCAGGCATCACAGCACCATGTGCACGAAGCCGGTAGCCCGCAGTTCGCTGTTGATGTTGTACAGCTGGTCCTGGTCGGTGGCGACGATGTGCAACTGAATCGTGGTGTACTTGCCGTTGGTGCTTTGGCGCTCGTCGACACGCTCATCGTTGATGGTCGCGTGTTTCTTGACGATGTCGATGATCTTGTCTTTGTTACCGACGCCCGTATCGCTGATCACCTTAACCGGATAATCAACTTGGGGAAATTCGATCTTTGGCGCCTTTACTTCGGTATCGGTCATGGCGTAACGGCCTCGTAAGCGTAAGCCGTGGCGACAGCAAGGCCCCGCGCCGGATCAGCGTGGGGCCTTGCAGGTGCACACTATCAGTTGAACAAGCCGTAGAAAAATAGACGGATGCTATCCCACATGCGGCGGAAGATACCACCCTCGTCGACCGCGTCCAGAGCGATCAGGTCGGCGCTGTGCACCACTTTGTCGTCCAGTTTCACTTCGACTTTACCGATCACGTCGCCCTTGGCGATTGGCGCAACCAGTTGCGGGTTCATGGTCATGCTGGCAGCAAGCTTTTTCAGCTGGCCTTTGGGCAAGGTCATGGTCAGGTCTTCAGCCAGGCCGGCCTTGACTTGATTGGTGGTGCCTTTCCAGACAGGTGCCTGAGCCAGCTCGGCACCTTTCTGATAGAAAGTCTGGGTTTCGAAGAAGCGGAAACCGTAAGTCAGCAGCTTCTGGGTTTCAGCAGCACGAGCCACTTCGCTGTTGGTGCCGAACACCACGGCGATCAGGCGCATGCCATCACGTACGGCCGAAGACACCATGCAGTAGCCGGCTTCATCGGTGTGACCGGTTTTCAGACCGTCGACGGTCTTGTCGCGCCACAGCAGCAGGTTGCGGTTAGGCTGCTTGATGCCGTTCCAGAAGAACTCTTTCTGCGAGTAGATCGCATAGTGAGCCGGGTCTTCGTGGATGATCGCGCGAGCCAACACGGCCATGTCGTGAGCCGACGAGTAGTGCTCCGGGTTCGGCAGACCGGTCGGGTTCATGAAGTGGGTATTGCTCATGCCCAGATCAGCAACGGTTTTGTTCATCAGGTCGGCGAATGCGTCTTCGCTGCCGGCGATGTGCTCGGAGAGCGCAACACTGGCGTCGTTGCCCGACTGAATGATGATGCCGTGCAGCAGGTCGCTGACGGTGACTTGCGAGCCGACCTTGATGAACATCCGCGAACCGCCGGTACGCCAGGCGTTCTCGCTGACGGTCACCGGATCGTTTTCGCCGATCTGGCCACGACGGATTTCCAGGGTCGCGATGTACGCGGTCATCAGCTTGGTCAGGCTGGCCGGCGGCAGACGCTGGTCACCGTTGTTCTCTACCAGCACGTTGCCGCTGCTGGCGTCCATGAGTACGTAGGCTTTGGCGGCCAATTGCGGTGGCGACGGCATCATCTCGACCGCGAAAGCCGCGGGTGAGAGAAGCAGCGGGACTAGCAGGCACAGGCGTTTGGCAAAGGTGGTGATGTTCATCCGTCTCTCGAAATCGCTAATGGAAACTGCCCTAGGGCAAAACTAATCAGACAACTTTTCAAAAAGCTGTCACGTGTTCAGTTGCTCACTCTGTAACCCTTGCCGGGCTTTTGTTCTTCAACGAGCCAACAACCCGGTTCGCCCCCCAAACCGCAAGCGAACCGTCAATCAAGTACTACGTGTTACTCGGCGCTGACCAGGCTCGGCGAGCCGAGATTGGCCAGCCGCACGCTGTTCTGCACCTGCTGGATTTCACCTGGCGAGCCGATCGGCCCCATGCGCACCCGATGCAAAGTCTGTTGGTTACGCACTATCGAGCTGATGAACACCGGAGCGCTCACCATCCCGCTGAGCTTCGATCTCAGGAGTTCTGCAGCGTCCGGGTTGGCGAACGCGCCCACCTGCAGATACTGGCCAGAGGCTGGTACAGAAGCGTTTTTTTTTGCATCGATCTGCACAGGCACAACGGCCGCGGCGTGTTGCTGCGGCGGTGGCGTCCATTGCTCGACGGTGCCGGTGGAGGCGGTCACGGTCGGCGCGGCATTTTGCGCCACTTGTGGCTCGTTGAGCATCAACGGTGCCGGACGACCTTTCTGCGCCCACCATTCTTGCGGGTCGATGCCTTCGACCTTGACCCGCGCCGTGCCGATTTCAGCGTAGCCGAGCTTCTTGGCGGCCGCGTAGGACAAGTCGATGATCCGGTCTGAATAGAACGGCCCACGGTCATTGACCCGCAGAATCACCGTCTTGTTGTTGTCCAGGTTGGTCACCCGAACGTAACTTGGCAGTGGCAAGGTCTTGTGGGCGGCGCTCATGCCATACAGGTCATACACCTCGCCGTTGGCGGTGTTCTGGCCGTGGAACTTGGTGCCGTACCAGGACGCCGTGCCCGACGCGACGTAGGTCTTGGATTCCTGCAGCGGGAAGTAGGTCTTGCCCAGCACGGTGTACGGGTTGGCTTTATAAGGACCGCTGTGCAGGGTCGGCGTGGCATCCGGGATGCGCGATACGTCGACGTCCCACCAGGGTGCGCCATCCTTGTGAGCCCGGTTGATGTCCAGGCCGGGTGCTGAACGAACGGCGGTGGAGGACTTCTGGGTCGGCGAGCGGCTGGTCGAACAACTGGCGACCAGCACCGCCAACGCGGCGAATGCCATGAGCTTCAGGGGTTTATTCATAGGCAATGCCCGCATTACTTGACGCCCCGTGCTTGGACCAGCTGTTCAGACAGTTGATGTACAGCCATGGCGTACATCACGCTGCGGTTATAACGCGTGATCGCGTAAAAATTCGTCAGGCCCATCCAGTATTCGGGGCCATTGTCACCTTCCAGGCGGAAAGCCGTGACCGGCATATCATCGCGCAGCGCATCATGACTCGACCAGCCCAGCGCCCGCAACTCCCCGACAGTTTTCGTCGGTTCGATGCCATCGGTCAGCCCGTCGTCCACCTGATCGCCGCGCACATCGGCACGACTGACCACAGGTTCGCCGGCAACCCAGCCGTGTTGCTTGAAATAACTGGCGACGCTGCCGATGGCATCATCGGGGTTGGTCCAGATATTAATGTGGCCGTCACCGTCGAAATCCACCGCATAGGCGCGAAAGCTGCTCGGCATGAATTGCGGCAAGCCCATGGCCCCGGCGTAGGAGCCTTTGAGGGTCAACGGGTCGACCTGTTCTTCTCGGGCCAGCAGCAGGAACTCACGCAATTCCTTGCGGAAGAAATCGGCACGGGGAGGATAGTCGAAACCCAGGGTCGACAAGGCGTCGATCACCCGATAATTACCGGTATTGCGGCCAAAAAAGGTCTCGACGCCGATGATCGAGACGATCACCTGCGCCGGCACGCCGTATTCCTGCTCGGCGCGGGCCAGCACCGCTTCGTGCTGACGCCAGAAGTCCACGCCACGGGCGATGCGCGCGTCGGTGATGAACATCGGGCGATATTCTTTCCACTGCTTGACGCGTTCGGCGGGTTTGGAGATGGCGTCCAGAATCGACTGTTTGCGCTCGGCTTCGCGGAACACGCCCATCAGCTGTTCACCGGCAAAGCCGTAGTCACGGGTCATTTCACCAACGAACTCGGCCACCTGGGGTGAACCTTCGTAATCGCCGGCCAATGCTTCCTGCACGGAACCAAGGATGCTCACCAGGCCGACCCACGGTGCGTATCGAGTCGCCCAGCCACGCATTACTTGCATTGAAATCTTCACCTTATTCAAACCTGTGCGATCCACTTACGATGGGTATGGATCGACATCAAAACCCCAAACGCTGACAGCAGCGTCACCAGCGAAGTTCCTCCGTAGCTAATGAACGGCAACGGCACCCCCACCACCGGCAACAGGCCACTGACCATACCGATGTTGACGAAAACGTAAACAAAAAACGTCATGGTCAGGCTGCCCGCGAGCAATTTGCCGAACAATGTCTGGGCCTGGGCGGTAATCACCAGCCCGCGACCGATCAACAGCAGGTAAATCAGCAGCAGCGCGCAGATACCTACAAGGCCGAACTCTTCGCCCAGGACCGCAATAATGAAGTCGGTGTGGCTTTCCGGCAGGAAGTCCAGGTGCGACTGGGTGCCGAGCAACCAGCCTTTGCCGAACACGCCGCCGGAACCGATGGCCGCTTTCGACTGAATGATGTTCCAGCCCGTGCCCAGCGGATCGCTCTCGGGGTCGAGGAAGGTCAGGATTCGCTGCTTTTGATAGTCGTGCATGATGAAGAACCACATCGCCACGGCCACCGGCACGGCGGCGGCGATCACGCTGAGGATCCAGCGCCAGCGCAGGCCACCCATGAACAGCACGAATGCGCCGCCGGCGAGGATCAGCAACGAAGTGCCGAGGTCGGGCTGACGCACGATCAGAATGAACGGGACACCGATCAGCACCAGACTGATCCCCACGTGCTTGAGCTGGGGTGGCAAGGAGCGCTTGGCCAAATACCAGGCGATGGTCGCCGGCATCAGGATTTTCATGAATTCCGAGGGCTGGAAGCGGATCACCCCGGGGATATTGATCCAGCGGGTAGCCCCCATGGCGTTATGGCCCATGACGTCCACCACCACTAGCAAGATCACGCCGACCACATAACCGAGCGGCACCCAGCGGGCCATGAAGCGCGGTTCGAACTGGGCGATGACGATCATCGATACCAGGCCGATGCCGAAGGAAGTGGCTTGCTTGGCCAACAGATCCCAGCTCTTGCCGCTGGCCGAATACAGCACGAACAGGCTGCCGGCGGCGAGGGTCAACAACAGGATCAGCAACGGGCCGTCGATGTGCAGACGTTGCAACAGCGTCGCACGGCGACGCATCACATCCTCGCTGGAGAGCATGCGATCGAAATTATTCTTCACGGGCCGTAGCCTCCGCACTGATAGGGCTGGCGTATTCGGCTTTCAGTCGGCCGTCCTGGTCGAGGAGCCAGGCGTCCATCACTTGACGCACCACCGGCGCGGCGACGCCGGAGCCGGACTCGCCGTTCTCGACCATCACCGAGACCACGATTTTTGGGTTGTCGGCCGGTGCGAAGCCGACGAACAAGGCGTGGTCGCGGTGGCGCTCCTGCACCTTGGAGCGGTCGTACTTCTCGCCCTGCTTGATCGCGACCACCTGGGCCGTACCACTTTTGCCGGCGATCCGGTATTGCGCGCCGATCGAGGCCTTGCGCGCCGTACCCCGGGCACCGTGCATCACCTGCTGCATGCCGTGGTTGACCTTGGTCCAGTCCGACGGGTCGCGCAGGATAATGTCCGGCATCGGATTTTCATCCTTCGGCTTCTCGCCCTCGATGGTCTTGGCCAGGTGCGGACGATTCCACACACCCTTGTTGGCCACCAGCGCCGTGGCCTGCGCCAGTTGCAACGGAGTGGACTGCATGTAGCCCTGCCCGATCCCGAGAATCAGTGTCTCGCCCGGGAACCAGGCCTGACGCCGGGTTACGCGCTTCCATTCCCGTGTCGGCATCAGCCCCGGCGACTCTTCGAACATGTCCAGGGAGACCTTCTGGCCAATGCCGAATTTGCTCAGGTAGGACGACAAGCGATCAATCCCCAGTTTGTGCGCCAGGTCATAGAAGTAGGTGTCGTTGGAGCGCATGATCGCCGTGTCGAGATCGACAAAGCCGTCGCCGGTACGGTTCCAGTTGCGGTACTTGTGATCGTAGTTGGGCAGCATGTAGTAGCCCGGGTCGAACACCCGGGTCGACGCCGTGACCACGCCCGCATCCAGGCCGGCAATCGCCACCGCTGGCTTGATGGTCGAACCCGGCGGGTACAGACCGCGCAGCACGCGGTTGAACAGTGGCCGGTCGATGGAGTCACGCAGCTCGGAGTAGGCCTTGAAACTGATGCCGGTGACGAACAGGTTCGGGTCGAAACTCGGCTGACTGACCATCGCCAGCACTTCGCCGGTCGCCGGATCCAGTGCCACGACCGCGCCACGGCGACCGCCAAGCGCGGCTTCGGCGGCTTCCTGCAATTTGATGTCCAGGCTCAGGACGATGTCCTTGCCGGAAATCGGTTCGGTACGTTTGAGTACCCGCAGCACGCGGCCACGGGCGTTGGTCTCGACTTCTTCGTAACCGACCTGACCGTGCAATTCGGGCTCGTAGAAGCGCTCGATGCCGGTTTTGCCAATTTGATGGGTGCCGCTGTAACTCACCGGGTCCAGAGTCTTGAGCTCTTTCTCGTTGATCCGCCCCATGTAACCCACCGAGTGCGCAAAGTGCGCGCCCTGCGGATAGTGACGAACCAGCTGCGCAACCACTTCCACGCCCGGCAGACGGAACTGGTTCACTGCGATGCGGGCGATCTGCTCTTCGGTCAGCTCGAACAGGATCGGCACCGGCTCGAACGGCCGACGCCCCTGACGCATGCGCTTCTCGAAGATCACCCGGTCCTCGGGCGTCAGCTCCAGCACTTCAACGATCACGTCGAGCACTTGCTGCCAGTCGCCGGAGCGTTCGCGGGTCATGCTCAGGCTGAAGCTGGGCCGGTTGTCGGCCACCACCACGCCATTGCGATCGAAGATCAGCCCGCGAGTCGGCGGAATCGGCTGCACATGGACGCGGTTGTTTTCCGACAGGGTCGAGTGGTACTCGTACTGGATCACCTGAAGGAAATACAGCCGCGCGATCAGCACGCCGATCAGCGTCACGACCGCAATAGCCCCGAACACGACGCGGCCACGCACCAGACGGGCGTCTTTTTCGTGGTCCTTGATGCGGATCGGCTGGGACATGAGGGCAGAACTACTTGTGGTAAGGGTGGCCGGACAACACTGTCCAGGCACGATACAGCTGTTCGCCGATCAGAATCCGCACCAGTGGGTGCGGCAACGTCAACGGCGACAACGACCAACGCTGATCCGCCCGGGCACAGACTTCCGGCGCCAGCCCCTCGGGGCCGCCGACCATGAAATTCACCGTGCGCGAGTCCAGCCGCCAGCGATCGAGCTCGACCGCCAGTTGCTCGGTGCTCCAGGGCTTGCCGTGGACTTCGAGGGTGACAACGCGCTCGTTCGGCCCGACCTTGGCCAGCATGGCTTCGCCTTCCTGACGGATAAAGCGCGCCACGTCAGCGTTCTTGCCGCGGGTGTTGAGCGGAATTTCCACCAGTTCCAGCGCCAGCTCGGAAGGAAGACGCTTGGCATATTCATGCCAGCCTTCTTCCACCCACTTGGGCATGCGTGAACCGACGGCGATCAGTCGCAGTCGCACAGCGTTCCCTTATTGCTGGTCTTTGTTGAGCTTGGTGAAATGCTCATGGGTGTTTTCCGGGCTGTGATGCGCAGCGCTGGCCGAACGGCTCTGCTCTGCACCGGCCCACAGGCGCTCCAGGTCATAGAACTGGCGAGCCGAGGCAGTCATCATGTGCACGATGACGTCGTCCATATCCAGCAGTACCCAGTCGCTGTCGCCCTTGCCTTCTTCACCCAGCGGCTTGACGCCCTGAGCCTTGACCGCTTCGCGGACCTTGTCCAGCATCGCGCCGATCTGGCGGTTGGACGTACCGGTGGCGATGATCATGTAGTCAGTGATGCTCTGCTTTTCACGAACGTCGATCACCTGGATGTCCTGGGCCTTGACGTCTTCCAGGGCCGCTACGGCAACCTTGACCAGCTCTTCGCCGGCCAGTGGCGCGCCAGTTGGTGCTTCTACTGGCAGCGGGGCGCTCTTGAATGTGCCTTTGCGCTTTACTTTGCTTACGTCTTTGTCAGTCATATAAAACTCGTTTTGCTCGTATGTTCGGGCGCTTCGATACACGCATTCACGTGCCTTGAAGCGCGCCCTTTTTCAGTTCGACGCACGGTAAAGTCCGTGCGCATCGATGTAGGCCAGGACCGCGTCGGGCACCAGGAAACGTACCGACTTACCGCTGGCCAGCAGTTGACGGATCTGGGTGGCGGATACCGCGAGCGGTGTCTGCCAGACGAATGCAATCTGTCCGCTCGGCCCTTTGAGGGCCAGCGGGTCGTTCACCGAACGTGCTGCCAGCAGGTTGCGCAAGGCATCCGGCGGTTCGCTGTCGGCATCCGGGCGTTGCAGCACCAGGATGTGGCAATGCTGGAGCAACTCTTCCCAGCGGTGCCAAGTGGGCAGGCCGCAAAATGCGTCCCAGCCCAAAAGTAGAAAAACCTGGTCTGAAGCGGCAAGTTCGGCGCGCATCAGTTCCAGGGTGTCGATGGTGTAGGACGGTTTGTCCCGCTGCAATTCGCGGGCATCCACCACCAACGGTGCCACACCGGCCACCGCGCACTTGACCATCGCCAGACGGTCCTTCGCCGATACCTGCGGCTTGTCCCGATGGGGCGGCCTGGCACTGGGTGTCAGACGCAACTCATCGAGAGTCAGCGATTCGGCGACTTCCAGCGCACCGCGCAAATGGCCGATGTGCACCGGGTCGAAGGTCCCGCCCAGTACGCCAATGCGTCGAGGCCGGGGCTCGCTGGCGGTCACTGGGGCTGACGGGTCGAGGTCGCCCAAGTCAGAGCGACTCCTGGCCGCGCAACTGACCGTCACCGACCACGATGTACTTCTCGCAGGTCAGACCTTCGAGGCCCACCGGGCCGCGGGCGTGCAGCTTATCAGTAGAAATGCCAATCTCGGCACCCAATCCGTATTCGAAGCCATCGGCGAAGCACGTCGGGGTGTTGATCATCACCGAGGACGAATCGACTTCAGCCACGAAACGCCGGGTGTCGGCCAGGTTTTCGCTGACGATCGAGTCGGTGTGATGGGAGCCGTATTTGTTGATGTGCTCGATGGCCTGATCCAGCCCGTCGACCACGCGGATCGAGAGGATCGGCGCCAGGTATTCGGTAGTCCAGTCTTCTTCAGTGGCCGCGACGGCCTCGATGATCGCCCGGGTGCGCTCACAACCGCGCAGCTCGACGCCTTTTTCGCGGAACTGGGCAGCCATCTCCGGCAGAAACTCTTTGGCAACGGCCTGATCGACCAACAGGGTTTCCATGGCGCCGCAGATGCCGTAACGGTAAGTCTTGGCGTTGAATGCGATGCGCTGGGCTTTTGGCAGATCGGCGTGGGCACTGACGTAGACGTGGCAGATGCCGTCCAGGTGCTTGATGACGGGCACGCGGGCATCGCGGCTGATCCGTTCGATCAGGCCACGGCCGCCACGGGGCACGATGACGTCGACGTATTCGGGCATGGTGATCAGCGCGCCGACGGCCGCACGGTCGGTGGTTTCGACCACTTGCACCACCGCGGCCGGCAGATCGGCCTCGGCCAAGCCGCGCTGGATGCAGGCGGCGATGGCGCGGTTGGAGTGAATCGCTTCGGAGCCGCCACGCAGGATGGTCGCGTTGCCGGACTTCAGGCACAGGCTGGCAGCATCGATGGTCACGTTAGGCCGGGATTCGTAGATGATGCCGATCACGCCCAACGGCACGCGCATCTTGCCGACCTGAATGCCCGACGGCCGGTAACTCATGTCGCGGATCGCGCCGACCGGGTCCGGCAAGGCCGCGACCTGACGCAAACCGACGATCATGCCGTCGATGCGCGCCGGGGTCAGCGCCAGGCGTTCCAGCAGGGCCGGCTCAAGACCATTGGCACGGCCGGCGGCCAAATCCAGTTCATTGGCTGCGGTCAGCTCGGCGCGGGAGGCGTCCAGCGCATTGGCGGCCGCCTGCAAGGCGCGGTTTTTCTGCGCGGTGCTGGCACGGCCGATCACGCGGGAAGCTTCGCGGGCGGCGCGACCCAAACGGGTCATGTAGTCAAGAACGGACTCAGTCATGGTCTGCTGTGGTCTTGGTAAAGAGGAAAGCGGCAGATTATAGCTGTCGCGTCTCGGGACTAACAGCGGTGACGGGCGGATGGTCGAAATGGAGAGCAATTTGCCGACGTTCAGCCGGGATTAAGCTGCACATTGTTATCATCACGACTCAATCAGCCCTGATAAACGCTGTTCATCATGACCAACCTGACTGTTCGTGCGTCCGAAACGCGCCCGCCCAAGGCGCTGCCAGATGCTTTTTTCGATCGTGACGCCCAAACACTGGCCCGGGATTTACTGGGCAAAATCATCCGTCACCGGGTCGACGACCTGTGGCTCAGCGCCAGGATCATCGAGACCGAAGCCTATTACTGCGAAGAAAAAGGCAGCCACGCCTCCCTGGGTTACACAGAAAAACGTAAGGCTTTGTTTCTGGATGGCGGCCACATCTATATGTATTACGCCCGCGGCGGTGATTCCCTGAACTTCAGCGCCCAAGGTCCGGGCAATGCGGTGCTGATCAAATCCGCCTATCCATGGGTCGACGAACTGAGCGGGCCAGCCAGCCTGGCGCAGATGCTGTTGAACAATCCCGACACCCAGGGCCGCCCTCGCCCCTCGCAAAAGCTGTGCGCCGGGCAGACCTTGCTGTGCAAGGCGCTGGGGCTGAAGGTGCCGGTCTGGGACGCCAAACGCTTTGACCATGAAGTGCTGCTGGTGGAAGACATCGGGCCTGCGCCCGGCCACATCATCCAGACCACCCGCCTGGGCATTCCCCAGGGGCGCGACGAACATTTGCTGTACCGCTTTGTCGATGCGGCTTACGCCGCCTATTGCACTCGGAACCCGCTGCGACGTGGGCAAGTCGAAGGTCGCGATTATTTTTTGCTGTGAACACAGTCCCCTACACAGGTTCAATCAATACGATGGAGTTGTTTTTATGGGCCCATGGCTCGATAGCGTGACCGGTTGGCTGACGGTCAATCCGCAGTGGCTGGCCATGGCAGTGTTCGTAGTGGCGTGTGTGGAGTGCCTGGCGATTGCAGGGCTGATCGTACCCGGTACGGTGTTGTTGTTTGCCGTGGCAGTGCTGGCCGGCAGTGGCGCACTGTCGCTGGGTGAAACATTGCTGCTGGGTTTCCTCGGCGGCGTGCTGGGCGACATCGTTTCGTATTTCCTGGGGCGACATTTCCACCAGAACATCCGGCGCCTGCCGGGGTTGCGCCATCATCCGGAATGGATCGCCGGGGCCGAAGCGTATTTTCAGCGTTATGGCATTGCCAGCCTGTTAGTCGGACGCTTTATCGGCCCGTTGCGACCAATGCTGCCGATGGTCGCAGGAATGTTCGACATGCCCTTCCCCCGCTTCGCCGCCGTCAGCCTGTTGGCCGCCGCGGGCTGGAGCGTTGCCTATCTACTGCCCGGTTGGGCCACCGGCGCGGCGATTCGTTTGCCATTGCCCGAAGGGTTCTGGCCCGAGGCAGGGATCGTTGCCGGCAGCATCGCCGTCATGGTGGGCTTGAGCATTACCAGCAGCATGCGCCGCCATCGCAAGGCGACGATGCTGATCACCGGCATGAGTTTTCTAATTCTGGCGGGACTGTTCATCGGTTACCCGCTCCTGACCGCCCTCGACCAAGGGCTGATGACCCTGGTGCAGGAACACCGCAGCCCGATGCTCGATGAAGTAGCCGTGGTGTTCACGCTGATTGGCGAGTTCCGCAACATGTTTATGTTCAGCGCCCTGTTGATTGCCTTGCTGTTGCTGACGCGACAATGGCGGCACGCGATCTTTGCTGGCAGCACGTTGCTTTTCACCGCGCTGGGCAACACTGCAACCAAGCACTTTTTCGCCCGCATTCGCCCGGAAGTGCTGAGCGATCCACTGACCAGCTACAGCATGCCCAGCGGCCACGCCTCGGGCTCGTTCGCGCTGTTTCTGACGCTCGCGGTGCTGGCTGGCCGCGGACAACCGCCGCGAATGCGCCTGACCTGGTTGCTGCTGGGTTGTTTGCCGGCGCTGGCGATTGCCCTGTCGCGGGTGTACCTGGGGGCGCACTGGCCTACCGATGTGCTGGCCGGAGCGATGCTGGCGGCATGCGTGTGTGCGGCGAGCCTGTGGCTGACGCAACGCCAGACGCCGCTCAACGCCATGCCACCCAAGGTCTGGTGGCTGGTGTTGCCGTCGTTGGTGGCGTTGTTCGGTTTCTTTGTGTTGAGGCATTTGCCGCATGCTTTGTTGCGGTATGCGTATTAGAAGATCAAAAGCGGACATCAGGCAAACAACTCACCCTGCAACTCATCCAGCAACGCCTGAATCGCATCCAGCCGTTGCTGCGGATCATCGAGTTGCAGCAAGTCGATCTTGTCCACCTCGGAAAACGGCAACAGATACGCCAACTGATTGGCCAGCGACTGTTGCCCTGTCGCTTCGGTGCCCATGCTCAGTGCTTCGACCATCGGGTGTTCCGCCAAGGCCTTGAGCAGCGCGACCAGGTCGGCGTCTTCATCCTGTAACGGTTGTTCAGGCTCATCTTTGAGCCACTCGACTTCGGCGACGATCAACTGGTCGCGCTGCACCTCGGTGCGCACCACGTGGAAACGCCGCCCGCCCTTTACCCGAATGCCCAACAGGCCGTTGTCCTGCTGATGGAAATCGGTGATCAGCGCCTCGCACCCCACGCGAGCGTAGCCTTCAGGAGCGATGCCGACTTCTTCACCCTCGAGAATGCACACCACGCCGAAGCCACTGCCCTGTTTCATGCAACGACCGATCATGTCCAGGTAGCGCGCCTCGAAAATCTGCAAGTCGAGGATGCAGTCCGGAAACAGCACCGTGTTCAGAGGAAAAAGCGGCAGACTCATAGACATTTCCTTACACCACCATCGACACCGCCAACGGCAGGAACACCGCCGTGGCCACGCCCATCAGACTCATCGCCAGCGCCGCGAAGGCGCCGCACTCTTCACTTTCCTGCAAGGCCACCGAGGTGCCGACCGCATGGGCGGTCATGCCCAGGGCCATACCGCGGGCCTCCGGGCTGTGGACGCCGAGACGGGTCAAAATACTCGGCCCGAAGATCGCTCCGATCACCCCGGTAATCAACACGAACACCGCCGCCAGCGCCGCGACGCCACCAATCTGCTCCGCCACCAGCATGGCAATCGGCGAGGTGACCGACTTGGGGGCCATGGTCATCAAGATCATGTGTTCGGCACCGAACCACCAACCCAACAGCACACCCATGCCCGTGGCGACCACCCCACCTATCACCAGCGTAGTAAATATCGGCCAGAACAACTGTCGAATCCGCCGCAGGTTGAGGTACAGCGGCACCGCCAGCGCAACGGTGGCCGGCCCAAGCAAAATACTGAGGATCTCGGTGCTCTTGCGATACTCAACGTAGCTCAGGCCGCAACTGACCAGCACGCCAATGACCAGCAACATGGAGACCAGCACCGGTTGCAGGAATATCCAGCGGGTTTTCTCGAACGCCGCCAGCACCAACTGATACGCACCCAGCGTAATGCCGATACCGAACAGTGGATGATGGATCACCGATGCCCAGGCGCCGTGCCAATCGAACATCATTGGTTGTCCTCGGGATGGGCGTGACGCTTGACCATGCGCTGCATCAGCACCCCGGCGAAGGCCATCGACAGCACCAGCGACAACACCAGCGCACCGGTGATCGCCCAGAAATCCGCGGCAATGTCAGTGGCATAAACCATCACCCCCACAGCCGGCGGCACCAGCAGCAACGGCAAGTAGCGCAGCAGGCTGCTGGCCGCAAGGTTCAGCGGTTCGCCGACTTGACCGCGACTAATCAGATACCCCAGCAGCAACAGCAGACCAATAATCGGCCCCGGCAGCACCGGCAATATCAAATGGTTGAGGGCAGTGCCGAGCAATTGAAACAGCACCAGCCAGGTCAGGCCACGTAACAACATCCATCCTCTCCCGCGCTCTCCCCCACCAAGCAGGGGCCAGACATTATAAGCACGCCCACGCTATGAATCGGCATTCGCCAAAAGCATGGTCAGTTGACCGGAGCAATTTGTCATGTTGATCTAAAGTGGTTCGCAGGGAGGTCAAGTCCCCCACTCGAAAAACTATAAATCCGATGAACCCAAGGAGAGTCTCAATGCCCTATGTTCCAGTTGCAGAGCTCAAAGATTATGTCGGCAAGGAACTCGGACGTTCCCAATGGCTCACCATCGACCAGGAACGCATCAACCTGTTCGCAGAAGCCACAGGCGATTATCAGTTCATCCATGTCGACCCGGTCAAAGCCGCGCAAACGCCTTTTGGCAGCACCATCGCCCATGGTTTCCTGTCGTTGTCGCTGATCCCCAAACTGATGGAAGACATCCTCATCCTGCCCCAAGGCGCGAAGATGGTGGTCAACTATGGCCTGGACAGCGTGCGTTTCATCCAGCCTGTGAAGGTCAATTCCAGGGTTCGACTCAAGGTCGACATGAACGACGTCACCGAGAAGAAACCCGGTCAATGGCTGCTCAAGGCCACCGCCACGCTGGAAATCGAAGGGTCGGACAAACCGGCGTATATCGCCGAGCCACTGTCCCTCTGCTTCGTCTGACACATGCCTGATTGCGAAGCAGCTCACGCTGTTTCGCGCTGTGTCTCTGCCGTGTCTCTATAAATGCGACACATAGCTGCGGCATACTCCGTCGCCTAATTGCCCGGATCCCGCTATGCGCTCACTTGCACTCCTTGCTCTGACTCTGTTGCTCACCGCTTGCGGCGATGGCAAATCGCTGTTGCCCCCCGACGCCCGCCTGCCGGACGGCGGACGCTATCGTGGTGATCTGGTCAACGGCTTGCTGCAAGGCGAGGGCCGCATCGATTACCCGAACGGCAGCTGGTACGCCGGCCAGTTCGACAAAGGCCAATGGCATGGCCAGGGCGAATGGCACGGCAGCAACGGCGAGGTCTATCGCGGGCAGTTCCAGCTGGGGCTGTTCGACGGCCAGGGCACGCTGACCACCACCGGCAGCAGCTACACCGGCGGTTTCAAGGCCGGTCGACGGGACGGTGAAGGCACCCTCAAGGAAAATGCCATGACCTACCGTGGCGAATTCAAGGCCGACCAATATTCAGGGCTCGGTCGTCTGGAACTCGAAGACGGCAGCCAGTACCAGGGTCAGTTCACCCACGGCAAACCCAACGGCGAAGGCCAGCGTAGCGATGCCAGCGGCAATCAGTTCACCGGGCATTTCGTCGATGGCCAGTTGGAAGGCAACGGTACTTTCAACAGCGCCGATGGCGATATCTACGTCGGCGGGTTCAAGAACAATCAACTGCATGGCAAAGGCCGCTACGAAAACGCCGATGGCGATGTCTGGATCGGTCAGTTCAAGGAAGGCGTACTGAACGGCAAGGGCGAGTTGATCGGCGCCGACGGCAGTCACTACATCGGTCAGTTCAGCGACTGGCGCTTCACCGGCCAGGGCCGCTTGAACCTGGCTGACGGCAGTTTCTATATCGGCCAGTTCGACGGCGACAACTATCAGGGCAAAGGCACGTTGGTGCTGACCGATGGCACGGTGCTGAGCGGCACCTGGATCAATAGTCAGCGCGTGCGCGACGCCGACGGCAAGCTGCTGCCCGACACCCTGGAACTCGGCTTGCTGGCCCAGGGCCGCTTGCTCGACGAAGCACTGGCCAACGTGCCGGCCTCGACTCCGGCGGTCGAACTGTACACCTTGACCCTGGGCGGTGACGGCAAGCAGAGCGTGTTCCTGCGCGAATCCGACTACGTCGCCAACATGCTCGCCAGCCGTTTCGGCGCCTTCGGCCAGATCCGTCTGGTCAACCATCGCGACCACCTCGGCGACCGGCCAATGGCCACCCGGGAAAACCTGCGTCGCGCCGCCCAGACGCTGGCCGAACGCAGTGGCCCGGAAGACTTGCTGTTCATTTACCTGACCAGTCATGGCTCCAGTGAACACGAACTGGTACTCGACCAGCCACGCATGGAACTGGCCGACCTGCCGGCCGACGAACTCGCCGCCGTCCTCGCGCCCCTGAAGAAGCGCGACAAGATTATCGTGATTTCGTCCTGTTATTCCGGCGGTTTCATCCCAGCCCTCAAGGATGAACACACCCTGATCATGACCGCCTCACGCGCCGACCGGGTGTCCTTCGGGTGTTCGGAAGAAGCCAACTTCACTTACTTCGGTGACGCACTGTTCGCCCAGGCGCTGAACCAGACCGATGATCTGGAGCAAGCCTTCAAACGGGCCAGTGCCACCGTGGCCGAACGTGAGCTGGCCGACAACTTCGAAGCCTCCGAACCACAGATCTGGGCACCGAAAACCGTGCTCGCCCACTGGCAATTGTTACGCAAGCAGCAGGCACGAAAGGCACTGCAAAGTGTCTCTATCAGCAAGGATGAAAAGAGCAACTAAGCTGAACAGTATCAAGGGGGAATTTTTATGTACTTGACGCCTCAGCATGTATTGCTTGCCGGAGCTACCGGGTTAACCGGTGAACATTTGCTTGACCGTCTGCTCAATGAGCCAACGATTGCACGCGTATTGGCACCCTCACGCCGGCCACTGGCCGAGCATCCTCACCTGGAAAACCCGGTCGGTGACCCGACGGTGTTTCTGCCGCAATTGAACGGTCGCGTCGACGTCGCCTACTGCTGCCTCGGTACTACGATCAAGCAGGCCGGCTCCGAGGAAGCGTTTCGCGCGGTGGACCTGGACATGGTCGTGGCCTTCGCCAAGCGTGCCCGGGAAATGGGCGCACGGCACCTGATCGTGATCAGTGCCTTGGGGGCCGATCGCAGATCCTCGATTTTCTACAACCGGGTTAAAGGCGAGATGGAACACGCATTGCGCGCGCAGAACTGGCCGCAGCTGACCATTTGCCGGCCTTCGCTGTTGCTGGGCGATCGCGCTGAGCCGCGACTGGCCGAACGGGTCGCCGGCCCGTTGTCGAAATTGATTCCGGGAAAATACCACGGCATCGAAGCCTGCCAACTGGCCCGCGCCATGTGGCGCCTGGCGCTGGAAGAGCAAGATGGCGTGCGGATTGTCGAGTCGGATGAGTTGCGCAAGTTAGGCAAGTGATTTCAGATCGATATCGGACCTGTGGCGAGGGGGCTTGCCCCCGTTCGGCTGCGAAGCAGTCGTAAATCCAGGCGATTTGGTGCAACTGAAGAAACGGAGGGCCGCTACGCGACCCAACGGGGGCAAGCCCCCTCGCCACAGGGAGCGCAGCTACCCTCACAATCCGCCGGTCGCCTGAAACCCAACACCTAAAACTGTCAACAACGACAACGGCAACAGCAGCGTGTCGAGCAACGCACTGGCCGGCAGATCAACGCCGGGATAGCTCGGCGCCTCTGCACCAAATCTGTCCATGGCGCAGCACCCGCCGTTCATTGCATACAAATCCAGACGCGTCCCCGAATACACCACCGGCGCCCCGGGTTTGGCGGCATCGAGGGTGCGCGCGGTGGCGCAGCCCGCCAGTTGCACCACCAGCAGAATGATCAGCAGCTTATTCATCACTGCTCAAATGGTGCTCGCCCCAACGCGGCAGCATGTCTTGCGGAATGTTCAGCAGATTGAGAATTCGCGCCACGACGAAGTCGATCAAGTCATCAATGGTTTGCGGCTGATGATAGAAGCCCGGCGATGCCGGCAGAATCGTCACACCCATGTTCGACAACTTGAGCATATTCTCCAGATGAATGCTCGAATACGGCGCCTCGCGCGGTACCAGAATCAGCTGGCGGCGCTCTTTCAACGTCACGTCGGCCGCCCGCTCGATCAAGTTGTTGCAGGCCCCGGTCGCGATAGCCGACAAGGTCCCGGTGGAACACGGCACCACCACCATCGCCGCTGGCGAGCCGGAGCCCGAAGCCACCGGCGACATCCAGTCTTCCTTGCCGTACACCCGAATCTGCCCGACGGCGGCGCCGGTGTATTCAGTGAGGAAGGCCTGCATCATCTGCGGCTTGGACGGCAGCGAGACATCGGTCTCGGTGGCCATCACCAGTTGCGCGGCCTTGGAAATCAGGAAGTGCACCTCGCGGTCTTCACGCACCAGGCAGTCGAGCAGGCGCAAGCCGTACTGGGCGCCCGAAGCGCCGGTCATCGCCAGCGTGATGCGTTCCGGACCATTGTTCATTGCAGCGCCTCGGCCAGTTTGCCGTGCAGGCCGCCGAAGCCGCCGTTGCTCATGATCACCACGTGAGTGCCGGGCTGGGCCTGGCTCTTCACGCGCTCGATGATGCCTTCCAGCGAATCGCTGACAATCGACGGCACCGTGCACAACGCCGCCGTGGCGCCCAGGTCCCAGCCGAGGTTGGCTGGCGAATACCAGATCACCTGATCGGCATCGACCACACTCTCCGGCAAGCCATCACGGTGAGCACCGAGCTTCATGGAGTTGGAGCGCGGCTCGATGATCGCAATCAACGGCGCATCGCCAATGCGCTTGCGCAGACCGTCGAGGGTGGTGGCAATGGCGGTCGGGTGGTGGGCGAAGTCGTCGTAGATGGTGATGCCACGGACTTCAGCGACTTTTTCCATCCGGCGCTTCACGCTTTTGAACGCGCTCAGTGCCGCGACGCCCATCGACGGCACGACGCCGACGTGACGCGCGGCGGCCAGGGTAGCCAAGGCGTTGGCGACGTTGTGCTGACCGGTCATGTCCCACTCGACCACGCCTTGAGCGACGCCTTCGAACATCACTTCGAACTTCGAGCCATCTTCACTGAGCAGTTTGACCTGCCATTGACCGCCGGCGCCGGTGGTTTGCACCGGGGTCCAGCAGCCCATCTCGATCACGCGCTGCAAAGCCGGCTCAGTGGTCGGATGGATCACCAGGCCTTCGCTCGGAATGGTCCGCACCAAATGGTGGAACTGTCGCTCGATGGCTGGCAGGTCGGGGAAGATGTCAGCGTGATCGAACTCCAGATTGTTCAGGATCGCCGTGCGCGGGCGGTAGTGAACGAACTTGGAGCGCTTGTCGAAAAACGCGCTGTCGTATTCGTCGGCTTCAATCACGAAGAACGGCGTATCGCCCAGACGCGCCGACACCGAGAAATTCTGCGGCACGCCACCGATCAGGAAACCCGGGCTCATGCCGGCGTGTTCCAGGACCCAGGCGAGCATGCTGCTGGTGGTGGTTTTGCCATGCGTGCCGGCAACCGCCAGCACCCAGCGGCCTTGCAGTACGTGATCCGCCAGCCATTGCGGGCCGGAGACATACGGCAGGCCTTTGTTCAGCACGTACTCGACGGCCGGGTTGCCGCGGGACATGGCATTGCCGATCACCACCAGGTCCGGGGCTGGATCGAGCTGCGCCGGGTCGTAACCTTGGGTCAACTCAATGCCCTGGGCTTGCAGCTGAGTGCTCATCGGCGGGTAGACGTTGGCATCGGAGCCGGTCACGCGATGGCCCAGCTCTTTGGCCAGAACCGCCATCGAACCCATGAAAGTGCCGCAAATACCAAGAATATGAATGTGCATAGTCGACCTCGTAAAACATGGCCGCAGGTTAGCGTAGGGAGGGGAAAATCGCACTCTTTAGCTGTAACCACGCTCGTTCCCACGCTCTGCGTGGGAATGCAGCAAGGGACGCTCTGCGTCCCAAAAGCGAACGCAGAGCGTCCAGGGAGGCATTCCCACGCAGAGCGTGGGAACGATCAGTCACAACCTAGCGGGCGATGCCGTGTTTGCGCAGCTTCCGGTAGAGGGTATTGCGGCTCACGCCCAGCTGCTCGGCTGTGTGAGTCATGTGCCAGCGCTGCTGTTCCAGTGCGTTGAGCAACGCCAACCGCTCGGCATCGTCCAGCGGATACCCTGACGGCTCTTCAATCGTCGCCACTGCTACCGGCCGGGCCTGACGAATCATCGCCGGCAAATCTTCCAGTCCGATCCGACCGCCGTCACACAGCGCCGCCAGGGTCCGCAGCACATTGCGCAACTGCCGCACGTTCCCCGGCCAGGCAAAATCCAGCAAGGCCTGCCGCGCCGCAGCATCAATCAGCACCGTCTCCCCGCCCGCCTCTTCGGCCAGCAGAAAGTCGAGCAACTGTGATTTATCCGTGCGCTCGCGCAACGCCGGCAATGCGACTTCCAGCCCATTGAGCCGGTAATACAAATCCTCGCGGAAACTGCCGTCCTGCACCCTTTCGAGCAAGTTGCGGTGAGTGGCGCTGATGATTCGCACATTGACCGACTCCGGCTCGCCGCCAATCGGCACCACCTGACGGTCTTCCAGCACCCTTAATAGCCGGGTTTGCATGCTCAGCGGCATGTCGCCGATTTCATCGAGGAATAAAGTCCCGCCATCGGCCTGCTGCAACTTACCGCGCATGCCTTCCTTGCGGGCACCGGTGAAACTGCCACCGCGATAGCCGAACAGCTCGCTTTCGATCAGGCTTTCGGGGATCGCCGCGCAATTGAGGGCGACGAACGATTTTTCCGCCCGTTGGCTGGCCTGATGCACGGCCTTGGCGAAAGCCTCCTTGCCACAGCCGGTTTCACCGTTGATCAGCAACGGCACGTCCCGTTCGAACACCCGCAAGGCCTTGCGGAAGTCTTCCTGCAGCGCGGCATCACCCAGGCAAATACCCGACAGCCGTGGACGCTCGACCACTGCCGGGCTTTGCACCACGGGTGCCGGAATGCTGCGCGGCTGCCCGCGCAATACAGCAAACAGCCGCCGCCCGTCGCGGGTGCGCAACGGCCAACTGGCGCTGGCATTGGCGCTCGCGCGGCCGAGCAACTCATCCAGTGAGCAATCGAAAAACGCTTCCACCGGTTGGCCCAACAGCCCGCCGCGAATATGCCCCAGCAAATTCAGCGCACTCTGATTGACCGCACAGATCCGCCCTTCCCCGTCGAACGCCAGCAACCCTTCGCTGAACAGCCCGACGGATTCGGCCTGCAAGTGAAAACGCAGCAGCCATTGATTGTCGAAGTAACGCAGGAAATAACAGCTCTCGATCATCTTCGCCGACAGATTGACCAGGGCCATAGTGTGAAACTGGCTCTGCCGCGAAACCTCGTGACGCGCCGAAGACACGTCGAGCACCGCCAACAGTTCGCCGTGAGGGTCGAACACCGGGCTTGCCGAGCAGGTCAGGCCGGTGTGGCGGCCGCGAAAGTGTTCGTCCTGGTGAATGGTCAGGGACTGGCGCTCTACCAGACAGGTGCCGATACCATTAGTGCCTTCGCAGGCTTCGCTCCAGTCGGCGCCAAGCCAAAGGCCGGCGCGTTCGAAAATCTTCCGTTCGGCGGGCGCGGTAACGCAGTTGAGGATCACCCCACGGACGTCGGTCAGCAGCACCGCGTGGCCGGCGCCGGAGAGTTGCTGGTGGAGGCTGGTCATTTCGTTGCCGGCGATCTGCAGCACCTGCTGCAAACGTTCGCGGCTTTCCAGGATGCGACCATGTTCCAGCACCGTCGGCGCCATGGTCAGGGCCGGGTCGAGGTGATAGTCCTCAAGGCAACGCAACCAGGAACGGGCAATGGACGGATCGCTGCCGGGGCCGTGCAGGTGGGATTTACCCTGGGTCACGGTCAACACTTGCTGGGCATGGCGACTCAAATGGTTGTCGTGCATTTCTTATTATTCTCCCCGATAGGTGAGTGCTTACCTATAACCACTTCCTGTGGCGAGGGGGCTGCTTCGCTGCCCAACGGGGGCAAGCCCCCTCGCCACGCAAGCTCCCTCGCCACAGAGGATTACCTGCGGGGCAATTTGAGGCCCAGCATCCTCCAGCCATCGACGCATTGCAATGCTGGCAAGACCCATTGGTCACAGGCTGTGCCACAAGCGGTACAAAGTGTCACACGGGTTGTACCGCAAGCGTCACAAGCACCGCCCAGCCGTCCGACAAAAAACACACAAGCCCTTGATTTACCTGACCCACAAGGCGGTGGCCCGACCTTTGCTCTACGCTTGTTACCGCGCTCTGGCGCGTCCTCCCTTATAAGCACAAAAGCCAAGGAGAAACCCATCATGCGTTACGCTCACCCCGGTACTGAAGGCGCTATCGTTTCGTTCAAGAGCAAGTACGGTAACTACATCGGCGGCGAGTTCGTCGCGCCTGTCAAAGGTCAGTACTTCACCAATACTTCGCCGGTCAACGGCCAGCCTATTGCCGAATTCCCGCGCTCCACGGCCGAAGACATCGAAAAAGCCCTGGACGCTGCCCATGCCGCCGCCGATGCCTGGGGCGCCACGTCCGCCCAGGCTCGTTCGCTGGTCCTGCTGAAAATCGCCGATCGCATCGAACAGAACCTGGAACTGCTGGCGATCACCGAATCCTGGGACAACGGCAAAGCCGTGCGCGAAACCCTCAACGCCGACATCCCGCTGGCCGCCGACCACTTCCGCTACTTCGCCGGTTGCATCCGCGCCCAGGAAGGCAGTGCCGCCGAAATCGACGGCAACACAGTGGCCTATCACATCCATGAACCGCTGGGCGTGGTCGGGCAGATCATCCCGTGGAACTTCCCGATTCTGATGGCCGCCTGGAAACTCGCCCCGGCCCTGGCTGCCGGTAACTGCATCGTTCTCAAACCTGCCGAGCAAACCCCGCTGGGCATTACCGTGCTGATGGAACTGATCGGCGACTTGCTGCCACCTGGCGTGCTCAACGTGGTGCAAGGCTTCGGCAAAGAAGCCGGGGAAGCCCTGGCCACCAGCAAACGCATCGCCAAGATCGCCTTCACCGGCTCGACCCCGGTCGGCTCGCACATCATGAAATGCGCCGCCGAAAACATCATTCCGTCCACCGTGGAGCTGGGTGGCAAGTCGCCGAACATCTTCTTCGCCGACATCATGCAAGCCGAACCGACCTTCATCGAAAAGGCGGCCGAAGGCCTGGTGCTGGCGTTCTTCAACCAGGGCGAAGTCTGCACCTGCCCGTCCCGCGCCTTGGTACAGGAGTCGATCTATGACGAGTTCATGAAAGTCGTCATGAATAAAGTCCTGCAGATCAAGCGTGGCGACCCGCTGGATACCGACACCATGGTCGGCGCCCAGGCGTCCGAGCAGCAATTCGACAAAATCCTTTCGTACCTGGAGATCGCCAAGGGCGAAGGTGCCGAACTGCTAACCGGCGGCAAGGTAGAAAAACTCGAGGGCAGCCTGGCGACCGGGTATTACATCCAGCCGACCCTGCTCAAGGGCACCAACAAAATGCGCGTGTTCCAGGAAGAAATCTTCGGCCCGGTGGTGAGCATCACCACCTTCAAGGACGAAGCCGAGGCCCTGGCCATCGCCAACGATACCGAGTTCGGCCTGGGTGCCGGCCTCTGGACCCGCGACATCAACCGCGCCTACCGCGTGGGCCGCGCCATCAAGGCCGGTCGCGTGTGGACCAACTGCTACCACCTGTACCCGGCACACGCCGCGTTCGGTGGTTACAAAAAGTCCGGCGTCGGCCGTGAAACCCACAAAATGATGCTCGATCACTATCAGCAGACCAAAAACCTGCTGGTGAGCTACGACATCAATCCGTTGGGTTTCTTCTAACGCGACGCGATACCGCGTAACGGCTTTCGCGGGCAAGCCTCGCTCCTACAGGAGCATGGCTTGCCAGCGAAGGCGCCCCCATTAACACCATCCACAGCGCCCTGCCGGTATGGCATGGGCTTTGCGTGCCCGCTCTACACCTGAACGCCATACCTGAAAGTCCAATAGATCAAACAATAAAAAAGACAGAGAGGACTTATGACTTCTACTACACAGCTCAAACCCACACTCGGCACCCTGCATCTATGGGGCATTGCCGTCGGCCTGGTGATTTCCGGCGAGTATTTCGGCTGGAGTTACGGCTGGGGCACCGCAGGCACCCTGGGTTTTCTCGTCACCGCATTGATGGTGGCGACGATGTACACCTGCTTCATCTTCAGTTTCACCGAATTAACCACCGCCATTCCCCACGCGGGCGGGCCGTTTGCCTACAGCCGCCGGGCCTTCGGCGAGCGCGGCGGACTGATCGCCGGCATCGCCACCCTGATCGAATTCGTCTTTGCGCCACCGGCGATTGCCATGGCCATCGGCGCCTACCTCAACGTGCAGTACCCGGAACTGGACCCGAAGGTCGCCGCCGTAGGTGCCTATTTCGTGTTCATGACCCTGAATATCCTCGGCGTCAGCATCGCGGCCACCTTCGAACTGGTGGTCACCGTGCTCGCCGTCGCCGAATTGCTGGTGTTCATGGGTGTGGTCGCACCGGGCTTCAGCTTCAGTAACTTCGTGCTCAACGGCTGGTCGGGCGCCAATGAATTCAGCATGGCCTCGATTCCCGGCATCTTTGCGGCCATCCCGTTCGCGATCTGGTTTTTCCTCGCCATTGAAGGCGCAGCCATGGCCGCCGAAGAAGCCAAGGACCCGAAACGCACGATTCCCAAGGCTTACGTCAGCGGCATTCTGACCCTGGTGTTCCTCGCCATCGGCGTGATGGTCATGGCGGGCGGTGTCGGCGACTGGCGTCAACTGTCGAACATCAACGACCCGCTGCCTCAGGCGATGAAAGCCGTGGTCGGCAACAATTCAAGCTGGATGCACATGCTGGTGTGGATCGGCCTGTTCGGCCTGGTGGCGAGTTTCCACGGAATCATTCTGGGTTATTCGCGGCAGTTCTTCGCCCTGGCTCGCGCCGGTTACCTGCCGGCCTCCCTGGCCAAACTGTCGCGCTTCCAGACCCCGCACCGGGCGATCCTGGCGGGCGGCGTGATCGGCATCGCGGCGATCTACAGCGACGGCCTGGTCAACCTGCAAGGCATGACGCTGACGGCTGCGATGATCACCATGTCGGTATTCGGCGCCATCGTGATGTACATCATCAGTATGCTGAGCCTGTTCAAACTGCGTAAAACCGAGCCAAACCTGGAACGCACCTTCCGTGCGCCGGGCTATCCGATCGTGCCAGGCATCGCGCTGTTTCTGGCGGTGGTATGCCTGGTGGCGATGGCCTGGTTCAACACGCTGATCGGCTGCGTGTTCCTCGGTTTCATGGTGGCCGGCTACCTGTACTTCCAACTGACCGCCAAGCAACGTGCCGATGCACCGGCGGATGCGATGCTCGAAGGAGTCTGAATTGCACCGGCGCCGGGCTGACTCCCGGCGCCTGCCATATTGAAGTGCACAAGATCACCCACAGGGGTTCGGCGGTGCATTTGAGATATTTATTGAATCAGGAGGACACCGCCCCATGGCCGTATTTGCCCATACCGTCGGCGCCCAGACCTACCGCTTCAACAGCCTCAAGGATGTCATGGCCAAAGCCAGCCCGGCGCGCTCCGGGGACTTTCTGGCCGGCGTTGCCGCCCTCAACGATGGCGAGCGAGTGGCCGCGCAGATGGCCCTGGCCAACACCCCGCTGACCCACTTCCTGGACGAAGTGCTGATTCCTTACGAGGCCGATGAAGTCACCCGACTGATCATCGACACCCACGACAAGCAAGCCTTCAAGGTGGTCAGCCACCTCACCGTCGGCGGTTTCCGCGACTGGCTGCTCAGCGAAGCCGCCGACGAACAGAGCCTGCGCGCACTCGCCCCCGGCCTAACCCCGGAAATGGTCGCCGCCGTGTCGAAGATCATGCGCGTGCAGGACCTGGTGCTGGTGGCGCAGAAAATCCGCGTGGTCACCCAGTTCCGCGGCACCCTGGGCCTGCGCGGCCGGCTCTCGACGCGCCTGCAACCCAATCACCCCACCGACGAACCGGCCGGCATCGCCGCCAGCATTCTCGACGGCCTGCTGTACGGCAACGGTGACGCAATGATCGGCATCAACCCGGCCACCGACAGCATCGCTTCGATCTGCGCCATTCTGGAAATGCTCGACGCGATCATCCAGCGCTACGACATTCCGACACAGGCCTGCGTGCTGACCCACGTCACCACCTCCATCGAGGCAGTGAATCGCGGGGTTCCGCTGGACCTTGTGTTCCAGTCGATTGCCGGCACCGAAGCGGCCAACGCCAGTTTCGGTATTAACCTCAACGTTTTACAGGAAGGCTATGAAGCGGGTTTGAGCCTGAATCGCGGCACTCTGGGCCAAAACCTGATGTATTTCGAGACCGGCCAAGGCAGTGCCTTGTCGGCCAACGCCCACCACGGCATCGATCAACAGACCTGTGAAACCCGCGCCTACGCCGTGGCACGGCATTTCAAACCGTTTCTGGTGAACACCGTCGTAGGCTTCATCGGCCCGGAATACCTCTATAACGGTAAACAGATCATCCGCGCCGGCCTCGAAGACCACTTCTGCGGCAAGCTGCTGGGCGTACCCATGGGCTGCGATATCTGTTACACCAACCATGCCGAAGCCGACCAGGACGACATGGACACTCTGCTGACCTTGCTGGGCGTAGCCGGGATCAACTTCATCATGGGCATCCCCGGCTCCGACGACATCATGCTCAATTACCAGACCACCTCGTTCCACGACGCCCTCTACGCCCGGCAAACCCTGGGCCTGAAACCGGCGCCAGAGTTTGAACAATGGCTGGCGAACATGGGCATCTTCACCCAGGCAGACGGCAAAATTCGCTTCGGCAACAGCCTGCCGCCGGCCTTCCGCCAGGCATTGGCGCAACTGGGATGAGTGTTGATATGGATAAACCACCCGTCGATCCGCAAAACCCATGGCTGGAACTGCGTCGCCTGACCCCTGCGCGAATTGCACTGGGCCGCACCGGCACCAGTATGCCGACCAGCGCGCAGCTGGATTTCCAGTACGCCCATGCCCAGGCCCGGGACGCGGTACACCTGCCCTTCGACCACACGGGGCTCAGTTCGCAACTGACCGAGCGTGGACGTGAGAGTTTGCTGCTGCACAGTGCCGCCACGGATCGGAACAGCTATTTGCAGCGCCCCGATTTGGGGCGCAAGTTGAGTGACGAGTCGGCGCAGACACTGCGTGATTACGCGCGAGCCAATCCTGGCGGGGTGGATCTGGCCGTGGTGGTGGCCGATGGTCTCTCGGCACTGGCCGTTCATCGCCACACCTTGCCGTTTCTGGCACGCATGGAAGAACAGACAGCTATTGAAGGCTGGTCCCTGTCGCCGGTGATTCTGGTGGAACAAGGCCGGGTTGCGGTGGCTGACGAGATTGGCGAGCTGCTGGGCGCAAAAATGGTGGTCATTCTGATCGGCGAGCGCCCCGGATTAAGCTCGCCAGACAGCCTGGGGCTGTATTTCACCTATAATCCCAAGGTCGGACTGACGGATGCCTACCGCAACTGCATCTCGAATGTCCGGCTCGAAGGCTTGAGTTACGGCATGGCGGCACACCGTTTGCTGTATTTGATGCGAGAAGCCTGTCGGCGGCAGTTATCAGGGGTCAGTCTGAAGGACGAAGCCCAGGTTCAGACGCTGGAGTCGGACACAGGAGCAGACTTGAAAGGTAATTTCCTACTCAGCCCGTCGGATGCCTGAACCGTTTCCGCATTGCGTTTCTATTCTGGTTTAAGGCAGGATCGATGCACGGCCGCCAAGGGTTTCCTATCGCCGTCACCATGTAAGACAGCCACTTGAAGACGAGACCTACCATGCGGATTATTCAAGCGACCCTCGAACACCTGGACCTGCTGACCCCGTTGTTCGTCAAATATCGCGAGTTTTACGGTTCCCTGCCGTATCCGGACTCGTCCCGAGCGTTCCTCGAAAAGCGCCTGCGGCGCAAAGAGTCGGTGATCTACCTGGCCCTGGCCGATGACGACAACAACAAACTGATGGGTTTCTGTCAGTTGTACCCGAGCTTTTCGTCTCTTTCGCTCAAACGCGTATGGATCCTCAACGACATCTACGTCGCCGAAGACGCCCGCCGCCAGTTGGTGGCCGACAACCTGATCCGCACCGCGAAGAAAATGGCCAAGGAAACCAATGCCGTGCGCATGCGCGTATCCACCAGCAGCAACAACGAAGTCGCGCAGAAAACCTACGAATCCATCGGGTTCAGGGAGGACACCGAGTTCAAGAACTACGTGTTGCCGATCAGTGACGGACTTTAAGGTCACCAAAAAGATCGCAGCCTTCGGCAGCTCTACATTGACCGGGGCGACCTCGAACCTGTAGGAGCTGCCAAAGGCTGCGAACTTTTCCGACAAACTCCGCAACACATTGACATTCCTCGCTACAAACTCGACGCGTTTTTCACTTTTCACCCCGTATAATGCCCACACCTCACGGCTCGTAAGAAAAATTACACCCCGCTGTAGTCTTACGCGAAGCCATCCGCACAGGCCTGCTGAGTCGGGCCATCACCACAGGTGCTTTCCATGGATTTCAACCCGATCGACGTTATTCTGCATCTCGATGTTTACCTCGAGATGCTGGTGAACAACTACGGAGCATGGATCTACGCCATCCTGTTTATGGTGATCTTCTGCGAAACCGGTCTGGTGGTGATGCCGTTCCTGCCGGGCGATTCCCTGTTGTTCATCGCGGGCGCCGTGGCGGCCGGTGGCGGCATGGATCCGGTACTGCTGGGCGGTCTGCTGATGCTGGCGGCGATCCTCGGCGACAGTACCAACTACGTGATCGGCCGCACCGTCGGCGAACGGCTGTTCAGCAACCCGAACTCGAAAATCTTCCGCCGCGACTACCTGCAACAAACCCACGATTTCTACGACAAACATGGCGGCAAAACCGTGACCCTGGCGCGTTTCATGCCAATCATCCGTACCTTTGCCCCGTTCGTCGCCGGCGTTGGCAAAATGCCTTACCCGCGTTTCTTCGCCTTCAGCGTTTTCGGCACCATCCTCTGGGTGGGTGGCCTGGTAACCCTCGGTTACTTCTTCGGCAACGTACCGTTCATCAAGAAAAACCTGTCGCTGCTGGTGGTGGGTATCATCCTGGTGTCGCTGCTACCGATGATCATTGGCGTGATCCGCAGCCGCCTCGCTAATGCCGCGTCCAAAGCTGAACCCCGCTGACTGACGATGTGGTCCCTTAGCGCCTGGCGACGCCGGCGCACCCTGGCCAGGCATCCGATTGCCGACGACATGTGGCAACGGGTGCGTCATCACCTGAGTTTCCTCGATGGCATCAGCGCGGCCGAAGACCATTGGCTGCGCGAAGCCAGCGTGCTGTTCCTGCAAGACAAACACCTGACCGCCCTGCCCGGCGTCGAACTGCACCAGGAACAACGCCTACTGCTCGCCGCCCAGGCCCAATTGCCGCTCATGCATTTGGGCGATCTGAACTGGTATCAGGGCTTTCACGAAGTCATCCTCTACCCCGACGATTTCCTCAGCCCCCAGCGCCATCGCGATGCCAGCGGCGTCGAACACGAATGGGATGGTGAACACAGCGGCGAAGCCTGGCAGCAAGGCCCGATCATCCTCGCCTGGCCCGGCGTGATGGCCAGCGGTGGCTGGGAAGGCTACAACCTGGTGATCCACGAACTCGCGCACAAACTCGACATGCTCAACGGCAGCGCCAACGGCCTGCCACCGCTGCACGCCGACATGCGCGTCAGCGACTGGGCCAAGGTCATGCAGGAAGCCTATGACGACCTCGACCGGCAACTGGAGCGCAACCCCGACGCTGAAACCGCCATTGACCCGTACGCGGCGGAAAACCCCGCCGAGTTCTTCGCGGTTACCAGCGAATACTTCTTCAGCGCCCCGGATCTGCTGCATGAGGCTTATCCACAGGTCTACGAGCAGTTGAAGTTGTTTTACCGTCAGGATCCGCTGGCCCGTCTACGGCAACTTCTAGCCGAAGACCCGGTCTATCAGGCACGCGACTAGTGCCCAGCCTCACAGATACGTTGCTCTTTTGACGAGTGGCCGTTGTGGTCAGGCAAGGCGCCGCGACGAGTCATAGCTGGCTATGGCGAGGAGCGGCAACGCAGCATGACCGCAACGGACGCCGTCAAAAAGCGACAGTATCTGTGAGGCTGGGCACCTGGGTCTCTACGACCCTAGGTGCATGGCATCAACGGCGGAATATGCCTATAATCGCCGCCACTTTTTGGTCAATCCGGCCAAGTGTTTTTGGTCAACTAACGGGGGCACCGCCCAATGAGCTACAGCAAGATTCCGGCTGGCAAAGACCTGCCGAACGACATCTACGTCGCGATCGAGATCCCGGCCAACCACGCGCCGATCAAATACGAAATCGACAAAGACAGCGACTGCCTGTTCGTTGACCGTTTCATGGCCACCCCAATGTTCTACCCGGCCAACTACGGTTACATCCCGAACACCCTGGCTGACGACGGTGATCCCCTCGACGTGCTGGTCGTGACTCCTTACCCGGTTGCTCCAGGTTCGGTGATCCGTGCGCGTCCAGTCGGCATCCTGAACATGACCGACGACGGCGGCGGCGATGCCAAAGTCATCGCAGTCCCACACGACAAGCTGTCCCAGCTGTACGTGGACGTGAAGGAATACACCGACCTGCCAGCCCTGCTGATCCAGCAGATCGAGCACTTCTTCGCGAACTACAAAGACCTCGAAAAAGGCAAATGGGTGAAAATCGAAGGCTGGGACGGCGCAGACGCCGCCCGCGCCGCGATCACCAAGTCGGTCGCTGCCTACAAAGGCTGAGAAGCAACGGTTAGTTTCTAGCCTCACGCTTCAAGGAAAACCCCGGTTGATCCGGGGTTTTTTTGTGCCTGCCTGGAACGCTTTTAACAATGAGTTTTGAGCATTTCGGCCTGGGTGTTTGCCTGTTTATTTTTTACGAAAAGCGTCTTACATCCGGTCTTAAATTTCCCTCGAAATTTGAACGGGTCGTTTATTCAAACCCCCATCCTGCGCCCGTAGACTCGTGTTTATGAAAAAGAACACTAGCGGCCCACGGTTTAGAGCGCTCCTCGAAGCAGCCAACATCACAACGACAGGATTTGCCGCTTTCTTCGACACGGAAGCGCAAAACATCCATAACTGGTACACCCGTGGTGTGCCCGCTTATCGCATGGAAGAAGTCTCCCGACTTCTGTCTGTAAACAGTGACTGGCTGAAAACCGGCGAAGGCCCGAAAGAGTCCTCGCGCCTGCGTGTGCTCGACGAGTCCGGCAACACCTTCGACGCCCAGGCCATCCGTGGCATCTACACGGTGATCGAGCCCATCGACGTCGAACTGCCCTTCTTCAAAGAAACCACCACCGTCCCAGGCTCCAATAAAACCCACGTCGTCGAGGACAAAGGTCAATCCATCCGCCTGCCCCACAGCCACCTCGACTCCCTGGAAATCAAACATGCCAATGCCATCTGCACCCATATGATCGGTAACAGCATGGCCGAAAAGATTGAAGACGGTTCAACCCTAGCCATTGATCGCGGGCTTACGCAGATTATCGATGGCGAGATCTATGCGATCGAGCATGACGGAATGTTGCGGATCAAATACCTGCACCGGATGCCGGGAAATGCGCTGCGGCTGCGCAGTCACAACCGTACTGAGTATCCGGATGAGATCTTCAGTGCCGAGCAGATCGACAAGCAGAACATCAGGGTATTGGGGTGGGTGTTCTGGTGGTCCACGCTCAACAAACGCAGACCATCCATACCGTTCCTGTAAATACGAAGCCCTGTAGCAGCAGCCTTCGGCAGCTGCTACGCCTCAGCGCTATCGCTCTACCCCGCACGCCAAGCTGGGAATTCTTCAAAAAAATCAGTATGCTGCGCCCCACATTTGCGCATCGACCCTTTTAAGGCTCAGATCGCACCGACAAGGCAGATCACTTTCTCGCCAAGTCCCACAGCCGGACGCAAGATCCGGGTGTACGTTTTGAAGGCTGGCGCGGTTTACCAAAAATAAACCAAGCCAGTCCCCGAGAAGCCGGCCACAAGCCGGCTTTTTAATTGTCTGAAATAATCCTGTTCCGTCCAAAAATCTACCTGATAACCTAGCTATTCCGGGGATTACAGCTACTTCCCTGTCCAATGGTGTTCGATCAAGCTCCACCTCATCCGACGATGAAGTGGGGGGACAGCGGACACCTGGCGATCAAGAACGATTAAGGTGAATCCGGAACAAATCGAGAATCTGACCGGATTCGTTTGCTACCACGAGCGGCAAAGTCTGTGGCGCCTACTGCGAGCTTTGGTGCCCCCACTGATATAGCCTGACCCGCGAAGGCTACTTAAGCTGAAACTGCGGGTCGCCCGTCAGTTTGAACATTAACTCAACGCCTTCGGGCCAGGGTCCATATCCGGTTTGGCCATTGATATGGCCGGCATTTTCCACCCAGACCAATTCACTGCCCCAAGCCTGGGAGAAGGCCCTGGCTCGGTCTTGGGTAACGTACGGGTCGTCCGTACTCGCCACCATGATCGTCGGAAAAGGCAGGCGTTGCATCAACATCGGCACAAAACCGCTGGTACCAAGTGGATAGGTATCCGCTTCAGTATCACTCGGAGCCACCAACAGTGCACCACGCACCTTGCCCGCTTTGGGATACTGCTGCGCCCAGCGAGTAATTAGCGTACAAGCCAGGCTGTGGGCCACCAGCACGACTTCCCCATCAGTTGCCGCTATTTCCTCATTCAGGCGCGTAACCCAATCCTCAGCGACTGGCGTTTCCCAGTCCCGCTGCTCAACCCTGCACAAGCCAGAAAACTGCCGCTCCCACTGTGACTGCCAGTGTGTTTCACCCGAATTGAACAGGCCCGGCAAAATCAAAACCCTGACTGTCATCTTCCTTCTCCTTCAAAACCATTCATACGCCACCAAAGAACCATTGGGCTGCAAAAAACACCAGCACACCGATGAAACTCGACAACAACATACGCCGAGTCAGGAAAAACAGCAGAAATACCGCCACGGCCCCCAGCAAATAGGGGTTTTCCAGGCTGGTGTTGATGGTTGTCCCGGTGGGCACCAGCATCGCCGGCACCACCAGCGCTGCCAGCACCGCCGGGGGCACCGCGCCCAGCACGGTCTTGGCCAGCGGTGGCAGCTCTCGTTGCCCCCAGAGCACCAAGGGCAGATAACGCGGCAGGAAGGTGCAAAGGCCCAAGCCGAAAATCAGGATCCAGGTACTCATTTCACACCTCCTTGGCGCGACGTTTTTCCAGCACTTCACACAGCACGCCCATCGCCGCGCCCGCCACGGTGGCAACCAGCAACCCCAGGTTGTAAGGCAGCCCCACAAACAGCAGCGCGATCACCCCGGCACAGCTGACGATGGCCCAGACCTTCCAGTTGACCAGCGTGGAAGCCAGCATGGCGACAAACACCGCGATCATCGGGAAATCCAACCCGTGTTGAATCAGGTCGGGCAACGAGGCACCGATGGCAATGCCGATCACGGTCGCCACCATCCAGTTCAAATACATGGCCAGGGAAGCGCCACAGTAGAACCATTGCCAGCCGGCATACGCGTCCTGCTTTTTCTTGAAGCGGTCAAGCATCACGAAAAACACCGCGTCGATCATGCCGAAGGCCAACACCGCCCGCCAACGCTGCGACAGGTAGCGGGTGCTTGAACGCAGCACCGTGCTGTAGATCAACAACCGCAGGCTGAGCACCAGGCCGGTCAACAGCAACACCGACGCCGCCGCATCCTGTTGCAGCAACTTGATGGCAATAAATTGCACGGTTCCGGAGTTCAACACCATGGCCAGTGCCAGGGTCTTGGCTTCACCCAGGCCGCTGGTCATGCCGAAGGCACCGCCCAGCAGGCCCATGGGAAACGCCGAGACCAGGAACGGCGTCATGGCTCTCGCCCCGGCAATCAACTCCTCTCGCCGGTTGGGTGCGGGGATGGCATCAAGATCGGCGGATGAAACCGCGACCGCCGCGTCCTGCACAAAAGACTCTTTGTTGGTCATGTCGATTCCTTATGGATTAGTACGCGGGGTGCTTGCCTGGATCGCACCGTTGATCACGGCAGCAACCTCCTCCGGGCGGGTCCGGCAGAAGTAATGCCCACCGTTCTCGATGACGTGCAGGGAAACGTCCTGGCTGAACAGGCCCCAGCGTTGATAGCGCTCTGCATAGTCCGGGGTCATGCTGTCATCGCGAGTCACCACCACCGTGAGCGGCGCAGCCAGGGTGTGGGCGCTCCACGCTTGCTCGGCATCCGCCAAGTAGAGATTGGCCACCGTGGCGTCGTGACGAAAGGCACGGATCAAGGTTGTCGACTGCTGCTCACTCATCTGCGCCAATTCCTGATAGCCGGTCTCGCCCACCATCCAGTTCAGCACCTGTTCATGGGAGAGCGCCTGAGTCTGGGCCGTGCGCTGGCGAGTCACCTCGGCGCTGTCCAGCAGCTTGCCACCGACGAATACCCGGCTGATGTGCTGGCCCTGCCCTTCGAGGATTCGAGCGGTTTCCAACATCAGCGCCGCCCCTACGCAATGTCCCCAGAACAGCAATGGCACGGACGGCGACGTTTGCTCGATGGCCCGGGCGATGCGTTGCGCCGCCTCACGCACATCCAGCAGCGGCTCGTCGGCACGGGTGATGTCGTGCCCCGGAAGCTCGACAGCGAAGATAGAACGCTCGCGGCCGTCCGCCGCCAGGGTCTGCCCCAGATCGCGGAAGTTGATGGCGTTGCCTCCCGCATAAGGGAAGCACACCACCGCGACGCTGGCATCGCTGCACGGCGGCGTCAGGCGCTGCAGCAGGCTCTGGGTATTTCCCGCCCCCTCATCAATGGCCTCGGCCAGGGGCTTGAGGGTGGAATGGCGCATCAGGTTGGGAATGGAGATCAGGCCGTCGGACACCAGGGCCACACGGATCGCGGCCAGCGAGGTGCCTCCCAGTTCAAAGAAGTTGTCCTCGACCATGATGCTCTCCACCGGCACGCCGAGGACTTCTGCCCAGACCTGGGCAATACGCCGCTCGGTGGGCGAGCTCGGCGTCAGTGGCGCTACGCTCTGCCCGGTGATTGCAGGCTTGCTCGCCCGGGAGAAGGTCATGGCCTCAATGGCCCGGGCCTGGTTCAACAACTGCGCCTGTTCAGGACTCGGCAGCGGGATTGCGTCATGGCGGGCTTGCATGTCACGGGTCATCAACTCGAATGCCTGGCGGTAGTAACTGCCCATCTGTTCGATGTACTGCGCACTGAAGACATGGTCGTGGTAGTGCAAGCTGAGCCGGACATCGTCGGTGGAAAAATGCCGGGAGAATTCGGCCCGCAGGACAAACTCGGTTTCGGAGTTGGCGCGCACGTCCAGCAGGTCAAACTCCGGCAGGCTCTCCAGGTCCTTGAGCAGGTAGAAGTGGGTGTAGTTGAACGCGGTTTCAAACAGCGGTTGCTGAGTCCCCATGTCTTGCTTGATCCGGGCCATCGGGTAACGACGGTGCGGTAACAAGTCCGTTTCCGCGTTGTACACCTGCTGGATCAATTGCGCCCAGGAGCCCTTGGCAATCTTTACCCGCAGCGGCAGGGTATTGAGGAACAAGCCAATCGCCCGCGTCGCCCCATCCACTTCCGGGCGGCCGCTATGTTCATAGCCCACCAACACGTCGTCATCAGCCGCCAGCTCGCTCAGGACTTTCAAGTGCGCGGCCATCAGCACGGTTTTGACTGGCACATTCAGGGCGTCGGCCAGGGCGATGATGCGCTCCGACAGCAGGCTGTCGATCTTCACTTCATGGAACACCACCGACAGGCCCGAGGTGGGCACCTCCGGTTGCAAGCGCGGCAGTTGGGTAAACCGCGCGTTATCCATCAGGTTGTGCCAGAACTGGCGGTCGGCGTCGCTGGCCAGGGACTGCTGTTCCAGCCCCATGTAATTGCGCAGGTGGTTATCCACCAGCGGCTTGTCGTAGGCATTGCCCTTGAGCAGGCTGTAGTAGATTTCAAAAAGCTGCGTGTGCACCAGCGTAATGCTCCAGCCATCCAGGGCCGAGTTGTGCTGACTGAGGACATAGCGGTACAGATTGTCGCTCAGCACATGCACATGCAGGCGCACCAGGCCGGCGTTTTCCCAGACGAAACGGTGGGCCTTTTCGTCCTCGATCCATTGCTGATACCACTGCTCCTGCGCGCGCTCGTCCATGCCACGCAGGTCCGCCATGGTCAGCGGCAGCTCCACTTCCCGATTGACCATCTGAATGAACTGGTCAAACCCGGACAAGTGATAGCTGGTGCGGAAAATCGGATTGCGCTGCACCAGAATCCGCACGGCTTGTTCGAATACCGCCAGGTCAATCGCACTTTTGATCGTATAGCTAATGATGTCGTGATACTGCGCGGTGCCGAAACTGAGTTCGTTCTGGAAGATCAGCCCCGCCTGCAGCATAGACAACGGGTAGGCGTCTTCGGCGCTGTCCGGCAGGCGGTCGCGATCCGCCTGGGTCAGCAGCTCATAAGGCTCAAAGGTATGGCGAGCCTGCTCGCCGACACTGCCTGACGCCAGCCCTTCCACCAGCTTGACGATCGTAGGGCGGGCAAAGAAGTCTTGGAACGTGAAGTCCAGCCCTTGGGTACGCGCCCGGGCCAGGATGGTCACGAAGTGGATGGAGTCGCCCCCCAGCGCAAAGAAGTTGTGATGGACACCAATCGGCCGGACGCCCAGCACGTCCTCCCAGATCGTTACCAACAACGCCTCGGAGGCATTGCGCGGCGCCACATATTCAGTGTCGTCGGTTTTTGCCAGCAGCGGATCCGGCAAAGCCTTGCGATCAAGCTTGCCGCTTGGGGACAAGGCAAAGGCCTCAAGGACGGTCAAGTGCATCGGCACCATGTAGTCCGGCAGAAATTGTCCGAGGAAACTGCGCAGGTGCGTCAAGTCCAATGTCTGCGGTGCCTCGACGTAGCCGCACAGCGATTGGGTCTCACCGATCTGGCGAACGACGACCACTGCCTCGCGCACCTCGGGAAAGGCCCGCAGGCGGGTTTCGATTTCCCCCAGTTCGATGCGCAAGCCACGCAGCTTGACCTGGTTATCGATACGCCCCAGGTACTCTATTTCTCCGGTTGGTAGCCAGCGCGCCAGGTCGCCGGTGCGGTAGATGCGCGACTCACCGTCCATTGGCTGTTCGACAAAGCGTTCGCCAGTCAACGCTTCGCGCTGATGATAACCACGGGCCAGGCCGGCGCCGGCAATGCACAATTCGCCCGGTACGCCCACCGGCATAGCCTTGAGGTTGGCATCCAGAATGTGCAGGCGAGTGTTATCGATGGGTTTACCTATCGGCACCAAGTGGCTCAAGTCGCGCCCGCAGCAGTTGAAGTACGACACGTCCACAGTGGCTTCAGTCGGCCCGTACAAATTGATCAAGGCCGTTGAGTGAGTGTCGAACAGCAGCGTTTCAAACAGCCGCACCTGGTGCACCCCCAACGCTTCACCGCTGGCAAACACCTGGCGTAGGCTCGCCAACCTGGCGCCTGATTGAGTGCTTTGCACATAACCGAGGAAGGCGTTCAACATCGAAGGCACAAAATGCAGGGTTGAGACCCGATGGGCCTCGATTGCGCTGACCATCGCCTCAGGGTCACGCTCGGCGCCCGGCGCCAGCAGACAGACCGTCGCGCCCTCGATCATCCACCAGAACAGTTCCCATACCGACACATCGAAGGCAATGGGGGTCTTCTGCAAAATCACATCGCCAGGGCCGATGGGATAGGCGCGCTGCATCCAGGCCAGGCGATTGACCACCGAGTGGTGCTCCACCATGACGCCCTTGGGTTGCCCGGTGGAGCCGGAGGTGTAGATGACATAGGCCAGATTGCGCGAGTCGCCCACCACCGGCAGGGCCTGGTCGTCAGCGGCATACACGCTGGCATCATCCAGGTCGATGACCTGCTGGGTGCGCTCCTGGGAGGCACTCAACAAGTGCGTCTGCGCCAGAATCAGACGGGCGCCGCTGTCATTGAGCACATAGTCGATGCGTGACTGGGGGTAGTTCGGATCAATGGGCAAGTACGCCCCGCCAGCCTTGATGACCGCAAGAATCGCCACCAGCATTTCGTTGGAACGCTGGGCGACTACAGCCACTACCTGGTCACGGCACACGCCCCTGTCGGCCAGGGTACGGGCCAGTTGGTTGGAGCGCTTGTTTAACTCAGCAAACGTCATCTGCCCATGGTCCGAGACCACCGCGATGGCATCGGGGCGCAGGCTCACCTGACGGGCGAACAACGTTTCGATTCTCACGTTCTGGTCGTAGGCCTGCTCGGTCGCATTGACGGTGGCCAGGAAATCCACGTCACGGGGCGTCATCAGGTTCAGATCCGCCAGCGGCGCTTCAGGCGCTTGCAGGGCCTGGGCCAGGAGCTCCTCCAGGTGCATGGCCAGCCAGCGCAGCGTGGTCGCCTCATGCAGGCGTGCATCAAAATGAATAGTCAATTCGACCTGTTCAGCGGTGACGGTGAAGCTGAACAGCGTCGCGAGGTCCAGACGCTGCGCAAGGCTTGGTTTTTCTGGGTGGGCGATTTCCACGGCTACCTCGAAGAACGGGCTCTGGCCTTCGGTTTCAGGCAGCGAGAACTCTTCGGCAAACAGCTCGAGCGGGTAGTCACTGTGCTCTATGGCACCCAGTACCCGGCTGCGCACCTGATCCAGCAACTGCTTGAAGCTGGTAGCCGCCTCCAGACTGGCGTGCAGAGGGAAGGCCAGGTTTTGCGAAGCGGCCAGGCTGGCCTCAAAGCTGGCCGGCAGGCCAACCACAATCACCTCATGACGTGTGTAGACATGCAACAGCGCCATGACCGCCGACGTCAGCAGTACTTGTTGGCTGGCTTCATTGCCTCGGGTCACCTTGATGACATTGGCCGCGACATCAGGGCGTAACGAAAAGCTCAACGTACCCTGGCGTGGCTCACCACTTGCGGACTTGTCCACGGCAAAGCCGGTTTTACTCCAGTCCAGCTTGAACAGTTCGCGCCAGTAACTGGCTTGTTTCGGGCGCTGGGCAGCGGCGACCTTGAGTTGGCCAAGGGTTTCAATGGATTGCATGACAAGCTCCAGAATTTCAGAAACAGAAATCGATAGTGGGCAGTTCAACGGCCTGTTCGGCCGGCTCTGTGATCAACGAATCAAGGGTTTGCGAAGGGTCAGCCAACAACGCATCCAGCAACGCCAGATAGGTATCGCGAAAGCTGCCTATCGTCGGGGCAAGAAACAGATCGGTGCTGTACATCCAGGCGGCCGTGAGTTGCTGCGGCTGCTCGCTGATCTGCAAGTTGAGCTCAAAAATCGTGCTCTGCGTCGCCTCGGGTAACCAGCGGGGCTGGCCACCGAGAAAATCAATCGACTCAAGCTCAGTGTTTTGCAGGGCAAACAGGCTGTCGAACAGCGGGTTGCGGTTGGGCTCACGCACCACTGGCAACTCTTTCACCAGGCCATCAAACGGGTAGATCTGATGGTCGAAAGCCTGGTTGGCGTGTGCGGCAACGTCCTGGAGGTACTGGTCAAAACCCACGTGCCCCGGCAGTGCCAGACGCAGGCACACGGTGTTGACGAACATGCCTTGCAGCGCTTGGCTTTGCGCCAGGTTACGGCCTGAGACCGGCGTCCCGAGGGTCACGTCCCGGGCCATACTGACGCGCGCCAGAAACAGGCCGTAACCGGCCAGCAGTACCTGGAACAGGGTGACGTTTCGCTCCCGGGCCAGGGCCCGCAGCGCGGCGGTGCGCACGGTTCCCAGCTCAAAATTCAGCCTGCCGCCGGCGTTGGAACGCTTCGCCGTGCGTGGACGATCACACGGGATATCCAGCGGCCTGAAAGGCAAGCGATACACTTCGTGCCAATAAGCTCTGGCTTGCGCCAACAGCGGTGCTGCCGCCCCCTGGGAGATCCATTGGGCGTAGTCCTTGTAATGCAGCTGCGGCTCGGCGACCGGCACGCCGCCATAGGCCAGGGCCCATTGCCGGAACAGCATGGCCAGGGAAAAACCGTCGGTGATGAGGTGATGGATATCGAACACCAGCGCGGTACCGCCGCTGTGCCGCACCAACGCCGCTCGCCATAACGGCGCATGACTCAAGTGGAACGGGCGGACAAACTCCCCCAGAAATGCCTCGGCCGTGCCGGCATAATCATGGACATTCAGTTCGACCGGCACGTGCTCATGGACCCGCTGCCAGGTCGAGGCGTCTTGCTGCTGGAAATCCGTACGCAATATTTCGTGGCGTTGTACGAGCTCCTGCAAGGCACCCCGCAATTTCGTCACGTCCGGTGTTCCGGGGAGCGGCACCACCATCGGCAAATGATAGTGGGTAGCCCGATCGTCCTTCATTTGCTCGATGTAGACGCGGTGTTGTTGCGCTGAAACCGGATAGAGCGGTTGTTTGCCCGCAGCGCTCATTCCCTCGGCAAGCACCGCCGAACGCCCTTCTGCCGAATCCAGGTAAGCCGCGACCTGGGCAATGGTCGGGGTGGCCAGCAACTGCGCCACCGGGCAGCGCAAGCCCAAGGCGTGTTCGATGCGACCCGCCAATAGCGTCGCCGTCAACGAACTGGCCCCCAGCTCGTACAGGCTGGCATGGGTCCCCACTTGCGGCATGCCCAGCGCCTCAGCCCATAGCCGCACCAATGCCTGCTCGGTGTCACTCGATGGCGGCGTGGTATCAAGCCCGCCGCAGGTGAAATCAGCAGGCTCAGGCAGCGGCAGCGCCGAACGGTCGACCTTTCCATTGGTCGCCAGAGGCAAACTCGCGAGCCGGATAAAGGCCGCAGGTACCATGTGCCCTGCCAGCTTCTGCGCCAGCAAATGCCGCACACGGTCCATGGACCCAACGTCATCCAGCGTCACGTAGGCCACCAGCACACGCTCCTGGGTCACCGGCTGCTTGAGCACCACCACCAAGGCTTCACGAACATTTTCCAGCGCCAGCAATTGCTGTTCTATCTCACTGGTTTCCACCCGAAAACCACGGATTTTCACCTGATGGTCACGGCGTCCGAGAAACTCGATACGACCGTCTTCCCGCCAGCGCGCCATATCACCGGTGCGGTAGACTTGGCGCCCGCCAATGCCGGCGGCGGACTGAAACGCTGCCTGCGTCAGCTCTGGCTGATTCAGGTAACCCAGGCCCAGGCCGTCGCCGCCGACCCACAGCTCACCTTCGACACCGATCGGTACGGGGTAACCGAAGCGGTTGAGGATAAAGGCCGTCGAATTGGCGATAGGACGCCCGATGGTAATCGGCAGGCCATCGGCCTGCGTAACGGTGCAAGCCGTGGAGATCACCGTATTTTCAGTCGGTCCGTAGGCATTGATCAGGCGTAACGGCGTACAGGCGCGAAGCACCCGTTGAACGTGCAAGGGGGAAATGACGTCCCCGCCGACCACCAACTGGTGCAAGGGCTTGAACAACGCAGGATCCTGTTCAGCCAATTGGTTGAACAGCGATGTGGTGATCAGGGCGCAGGTGGTTTGATGGGTGGCGAGGAAGCCGCCCAGCGCCGTCGCATCGAGCAACACGTCGCGATCAACGATTTGCAGGCATCCACCGTTGAGCAGCGCGCCCCAGACTTCAAAGGTCGCCGCATCAAAACCGATGGCCCCCGCCTGCAGCATGCGGGTGTGCTGATCAAGGTCAACATAGTCAGGGTTGCAGACCAGGCGCATCACGCCCCTATGGGTCACGATCGCCCCCTTGGGCTGGCCTGTGGTGCCGGAGGTGTACATGACGTAAGCCCCGGTTGCGGCACGGTCAGGGGCCAAGGGCGCGGGATCCGCCGGCAGTTGGGAAGCAAGGTCACCGACCGTCATGATTCGGCCGGCAAACACCTCGCGCCCTTGCACCTGCCACGCGCCATCCACCAATAAATGCCCCGCGTCGCTGTCGCGCAGCAAGTAGTTGATACGGTCTTCGGGATAGTCCGGATCGATCGGCAGATACACACCGCCGACCTTGAGAATCGCCAGGGTCGCCACCACCATGGCGGGCGCGCGCGGCATCAGCAGCGCCACGATCTGGCCCGCGACAACACCCTCGGCCCGCAGGCGAGCGGCGAGCCCATTGGCCTGCTGCTCCAGTTGGTGATAGGTCAAGCTGTGAGTACGGTGCATGACCGCGCACCGCTCAGGAAACTGACCGGCAATCGTTGCAAAACGCTGCTCAATGGTCAGGCTTTGCGGATAGCGACGCCCGGTCTGGTTGAACCCGTCGAGCACCTGCGCAGCCTGCTCGGCCGGCAAAGCCTGCATCTCTCTCATGAGCCGGTCGGGCGCTTGCGCCAGCTGTCGATAGACATGCGCCAATTGATCGGCATAACGCCCGAAGGCCCGCGCATCCAGGGTCAGGTCGCTGCGCAGCCGCAGTTGCCCATCCGTCCGGGCCACCGTGATTTCCTGCCAGTTGCGAGGCACGTCGGCGCCGATGGAGGCGATGTATAGCGCAGTCGCGGGCACCGGGTCCAGGTGCCGTTCAACCTGACCCGCAAAGACCGAGAACGCATGGGACAGTTCGATTTCAAGTTCCAGGGCCAACGATGGTGCGTGCGGCGCGTGCCTTTCAAGCTTGATCAGGGACTGTTGGGTGTAGACCTGAATCAACCACGCCCATCCTGCCAGGAGCATGGCCGGGCTGAGGGTGGTTGCGCCAAGATCCGTCAGGTCCAGCGTTTGTTCGCGAACGTGGCTGTCATCAAGGGATACGTGGATATTCGTCATCACAGGCCTGCGCTCGACTGTTCAGCGCCAGAAGCGTGCAGGAACCCCACCAGGTTACGAACCGTCTGCTGAATGTAGATCTCGCGCATGGGAATCGAAGGCAGATGCTGCTCACGCAACATGGCATCGATGCGCACGGCATAGAGTGAGTTGCCCCCCAGCTCGAAGAAGTTGTCATCCAGGCCCACCGGCACGCCGAGTACGGCTTCCCAGATTGCCACCAGACCCTGGGTCACGGCGTCGCCGTCAGCCACAGCTTTTTTCACCGACTGGGGTGCCTGCACTTGCAACGTCGGTGCCGGCAAGGCCCGCACGTCCAGCTTGCCATTGGCCGTCAGTGGCAAGACGTCGAGCACGGTGAAGGTGGAAGGCAGCATGTAATCCGGCAAAAACTTGCCGGCATGCTGACGCACGTCCTGGACGCTGCCACCATTGAGCACCAGATAAGCATCCAGTCGCGCCGAAGCGGCATCCCCGGCCTTGCCTTGATTGAGCACCACCGCGGCCGCGACCACCGCATTGACCTGCAACAACACCGAGCGAATCTCATCCAGCTCGATACGAAAGCCCCGCAGTTTGACCTGGCTGTCCAGACGGCCAAGATGTTCCAGCCGGCCATCGGGGCGCAGGCGTCCCTTGTCGCCGCTGCGATAGAGCCGTCCCGTGTCACCGGGCCCACTGATAAAACGCTCGGCGGTCAATTGCGGCTGATTAAGGTACTCCAGGGCAACCCCGGCACCGGCGACACAGATCTCGCCGCTGATCCCTGGCGGCAGCAATTGACCCGCTTCATCCATGATATAGACGTGCCAGCCATCCACCGGCCGCCCCACCGAACGCGTGGCTTTGAGGGCCTCTCGACGGGTAATGGTCTGTGCCGTGACATGCACGGTGGTTTCAGTGATGCCAAACATGTTGACCATCCGGCACGCGGATTCGGGGTGACGGTCGAACCAGCGCACCAGCATCCCGGCGTCCAGGGGCTCACCGCCAAACACGACCAGGCGCAATGCCAAGGGCTCGCCACTGTGCTCGTCGGCCTCGATCAACTGGGAAAATGCCGAAGGCGTCTGGTTCAGCACGCTGACCCGCTCACGCACCAGCAGTTCGTGAAACTCCCGGGCCGACCTGGACACCCAATACGGAACCACCACCAGATGCCCACCGGTCAGCAAGCAACCCCACATTTCCCAGACCGAGAAATCAAACGCACTGGAGTGGAACAGCGTCCAGGTATCGGACGCGGACAATTTGAAATCCTCCTGCGTACCGGCCAGCAGGCTCATCAGGTTGCAATGGCGAACCACCACACCTTTAGGCTTACCGGTGGAACCTGAGGTGTAAATGACATAGGCCGGCGCTTGCGAGTCGCTGGTAATCGCCGGCGCAACCGGCGGGTAGTCGACGCAGCGCTCGATAATGACCTGGGGAGAAAGCAACCGGACCGGGATCGGGAACTCCGACAGGGTGCTGACGACCAGGCTGATGCGGGCATTTTCGACGGTATAACCCAGCCGTTCGGCAGGGTACGCCGGGTCGAGCGGCACATAAATGGCGCCGGCCTTGAGCACCGCCAGCAGCATCACCACCAGTTCCAGGGAACGCTCCAGGCACACGCCGACCAAGTCCCCCTGTGCGACCCCTTCGGCGCGCAATACGTGGGCCCACTGGCTACTCTGCTGGTCCAGCGCTTGATAGCTCAGCTTCTGACCTTCGAACGAAAGCGCCAGGGCATGGGGATGAGAACGGGCTTGTTCGGCAAACAGTTGATCAATGCGCTGGAGCGGATCCGCACCCTGCACCGTACGGCCCAGTGCCCCGACCTCCAGGGCGTGACTGTCACTGAGCAAGTGCAGGTTTTTCACACTGTGGTGCGGGTTCAGGAGCAATTGCTGATGAACGAAAACCAGTGACTGGGCAAAGTGCCGGATGACCTCGCCATCAAACGAGCGGCAATGGTAGGAACATTCGAGATAGGCCTGGCCTTCAGCGTCCCGATCACGCAGAAACAGCAGCGAATACAGGCGGCTCAACGATGACTGATAGTCACTGAAGGGGATCAGGTCCGCCTGATGATCGCGGACAATCATGGCGGCTACAAAGGATTTGAGCGGGCCCGAAGGGGCATCCTCCAGACGAGACAGGCGAGCGCCGATGTCTTCCAGCAACCCCGCGCACAGGCTCTGTGGCTCAGGCGTTATCGGCACATGCACCAGTCGCTCGCAGGCGCCCATTGCATAAGGCGGGCGCTGGCTGTCCATCACCAGCGTCGCGACCTCACAAGGTTCCATGTCACTGTATTTACCCAAGGTCACCGCCAATGCCGCCATCCAACTGGCAGTGCTGCCCATTTCGTCCGGCGCCAATGCCAGTCGGAAACGTTTGAGCCGCGGCGCCTGGTCAAGCTCGCCAAGCGCCCATTCCGGCGCGGGAAAACGCTCATCCTCCTGGCTCTCTTCATCGGGCAGGCAGGTGCCCGCCCCGGGCTCACCGACCAACTGAAGCGCCAGCTCGCTACCACTCAGCAAGGCATCCCCCAGCAGCATCAACGAGCGCAAATCCAGTTGGCTGCGACGCCCGATGAGGATCAAGTCGCACACGCCATCTTCGTACTCAAGCAACACCGCCCGCAGCGCAGCCGGGCTCAAGGGCGAAAGTGGCTTGCGCAGTTGTGCGCGGGAGCGGCGTACCGCGATGGCATCCCCTGACTGACCGGCAACGGTTTCATGCCAGAGGATGGCAGGCACAGGCACAGCGCCAGTATTGCCATCGGGCAAATAGAGAGCGACCACACGTGAGTAATGTTGTTGAAGCTGTGTAATGCAAGAAACGCCACTTATCCTGTAGCGCACGGCATGGCAATAAGCGCCATCGCGACTCTTTGAGCCAACAACGGCGGAGCGCTGAAAAACACGAGGCTCAGTCGATACAGCAGTGCTAAGTAGATTGTCCATTTTGAACCTGGCCTTATTGCTCCTGGGTATACACAACCACGAGCCCTGGGAAATTATGAAAAACGGGCCGCCTTCAACGGGCAGTAAAACCGCCATCGACCGTGATGACGCTACCAGTCACCTGGCGTGCATCATCGGACGCCAGCCAAATCGCCGTGGTGGCAATGCTCTCTGGCTCAATCAAGGCATTCATCGGCTGGGCCTGGACGAAGATTTCCTCGTGCTCACCGGTGGGTACTTCAAGTGAACGGGCGATCTCCGACAGCATCCGGCCTTCGACCTTGGGGTCATCCCGCACCGAGCCCGGGCAAAGGGCATTGACCCGAACCTTGAAGGGGGCGAAGTCCAGTGCCGCCGCCTTGGTCAACCCGACAATGCCGTGCTTGGCACTGACGTAGCCGGCGAAATTGCGGTAGCCCACCAAACCGGCGGTCGACGCGATATTGATGATGCTTCCGCTGCGCTGGGCCAACATGCAGTGCCCTACCGCCTTGATCATTCGCCAGGCCCCCGTCAGGTCGACGTCAATCATCAGTTGCCATTGCTCTTCGGAGATTTCATGGATCATTTTTCCCGAAGGCGCGGCAATACCGGCGTTGTTGACTAACACATCGATCCGGCCAAAGCGCTCCAGGGCCGTGGCAATCACCGCATCGATTTGTGCGCCGTTGCGAACATCAACCTGGGCCGTCAGCACCGAAACACCCTGCTCGCGGCAAAGCTGCGCGGTGTAGTCCAGTTGGCTGAGGGTACCCAGCGCATAAGGGACACCCTCGATGTCCGAGGCCACATCCAACAGCACTAGGTCAGCACCCTGCGCGGCAAAATGAACGGCGCAGGCGCGTCCCAACCCACGGGCCGCACCGGTAATCACCGCCGTCTTATCAACCAGCCGCATGGACAGCCTCCGGCGCGACGCACGACAGGGCGGTGTGGATGGCCTGCAATACGGCGCCAGGATTTTCACTCAGGTACATATGCCCGCCCTCTACTTCCAGGGCAGTGAAGGCTGCAGTGGTGGCGCGGGACCACTCTGCGGCTTGCTCACGGGTGACCAGGTCATCCTGCACGCCGCGAATCGACAGCACAGGCACGGGCAACGGCTGATCCGACTCTGGCAGGTAGCCTTCATGCAGTTCGACGTCGGCACGCAGGGAAGGCAGCAGCATGGCGCGCATATCGGGGTTGCTCAGCGCCGGATGGTTATAGCCGGCGAACGAGGCCACCTGCGCCAGGAACATGTCATCGCTAAGGCCTGTGGCCCGCGCCTCACGGGGAGACATGGGGCCGGGCGAGCCGCTGACCACCAAGTGCACCACCTTCACTGAGGTCACTGAGCAGAGCTTGCGCGCCATCTCAAACGCGAGAACGGCGCCCATGCTATGCCCGAAAATCGCCACTTCGGTGCGTCCGGCAAGGAGTTCCAGAACTTGCGCCAGGCTGCCCTCAATGGCGTCCTTGACCGACCGGTAGGCTGGTTCGACGAAGCGCCGTTCCCGGCCCGGCAACGTCACCGGAAGAATTTCAAAGCGATCACCCGCCAAGGCTTTCCATGGCTGGAAGACAGAGGGACCGGCGCCGGCAAACGGAAAACACAACAATGGAACTTTAGACATTCTGCACCTGGATAGAGATTAACCGAAATAATTAATAACGCGGCTTGAAGTGCAACTCAAATCACAAGCATTACAACGCCCGCTATAAAACACCTCAAGGAACAGCAACAACAAAAACATAACTACCGCCCACCCGAGCGCGAAAAAATCACTTACCATTTTCGGCAAGTGTTTTTTCTGAACGGACACAGACACTCGATCCAAGCGGATGAGTTATTAACTTTTTAAACCATGAAACTGTCCGAACGAACAGTCACAACTAAAGAATCGGAGTTTAATTCAAGCCTTTGCGCGTGCTGGGGGCACATCCCCACTGACTGCCTGCCTCTTGGGAGTGTTGCCTATCAAAGGTCAGGGCGACGGGTTGGACGCAATGGCTGGCCACGAGTGCCCCGCAGCGCGATGCCGAGGCTGGCCGCTCGCCACAACGGCACGTACCCACTGACTTCAAACCACTGATACATATAATGTTTCTCCTAGAGCCCCTTCTAATCGCCAGCCGAAAGGCACGCCTAGAAAAAGCCGACGAACATATGTAGTCGTCGCACCAGGAAAAATCAACCGGCCCAAATGATAAAGAAAACTCCACCTATGCGTTTAGTGAATTTCACTACATGCGCGCACAACTTTTAATCTGTCTTTAGAAAAAACAAAGCTATAGCATCTGGCCATCGAACAACTCCATAGAAAGACACTACTTATGTTATGGACAACCAAGCTTTCAGATGATGCGGCAAATTTTGTGTTAAGCGCGGATACTGAAGCCCTGACTCACTATTGCGGCGCTAATGCATTTGCTCAACCTCGCAGCTTTTATGCCAACAGTCCGTATCAGCGACCTTCGAGACCGCAGGACGTCACCGACTCCATTATCAGTACCCGCCTGACAAGTGATCAGCTTTCAAACAGCCAACATCTATTGGCACAGCGGCTGTTATTGAATATTTACGAACAAGACCTGGTGTTTTTACCCAAGGCGCCGATAGCTCTGGACCTCAAGGAATTCAAGAATTTCTACGATCCCCAGCACGCCGCCAGCGGTAAAAAGATCCGTCCGCTACTGGAAAATTACCTCTACAACTGGCTCAAGGAAGAAGTCCACATCAACGGTCCCTGGTGCCTGGATTCCTTTGTGGCTCACACCAACAAGGTATTGGATGACGTCGCCCAGTCCGAATCCAGGCTCTATGAGGTACTGACCACCAGCCGCAACCCCGAACGTGCCGCCAAGTTTTTCATGACCCAATGTGCCGGCGACTTTCTCAGTGAAGCCTCGGCCATGGCGCGCAATGTGCTGGGTAACTGCGGTGTCTACACCAGCGAGCTGTTCAAGATCCTGATCGACGAGTATGGCTACGGCGTCGACAAAAAGAAGCACAGCACGATTTTTGAAGACATGCTCAAGGACATGGGCATGTCGCACCAAGTACACCACTACTGGCAGTTCTATACCGCCGGCTCGCTGTCGCTCACCAACTATTTCCACTACGTCTCGGCCAACCATGGCGATCTGTTCCGGTACATCGGCGCCATGTACTACACCGAGGCCACCCTGGCCCTGACCACCAAGCATCAGTCACGCGCCATCAAGACCATCTTCAACGGCAGCGTCTCCACCGAATACTTCGATGAGCATTCACACATCGATGTCCATCACGGAAGAATGGCCCTCCAGCGCCTGATCCTTCCGATGATCAAGCAATTCGGCAACAAGATAATCCCCGACCTTATCCGTGGCTTCGAAGAGTTCAAGTTGCTTCAAGACATCGCCGACGAGGAACTCTATGCCCATATCAAGTGGCATGACGAAATGGATGAACATCGTGCACAGGCCGCTGCCCTCCAGGGTCGCAAGCCGGTGGACCTGACGATCACCGAGTCTGAACACGAGCTTTCGGTACTGCACACCCACCCTAACGATGAGCTGTTCTGGGTCGAATCGGGAGAACTGGATTTCATCGCCAGCCCCGAACTGACCGTGCGCCTCAAGGCCGGGGAAGGCGTGGTGATTCCCAAGGGAATGATCCATGGCACGTACGTCACCAGCAAATCCTGCACTTACACCGTCACGGCCATTTGAGTAGGCGAGCCCAATGAAAGCCATCAGCCTGAACCTCTCCCACGCCAACTACGTGGCCGTAGAGGAGAAAACCTACTTTCTCAAGCGTCACGCTTATTCGACTCAACTGCTGCCAACCGCATGCCCCCATCGCGGTGGCCCGTTGCACATGGGCGAAGTGACCGGTGACGGACAAAGCGTGATCTGCCCCTGGCACGACAACGCTTACAAGGTATGCAACCTGGAAAAAAAGTCGCTGCCCACCGTCCGCGTCAGGAACCAGATCAGTACCGTCGTCGGTGACACCGAGCGGTGTGTGCCTTTACTTAAAATCTCTCGTTACGACTGATGGTTCCCATGACTAATAAATCAACACTTGCAGCGTTCTACTCGATCGTGACTCTCTTCACCGGGCTGGACATGGCGATTGTCATTGCCATGGTCTGGTTCGGCCTGGAGGCCACCGGCTCGACGTTCCTGGTTGGCGCAACCTTATGTGTGGCAACTGTGGTGCCTTATTTGTGCGAACAGTACATCGGCAAGTTCTTCACCATAGAACTGAGCATGAAAAGGCTGTTGTACATTCGCCTGACCGCGTTCGCCGCCGTGCTGGGGCTGTCGTTTACCGACGCCGCCCTGCTGCCGATCGGGTTCCTGGCCATCGCGTTTGTGGTGGGTGTCACCGACTACTTCACCATCAGCACACTGGAGTCTAAAAACACCAAGCTGGTGCTGGCCGGCCTGACCAACAGCGACACCTCGGCGCGGTTGATGCAAACCTCCATCCAGATCGGCGCCTTTGGCGGCGCCCTCCTGGGCGGGGTGATCGTGGATATGTTCTCGGTCAACCAGACCCTGCAGATCATCAGCCTGGGGGCGATCCTCTCGCTGGTGGCCATTCTCTTTGTGGCCGCAACCCCCACCGCCGATGCCCCGGAGCGTGCAGCAGACATCCACACTGCCCAGCCACTGCACCTGCCGCGAAACCTCTACATCCTGATCATCGTGTTGAGCATGATCGGTTTCCATATCGGCGCGTTCAACAGCCTGGTACCCATCGTTTTTCAAAAGCTCAATGAGTGGAATGCCGCCCTGTTTGGCTTGGCCAGCGGCCTGGCGGGCCTGGGAGCCTTCAGCGCGGCGGTGTTGCCACGGATCAAGCTCAACAACTACTGCGCCATCTTGCTGGTGATACTGGCCGACGTGGCAATCGTCTACTTCCAGAACCTCTACGTGATGATGGCGGCCGCCTTCCTGCTGGGCTTCTGCATCAACAGCCTGCGGATCCAGTTGCGTAAAACCCTGATCGAGTCAGCGCCTAACGCACGGATCGCCGACCTGATCGCTGCCAAAAGTTCGCTCTACTACCTGCTGATCAGTGGCTCGGCGCCGATGATCCTGACGTTCTTCACCACCGCCGGGGTCCTGGGACTCGAAGGTGCACGCCTGTTGATGATCGTCTCCGCCGCCCTGTTGGCCGCTGCCGTAATGGCGTGGAATCTCACCCCGGCAGTCTTGGCCACCGCCACCACTGAATAAGGAGTACATGATTTGAAAACCGTACTGATTGTTGACCCGTTCTCCACGGGCAAACTCTACGCGCCCTTGCTCAATGCCCAAGGCGTACGGTGCATTGCCGTGATCTCCACACGGACCCTGCCCGAACACTTTAGTAATGACCTGATCACGGAAAATTTCCAGGAGGTTTACTACTGGGAAGAGAGCCTGCTGATTACCCTGGAAACCCTGTCGCTGAGCGCCGTGATCGCAGGGTGCGAAACCGCGATCTACCTCACGGATTACCTGACGGAAATCCTCGGCATCCCGGGCAATAGCCGCATCACCAGCGACCTGCGCCGCAACAAGTTCTCCATGCAGCAAGCCCTGAAAAAACATCAGTTGGCGAACATTGCTTCACAACTGCTGAGCTCGCCTACCCGCATTCCCGAAGTGGTTGCCTCACTGGAGGAGACGGCCACCTACGTGGTCAAGCCGCTGAACTCGGCCGCCACCGAAGGCGTGGTGTTTGCCCAAGGCAAAGGCGAAGTAGAGAACGCTTTGAACAATGCGGCCTGGCAGCAGAAAAACGACCTTGGGGAAATCAACCTCGGCTTTATAGTGCAGCCGTTCATATCGGGCCCGGAGTACGTGGTGGATATGGTCGCCTTTGACGGCACGTACATCATTGCCTCGGTGTGCAAATACACCAAAATCCAGAAAAACGGCAGCATGTTTGTCTACGAAAGCCTGGACACCCTCGATCCCCAGGCCGCGGACCTGCAACCGCTGATCGACTACGCCCGCCAGGCAGCGGCTGCGCTGAGCATCCAGGTCGGCCCGATTCACATGGAGATCATCTGGTCTGACGCCGGTCCCGTGATGATTGAAGCCGGTGGCCGGCTGCACGGCGGCATCGCGCCACAGCTGTTTCAACAGGTGTACCAGCCAGACTTGCTGTCGCTGTCCATCGACTGCTACCTCGGTCGCCAACGCCCCCAGGCCGATGCTGTCAGCCAGACCAGCCATGGCCGGATCGGTTTCTTCTGCTCCGACGAAAGCCGCACTTTCAATGCACCCTCCCCGCAGGCAGTGCAGAGCGCGGTGGCGGACGAGGCCTATTGCGGCCACCGGTACTTCATCAGGCCCGGCGACACCACCCCGGTCACGATCGACTTCGCCACCTGCCCGGGGCTGTTCTGGTTACAGCATCCTTCGGCGCCGCAACTGGATATCAGTACTGCCAATCTACGCAAAAAACTGTGGTGTTAAGGTTATGAAAAGTCGTTTGATCATCAGAAAGTCAGCCAGTGACCTGGGCATCAATAATGCGTGTGCCGCGGTTATCGAAGACATCACCGTGTCTGACGACCAGAGCTTCGTAGGTGTCCTGCAAAATAACTTGAATCACGTTGCGTCCCACCTCAACGAGTTGGACTCGAACCTCATTTATGAAGGGTTTGCCAAACAACTCAAAAAGCTCGGCTACGAAAACACCGTCAGCGCCAACGAAAAGCTGCTGCGGCGCTTCATCGCCAAAGGCGTGCACCCCATCAACAACATCGTCGATGCTTATAACGCCGTGGCGATCCGGCACGGGGTGAGCATCGGCGTGCACACCTATCATCAGCAGGATGATATTTACGTCATGCGTTCGGAGAAACCGAGGGCTTTCCGCCCACTGTTCGCCAAGAAGGACATCACGATTCCCGCTGGCGATATCGTCTATACCTGCGGGGACGTGCCCCTGGCGAGCATCGGCAAGGTCGACGCCGACGCCCATGACTTCAGGCTGACCAAAGAGTCATCCAGCCTGCTGGTGGTGGTGTTGGGGCATGACGACACGCCATTCGCGTTCAACCAGGCGGTCATCGAAGAGTTGGTGGACACCCTTCGCCAGAGAATGCCGGCCTTGAGTCATCACTTTCTCGAGACCGTCCACGATCACGCCTGAGTGCTGACCCCGTTGTAGCCGCTGCCGACGGACGAGGCAGCGGTTGCGCCTAGCACCAGGCCTTGAGCACGGGGTTTACCACGACCTCATTCACGTGCTCGATCTTCAGCAGGTTTTCCTTGAAAACCATCAGCTCTTCAAAGCTCCTGTATTTGACGTCGAGCATCATGTCTACATCGCCAAACAGCGAATAAGCATGCACCACCTCGCGAAACTGGTAGATCTTCGGAAACACCAGGTGGCAACTGCTGCCATTGAGCTTGAGCATCAAAAACGCCGACTGCTGTGCTTCTTCATCCTCGGCCACATTGATGGTGAAGCCCAGGATAATGCCCTTGTCGATCAGCTTTTGAACTCGCGACTCTACAGCGGTTCTAGACTTGTGAACTTGTCGCGCAAGCTGCGCCAGGCTGACTCTGGAGTCATCCCTCAAGGTAGCAATTATCAGTTCATCAACCTTGTCCACTCTGCCGCCCCCACATCTATCTTTTCCATAACAGACTTTCATTACCGATCACACAATTAATATTGGCCGCACTTACTAGCACGTCCCTCAAGGTCAGATTGGTGTTTTCTATGGGTTTAACGCTCAACGTCGCAGATTTTATCTCGTGGGAAGCGCCGAGATGAAGTTAAATATGTTCGCTTAACCGCTGCTGCTTCGGTGAAGTATCCGCGGGCACTCGGGCCGACGGTTTCTTTGGCGCTCGATCACCGCAGCGGGTTCCGGCGGAATTTTTCGAAGGCCACCATTGCGATGAGAATGCGGCGTGCGCAGTGCTTCGTGGACTCCGCCTGAGCACAACCATCAATCAGGGGCAAGAGAGTCACCAGGATGCTCCTTTCTGGTAACCAATGGCGCTAAACTGGACGGCGCATTCTGTTGCAGCATAAAAGCGGAAACTTCCTGAACTTCATAAACGGTTATCACTTGCCACGCTTTGGCCAAGTGGACGGCTACCCGTTCGACCCGCATCTGATGGTTTTCGCTGTTGGCTATCTGCTGTCGGCCGTCGGCTTGAAATTAAAACCGTTGGTTTGAGCTCTCGTTGCCACCAACGCTTTTATGGCTCACATGAGCGAACAGGTGTTCAATGGTACCGACTACCGGCCACAAGCCGGCTTTTTAATGCCCGGAATAATCCCGGCTATCGCGCATCGTACAACTCAGTCTGCGACGATTTGCACGCCCCCCTTGCGCGGTACCGCACTGAAAAACAGAACTTTTACCACGATGACCAACACGGCCAGCGCGGCAAACAGCAAACCACTGTAGAGGGTGCCCTGCAATCCCATCCGCGCCAGGAACCAGCCACCGGTGGTAGAACCGATGGTCACGCCCAGGTTGATGAACGAGATGTAGATACCAGTGGCGAACTCCGGCGCTTGCGGCGCTTCGGAAGTCAGCCAGATCTGCGTGACGATCAACCCGCTGGTATGGGTTGCGCCCCAGATCACCACGATCACCAGCATGGTCATCAGCGACGGGCCAGCGAACAGGTACAGCAACCCATAAGAAGCGGCCAGCAGGACCGGATGCAAAATCGTCGTCCTGACCATGTTCTGACCGATCAGTTTACCGGCATACAGATTGCCGGCGACGCCACCGATGCCGAAGACCACCAGCAGAATACTGATCAGTTGCGCGCTCATGCCAGCTTCTTTGGCCAGGTACTCGGCCGAGTAGCTGTACACGGAAAACATCGCGGCGAAGATCAGGGTCGAAGCAGTGATGTTCAGCCACAGCGGGAATTTACGCAGGATGGCCAACTGCTCTTTATAGGAAATGGCCAGTTTGCCCGGAGCGTCCGGCAGCCTGGCAATGATCCCCAGGCCCGCAATGCAGTTGACCACGGCGCAGAATAGAAACGAGGCTTCGTAGGAGAACTGTGCCGCGATGAGTGTCGTCAGCGGCACGCCCAACACCATGCCCATGCTGGTGCCGACAAAAGCCTTGGCGGCGGCGCGGGTCGATTCCCCTGGCGGGTAAAGCGAAGTAGCCGCGACGAATGCCAGGGAAAAATACACGGGGTGGAACAACGCCGGGATGACGCGCAGCACCATCAGCGATTCAAAGTTGGGCGCATAGGCCGACAGCACGCTGGTCCCGGCGAAAACGAACAGGGCAATCGTGAGCACCTTCTTGCGGTTGAAGCGCGACAGCAGCAACACCATGATCGGGCCGAATACCGCAATGATCAGTGCGAACAGCCCCACCAGCAGGCCCGCCTGCGATGCACTGATCGAAAAGCGTTCGATGATCACCGGAAGGATCCCGACCACACCGAATTCGATGGTGTAAACGCCGAACAGCCCCAGCGCCAGGAAGTAAATCGGATGGAGCATTTTCATGACTCAGACTCCAGCCCGTAGACAGCGTTGCAAAGATCCACGGTGAATTGCCCGAACATGCCTTCGAAGGCCGTGTTGGTGAAGGCGACCACGGTCAGTTGCTCTGCCGGGTCGACGAACCACGAATGCCCATAGGCGCCGCCCAGTCGCCAGCTGCCGGCCGACTCGGCGGTTTGTGCCGCTGCCGGGTCCTTGAGTACCGTGAAACCCAGACCGAAGCCTCGGCCGGGCCAGTTGTCCAGTTCTCGTTCGCCGGTCTGGTTGCTGCCCATTTCATCCACCAGGGCCTTGGGCAGTAACGGCGCACCGCCCTTGCGCAAGGTTTCGAGCAACTGAAGAAACTCACCCGCGGTGCCGACCAGGCCGGAACCGCCGGAGTTATAGGCCTGTGGGTCCAGTGCCCGGGCCGGTTGCAGCCTGATGCCGGCAGTCCCTTCGAACACCGGAATCACTTCCAGCTCATTCATGCGCCGTGGCTGTGGCTGATCGTTCAGGTACGCAGGACTGAGACGGCTGACCTCGGAAACACTGAAGCGGGTATCGCGCAACGCCAGCGGCCGGGTAATCAGCTCATCGATCGCCTCGGCGAGGGACGTACCGTTGACCGCGGCGATCAGTGCGCCCAGCACGTCGGTGGCGATCGAATAGCCCCAACCGCTGCCGGGCCTGTACAGCAAGGGCGCATGGCTCAGACGGCGCAGGTTTTCTTCCAGCGAAATGTCGCTACGATCCAGACCGTCGGACACCCCGGCATCGCGATAAGGGCCGCCTTGATCGCTTTCCAGAAAACCATACGTCAAACCGGCGGTATGACTCAGTAACTGGCGCACGGTGATGGTCGCGGGTTGGCCGTCACCCAGGGTTGGTTTGAAGTAGGGCAACCACTGGCTGATGTCATCGTCCAGTCTGATTTTACCTTTGGCGACCAGTACCAGCGCCGCCACCGAAGTGATTGGCTTGGAGACCGAAGACAGCAGAAACAAGGCATCTTCGCGCATCGGCAATTGCGCTTCACGGTCGGCCAGGCCGGCCGCTCGGTTATAGATAAGCTTGCCCCGGTGAGCCACCAGCACCACGGCACCGACCAGGCGTTGGTCGTGCAGCGTTTGCTCGAGCACGGCGTCGACCCGTGAACCGAGCTCGACGGGTTCGAACGAGCGAAGCGATTGTAATGGGCGAAGCGGTTCGTTGACTGACATGTCTGACCCCGAATTGGCTGGATGAATGACCTGAATGTGGCGATGGTAGAGCCGGCCGTTACGGGGAAACAGAGGTTACACTTCCGAGGTCCACGGACCTTTTTGTCCGCAATCAAAGGAGTGAGGGTTGGATAAGCTCAATGGCATCACGGTGTTCGTGCAGGTCGCCGAAAGCCGCAGTTTTGTAGGGGCCGGCCGCTTGCTCGGCATATCGTCCTCGGCGGTGGGCAAGAGCATTGCGCGCATGGAAGAGAAACTCGGCGCACGCCTGTTCCACCGCAATACCCGCAGCATCAACCTGACCAGCGAAGGCTCGTTGTTTCTGGAGCGCTGCCGCAGAGTGCTCAACGAGCTGGAAGCGGCGGAGCAGGAACTCTCCAGCTCCAGCGAGACACCCCGCGGCAAACTGCGCATCAGCCTGCCGCTGCTCGGCAACGTACTGTTCATGCAACTGTCGCGGTTCATGCAGCGTTATCCGGAGATACAGCTGGAGCTGGACTTCACCGATCGGCTGGTGGATGTGGTCGAGGAAGGCTTCGACGCCGTGGTGCGCACCGGTCAACTGCACGACTCCCGGCTGATGGCCAGGAAACTCGACAGCTTTGGCTTCTACCTCGTCGGCGGCCCGGGCTACTTTGCGAACAACGGCTACCCGCAGCGTGTCGAGCAACTGCAAGAACACCATTGCCTGCATTACAAGCTGCCCTCCACGGGCAAACTGGAAAAATGGCCATTGTCGGGGCTTGCCGAAGGTACAGAGTTGAAAGTGCCGGCAACGATGGTCTGCAACAATCTGGAAATGCTGATCCACATGGCCAGACAAGGACTGGGCATCGCCTGCGTCCCCGAATTCGCGGTGCGCGAGGCGCTGGACGCCGGTGAACTGGTGTCGATATTGCCCGACCAGGTGCTGCGCACGTTGAACATACAGGTGGTGTGGCCGTCGAGCCGGTACCTCACACCGAAACTTCGGGCGTTTATAGATTTTATTTGTGGTGGAGGGGTGCGGGAGTGAGGCTGCCGGGCGTTTGCTCTGGTTGAGAATGAGCAGGTTTTGGGTCCAGGGTAATTGTGACAGCAGTGCTGTCACAATTGCGTCGTCCCTGTAGTGGCTCGTTTGCCTAACACCAGTCAGTTAAACCATTTCAGCCACGACATACGCCTTGTAGCAGCTGGCGAAGCCTGCGTCCGGCTGCGAAGCAGTCGTAAAATCAAGCAACCGGTTCTTTCGGGAAGACCGTGTACAGCGGATATGCGAGGACCTCGGTCGAGCGCGACCCCGGCTCGAACGCAGCCTCGCGGGCTCGGCAGCTGCTACGGATTGAGTAAAGTCTGCTGGCCAGGCTAATAGTCTCAGCACTGCCGAGACTATTCCCCTCACGGATAACTAAACCCCTTAACCAACGTCAACTCCCCCACCGCCCGCATCGGCACCAGGAACGTTTCCATCTTTTCATCAGGCGTCCCCTCCTCCGTAATCACCGTCACTTGCGCGGTGGTCACCGGTTGAACCGCATCCTCCTGCCCTTCGTCATCACCGCGATACCCGCCACCGTAGTAGTTCACGTACACCAGGTATTGCCCCTTGATCGGCGCGGGCATGGCGAAGATTTCCGGGCCGTAGCCGGTGGTGACGTCCACATCCAGCGCCGCACCATTGGGCGCGACACGATCGCCGTACCAGATGTGTGCGCCATCGGGGGTGACGAGGTGCAAGTCCAGATCCGTGCCGTCGCTGTCCCAGGCCAGCAGCACACGCAACTTGGCTGGGGTGGCGCCGCCGTTGGCATTGAGGAACTGCGTGCGGTGGCGTTGTTGGCCATCGGGGCTGCGGACTTCAACGCTGTTGCTGCCTTTGGGGAATGAGAACGGGCGGTCGAAGCGACCGGCGGGGTCGATCTTCAGTGGCATGCTGACGCCGTTGACGATCAGCTTGCCGGGTTCAGTGCTCTTGGGGGTGGATTGGATCTGGCCGGTAATGCGCGCCGTGTTGGCCTGGCCCACCGGGGTGTTAACCGACGAAGCCGGGTAATTGACCGTCTGACGAAAGTTTTCGCCGTCGCCTTCAGGGGCGCCGGTACGCCAGCCGCCAATGGGCGTATCAAGTTTGACGGCGGCAAATGTCGCTGGCAGTACGCAAAAAGCGCAAAGGAACAGCAAGACCTGTGGATAACGGAGTTTCATGGCCTATTCCAGCAAGAGGTGACGGGCGAGCCCTTCGATGTAGGTTTCATCCTGGCCGTTGGGGTGTGCTTCGAAGGCCAGGTGCAGGTATTCGTGGGTGAGGTCGAGGCGGTCTTGCAACGACAGCACGCCGCGCACGTAGATGCGCTGGCGTTCGCGATCGACAAACGGACGACCAAAGGCCAGGCGGCAGACGGCGAAGGTGCTGACTTCGTTGTAGCCAACTTCGCTTTCAAGCCGTTGGCGCCATCCACGACGCTGGTTTTGCAACCAGTCTTGCGCGGCGGGCAGCGCTTCGCAGGAGGCGACCGGGTTGTCCCAGCGGCTGAGGCTGGCGCGCGGGTAGGCGTGCAGCAAAATGGCGTCGTAGCGTTGGCCGGCATTGGCTTGTTCGACGGCTTGCTGCCAGGAGAGTTTGTCCGGCCCCGGTTGATCGGAGTGATAGGTGACGGCGGTGCCGGCGAGAACCAGATCACTGGTCCACGCGGCGATGTTGCGCGATTCAGTGACGGCCGGACGTGGTGCAACGCGTTGTCGACTGCTGCTGTCGTCGATGCTCAAGCAGTCGCCGTTGCGAGTGGCGTTTTGCAGCAGGTAGGTGCGGATCGCGACGGCCAGGGCTTTGGCCGCTTCGACGGGTTCAGGCCTGGCTTCACGCTGCAGGACGCGGGCGACGTATTCTTCACGATCGAGGCGGGCGATGAGTTTGTCTTTGAGCAAGAACAACTCGCCGTCGCTGTGGATATCTAGTTGATTGCCGCTGGCGAACTCGACGCGGTAGTCGCCTTGCAAAGGGCCGGGCGCTACAACGCGATCCCCCGACAGCACGCGTTTCAGTGGATAACGCGCGAACAGACCGACCTCAACGCACTTCCCTGCCTCGGCTGGCCATGACAAGGGCAGCACCGTCGCCAGCGACTGACCATAATGGCGCAACACCATTTGGCTGGTGCCACGCCCACCGGCCCAGATCGGCGTGCCGTCTACCGTCCAGCCCGCGAATCCGCCTTGGCGCGACGAAGGATCCTGATCCCCCAGCCAGCTCCAGGTTTTCACCCGCAACCGACCGCCAAGTTCACCCACGACATTGCCATCCGCGGCATTGAGCACCACATCGAGCAACACCCTTCGCGCCTGATCCTGCGCCGGCATCACGGCCAACACCTTCAACAACTCCGCCACCGGAACCCGGGTCTGCGGTTGCAACAACGGCAAATCCAGCAACCATTTCGGCGCTTGTCTCGCCTGCCAATACTCGCGCCACTGTGCGCCGGCAATGCCCAGGCGCGCAGGCTCAAAGTACAAGCCGCAAGACTTCACCAATGCCTGATCACGCCCGATCGTGCCGCCCGCCGTGCAGCAATAAACTTCTTCCTTCGATTGCCCGCGACATTCATAAGCGGGCTCGCGCGCGCCGGTGTCCACCAGCCAACCGTAGACAAACAGCTTCCACAAGCTGCCCAACGGCGTCTGCAAGTCATCAGGCAATGGTTCACGCGAGATCACCTGAGTCTGGCTCAACGCAAGCAACTCACCCTTGAAACCCAGGCGCAACGGCTCGTCCTGCGCTGTCGCCAGCGCAGGGATCAAACACAGCAACCACCAGACCAAACGCCGGGTCATGTCAGTTGACCGTTACCTGACCGAGCGCCGGCTTCTGTTCCTGAGCCTGATGCTGCGGCGCGTAGACCTGGGTGAAACGCACCGGCGGCAGGTTGAACTGGCCTTTTTGCGAGAAGCGCACCAGATGACGCAGGCGCAACTCACCGCTCAGCGCATCCACTGGCACCGCATACGCCATTTGCCCCGGCTCGAAACGGGCCTTCTCCAACGCGGTCGGCTCGGTGCCGGCCTTGCCCATCAGCTTGATGCCCCACGTGGTGCGCTCGACGTCCGCACCCGGTGGCAGCGGCACTTCGAGCATGCCGTAGCGCAGCGGTTTCGCGGCTTTGCTGGTGATGATCACTTCGTCCAGGTACAGGCTGTCGCTGGACAACGGCTTGGTGCCGACCGCTTCGAGTTTGAATTCGAACGCTTCATCACCCGGTACCAGACGCGACAGGCGACGGGTGATGGTCACAGCCATCGGATCAACCGCAGGTTGTTTGGTCTGGTAGCTCAGCGCGGCGCGTAGCGGGCGCTCTTGCGTCCCGGTCAGCGACAATACCGCCGGCACTGGCGAAGAGCCCTGCCACGTCCAATACATCTCACCGGTATCACCGTAGCGTTTCTTCCAGCCTTCACCCGGTGCCAATGCGATGGTCGGAGAGGCCTGCTCGATGCTGCGTTGCAACCAGGTCAGCGCCAACGCGCGTTCCAGGGTCGATTGCTGTGGCAACAGGCGTTGCAACAACGCTTGCGCATGAGCCTGATCGAAAGTCTGCAGCGACAGGTTCAGGGCTTCGACAAACGGTTGAGCGCTGACGGCCACTTGCTGTTGCGCAGCATCCACTTGACGACTGAACGCCGGCGGCAGATTGACCTTGGCCTGACGCGCCAAAGACGCGGTCAACACCCGAGCACTGGCCAGCCCCAAGGCCGAATCCGGATCGTTCATGACCAGGCTCTCTGCGCCATCGTCCATGACGCTCGCCGCATTGCCTTCGCCGGCTTTCACCAGGTCGTCGATCAAACCGCTGAGCAACGTGTTCACCGGCAATTGCATCTGTTTGGCAAACGACAGAATCAACGCACGCTGCAACAGTGGCGTGTTCTGCGCCTGTTTCGCGTACACCTCCAGCACACGCTGCCAGTGCTCCGGCGGCAGGCTCAGTTCCAGCACTTTGCTGGCGTGCCAGTCGGCGTAATAGGCGTAAGCGGTGAGGAACGCATCCGGCTCGCCATCAAAGCCCCACCAAGTGAAGCACGCCGACGGCCCGGCCATTTGCACCAGACGCAGGCGGCTGTTCTGCATGATCAAACGCAAGCGATCACGGATCTGCGGATTCGACGACAACGTTGGATAAGCGATGCTCAGCGGCAGCAAACGACTGGCGGTTTGTTCGACGCCACCGTACGGATAGCTCAGCAGATCATCGAGGGCCGAGCGGAACACCGCTTGCGGGCTGTCATCCAGACGCAGGCGAATATCCGTGGCGTCCGTCGGCAAGGTCAACGGCGTGTCGCCGCTGACCGCGTCCAGACTTTGACTCTGGGTCACCTGCCAGCCTTCACCGGTCGCGGTCAGCCGCACGGCCAGGGCGTCAGCGGTTTTGCCGTCCTGCACCAGCTCGGCGGTCCACTCGCCATTGGCCAAGGTGAATGCCGGCAATGCGATGTAGTTGACGCCGTTGTTCAGTGTGACCGGCACACGTTGCTCGGCACCCGCGTAATGAATCACCAGCTCAGCCTTGACCGGTTTCTCGGCCTGACTGAAAGCGAATACGCCAAGATCCGGCTTGTCGCCGTTACGGAATTTGGTCGGGCCGCTCCACTTCAGGTACAGCGGTTTTTCCGAGCGCACGAATTGCTTCTTCTGCCCGACCTGACCGTCATCGGCGATGGCGCGGGCGGTGATGCGCCAGCGGGTCAAGGAGTCCGGCATCTTGAAGGTGAAGCGGGTCTTGCCGTTGGCATCGGTGATCAATTCCGGCTGCCACGCGGCGGTGTCGACGTCTTCACGACGCGGCCGCTCCAGCACTTTCACTCCACGCTCGCTGCGGTTGGCTTTGCCCGGCGCGCCCGGGCTGCCCGGCAGTGCCACGTCGTAGCTGATGAACGACAAACTGGCGCTGGTGCGCACGTTGTTGCGGCGCGGGTGGTAGAAGAACTGGTCGATGGTCGGCGCCACTTCCGGCTGCAGCGCGTAGATCATTTCGTCGACCACACTGACCGTCAGGTGAGCCGGAATCGGCTTGCCAGCGAATTGAGTGGTGAGGTCCACGGACACGGTATCGCCGGGCTGATACGCCTCTTTGTCGGTAGTGATCGCCACATCGATCTGTGGCGCGACCACCTTGATACCGGCGTTCTGGAAGCTGTACTGACCGCCCTTGGTATAGAGCACGGAGAACGTCAGGTTCGGCGCGAAGTTATCCTTCACTGCGATGCGCGCGCGGTATTGGGTGTCGCTGAGTTTTTCCATCTTCAGCCAGTCGCCGCCCTTGGATAGCAACGCCGTGGCCTCGACCTTGTCGCGCTCAAGCGACAACAACGCATCGCTGACCGGCTCGGGGAAAGTGATCAACGCGAGGGCTTCGTCGCCGGCCTTGTACTCGGGTTTGTCGAGGACGATTTCCACGGTGCCGGGCACTGCTTTGACACCATCGCCAGTGACCGAATGACCGGTCGCACCAAGCACGCGGCCGTGATCATCTTTCAGCGTCAGGTTGTAAGTACCCGGACGATCGAAGGCCAAGGTGAAGCCTTTGTCTTTGGCGGCGAGTTTGCCTTCGCCAGTGCTCTGATCCTCAAGCCGCACCCAGCTGTAGCTGCTCGGGTTGACCGCTTTGCTCTGTTCGCTGCCACCTTGGTTGGCATAGCTGAAGGCAACCTTGCCGCCCACCGCGCTGAACCGCTGCGGCGCGCTCAGGCGGAAACTGGCGGCACCACGGTCGATGAGGATTTCCTTGGTGGTCTTGACCCGGTACGCCGCGCCATCACTGGCGAACACGGTGAGCATGTAGCGGCTCGGTTTCTCGGCGGCGGGCAGGTCAAGCGTCGCGTTGCCCTTGGCGTCGGTGGTCAGTTCAGCGCTGGTCAGCTCCACCGGGAATTGCCCCAGGTATTGCAGTTCGTTATCGACCATCGACAACTGCTGGGCACGCAGGCTCAGGCTCAACTTGGCGTCGGCCACCGGTTTACCGTCCGGGTACAACAACACCAGGCTGCCTTTGACCGGCTCGCCGGTGCGGTAATCCTGCTTGGCCAGGTTCAGGGAAATCTCGAAGTGCGGCTTGATGTACTCAGCCACGCGAAAGGCGCTGCTGTAGGCCTGATCCTTGTAGCTGAAACGCAGCTCATAACCACCCGCCACCGCATTGTCCGGCAACTGGAAACGGCCCTGGGTGCCGGCCTTGGAATCGAGCTTCAACGCCAACGACTGCAGCGCAGTGCCGGTGGCATCGAGCACCGTCACATTGACATCGGCAGCGGTCGGCGCCACGGAATCCCGGGCATTCTTGAACTCGCGACCGACGATTTTCAACGACACCCAATCACCCGGCCGGTACAGCGGTCGGTCGGTAAACGCATAGAGTTTGGTGTCGTAGATTTCGCTGTCGTAGTAGAAGTTCTCGGAGACGAATACCCCGCCCTCTTCGTCCTCGCCGATCACGAACGAACGCTCCGGGCTGACGTGTTTCAAGCGCAGCAAACCATCGGCATCGGTAGCGCCACTGCTCATCACACCCAGGCCATCGGTCCACAACACGTTGACCTTGGGTACCGAACTGCCTTCGTGTTTGCGCGCGGCCCACACCAGCAATTCATCACCGGCAATCTTGCTCACGGCCACGGTGTTGGAGACGAACACCATGGTGGTCGCGCGGTACTTGCCAATCAGCGCTTCCACCAGGTACAGGCCCGGTTTCAGGTTGCCCAACGGGATATAAACGTTGCCCGGCGAGACGCTGACGAACTCACTGGAAGAACCAACCAGTTTCACGCCTTCAGGCGGCTGGATCGGTTTGGCTTGCCACAGTGGATAACGGAATTGGCTGACCACCGGCAGGCCCGGAATCAACGCGAATTGCGGCTGAGCATCGTAGGGCGTTGGCGCGGCGATGGCGGTGCCCATCTTCAGTTCCGGTACTTCCTCGGTGACTTGCTTGCGCGACTCATAGGAAAACGCCCGCTGCATCACCCGACGGGATTTGCGGTACCAGTTGTCCCACAGGTACGCGAGGGTGTTCGACAGGCCTTCGCCTTTGAATTGGCCGTCACTGACCACCCGATGCAGGTTCTTCTGGCGCTTGAGGAAATCCAGCGGTTTGTCGATGCGATACACCCGAATGTCGGCGCCACCGTAAGGCTCCATGCGGAACCGGCGATAGTCACGACCCGGTGCTTCGAGGCGTACCACCGCCTGTTCGTCGCTGGCGAAACTGCTGTCGGCCAACAGGAAAAAGCTTTCACCGGCCACCGGCGTATAGCCGCTCGGCTCGACGGTGTCTTCGGCGTTGACTGCCGACAGAGGCAGAACCAACGCAAGCAAAAGAGGCAGTTTTGAGCAAATGCGCAGCATGCGGGCACCGATCATTGGGAGAGAAAGTTCAGTCGATAGACGCCGATGAAGTTGGGGTTGGCTGCGTCGGGTATCCATCGGGTGTCCTTCCATGTCATGAGTTGCTGCAGGCTTGCGGAGCGCATGCCGTTGTCGGTGGGGGTAGTGGTGCCGGTGTGATAGGCGATGAAGCGGCCCATCCAGATCATCAGGTGCTGGTCGTCGCCCTGATCGAAAAACATCAAATCGCCGGGCCGGGCCTGGGCCAGATCGCGGCCGACCAGATGACTGTTGAACTGAATCAATTTGATCGCGTTGACGTAAGGCCCGACCTTGCCGCCGCCCTGCTGCCATTGCTGGGCGAGGCCGCGTTGGGCTTCACTCAGTTGCAGCTCCGGCGGCAGGTAGCGGTTGGACAGGCCATTGCTGCGCAGCCATTTGTCGTCGTGGACCTTCAGCGCTTCGTTGGCGGCAAAGCGCACCAGCCCGGCGCAATCCTGCTGATACCAGCGCGGGCTCGGGCCTTGGGTCAATTGTTCCTGGGCGATGCGCACAAACCAGGCGCGGAATACCTGGGATTGCTGCGGGTCGAGCGCGGCGGCTTCGCTGGCGAATGTGCGGGTCCCCAGCAGCAACGCCAGCAAGCCGAGGCCTCGGATGAGTGCGGTCACAGAGCTTTCCACTCCAGCGGCAGCCATTGCCAGTGGCCGTCGGGCTCGCTGCCTTTGGGCAAGGTCAGGGCGTATTTGCCGTAGCCGCCGAGGGTGCGCAGTTTCGGGATCAGGTAGGTTTGCGCGGCGTTGTAGAACACCGGCTCCATGTCCTGCGGCAGGCTGTCGAGGGTTTCCTGTTGCATCAGTTGCGCCATGGAATCGGGGCCGAAATAGATCGGCATCAGCAGATCTTTCGGCAACACATCAGCCAGCGGCGGGAAGCGTTTGTCGAGGGTGCCCAGCGCTTTGTCGACGAGTTTGTCGTCGAGGGAGAACAACAGCGTCGAACCGTGGCGCGCGAGGCTGACACGCATGAAAGCTTTACCGGTGATCGCGTCTGGTTGCTCGGCATCCTTGGCCTTATAAGGGCCGAAGTTGGAGCTGACCTGGCGCTGCCACTGATGAGTTTTACCGTCCTGTTTCTCGACCACCGGGAATGCGTGCTCGGCGACATTGCCTTCGTAGGCGCCCACCATCGAGCCGAACAGGTTGCCCAAGTCACCGTCAAGTTTGGCGCTGTCATCGTCATTCAGGCTGGCCACCAGCAGCGGCGTGTACAGCCGCGAGTCGGCGTACCAGCACAGGCCGGCGGCACCGGCCATGTGTTCGGTCAGGGCCTGGGCCACGGACTCTTCGGCGCCGAGTTTCACCAGCAGCGGTTTCTGTTGTTCGGCGGCCAGTGGCAACGCCACGCAAGCGCTGGCGCCCATCGGCATGGCTTGCCAGATTGGTTTGAAGTCGAAGTCCGGCTGGTTGTCCAGTTCGTCCATGGCGAGGAAGCTGTGCCAGCCCTTGTCGTCCATGTCGAAACGCAGGCCAGCGAAGTTCGGGATAAAGCGCTGGTAACCCATGGCCAATACGCTGGAGTTGACCGAGAGGCGCTGTTTTACCTCGGGCGCACGCGGCGGCAGGTCGAAGGCTTCAGGGAACAGTTTGTCGCCGTTGAGCAAGGCGGCGATCGCCTTGGTCGAAACGCCGCCGGTTTCCTCCAAAGCACCATTTTCCGGATCATAGAGTTTGGCCGGATTGGACAGCACCACCAATTTGTCGCCATGGGAAGCGAACACCAACGACTTGCTGGCGTTGTAGTTGAGCTGATAGAGGGTGACGGCGTCGGCACCGACTTTCACTTCGCCGAGCTTGCTCAGCTGCGAATCATCCAGCGCCACTTTCGCCAGCGGCTCCAGCACCTTGGCCAGTCCGCCGCGATCCATCACCAACAGGAAATCCTTGAGACGCCCATCCGCCCCACGCCACAGCGCCACATCCGCCGGTTGGTCGAAGAGCTGCTCGATCAGGCTGTCCTGCAGCTTCAGGTCATGCTCGTAAATAATCCGCCGCAGACTGCCAATCAAACCGAGACGGTCGGCGTGAGCTTCGTAATAGAAGACGAAATCTTCGGTCAGGGTTTCCTTGAGGAACGGCACCGCCAGCAAATCCTTGGGCAACTGGCTCAAGGAATGGGTTTCGAGCAGACCGTCCGGCCGGCTCATGCCCAGTTTGTCGCTGGCCAACTGCGCAGGCGGAGCCTTGGGTTTGTGCAGGAACCAGCCTAACCCGCCCGCTACGCCTGCCGCCAGGCACAGCCCGATCAGCAGCGCCGGCCAACGACGTGGAGTTTTGGCTGCGGGTACGTCGGCGGCCGGAGTCACAGTGTTATCGCTCATGTTCACAAAACCCGATTTCATCCGTGGTGCGGGATGTTTAATAGTTGAAAGTCTTGACCAGCAGCAGGTCGCCGATTGCCCGCAAGGGCACGATGAACGTCTCGCGTTTTTCGTCGACGGTGTTTTCATTGAGCACCAGATTGATTTGCGAGGTGATCACCTCGTTCTGGTTGCTGTTCTCATCGAAGTTATAGCCGCCGCTGCCGTAGTTGCCCCAATAGTTCACGTAAACCAGATAGGTGCCGTGCATCGGCGCAGTCATGGTGAACATTTCCGGACCGGGGCCATCGACCCCGTCCGGGTCCAGCCCACCACCGTTGCTCATCGCCGGACTGGCCCAGAACGCGTGCTGGCCGTCGGGGGTAATGATGTGCAGGTCGAGTTCGGCCTTGGGATCGTCCCAGCCCAGCACCACGCGAATCCGCGCCGGGGTGCGCAGGTTGTTGGCTTCATAGAATTGAACGCGCTTGAGCGACTTTCCCTCGGAACTGCGCACTTCGACGCTGTTGGAACCGGCGCCGAACGCATACGGGCGGGCAAAACGCCCTTGATCGTCGGTGTACAGATTCAGGGGATTGCCGTTCACCGCCAGGCTGTGGGGCGGACGGAGCGTGCCGAGGGCCTTGAGCTGGCCTTCGATCATCGTGCGATTGCGCTGCACGCCCCGGTCGATGGGCGGTGTGGGATAGGCGACGCGAGGGTTTTCACTGCGGTCCAGCAAGCCGTGATAGCGCCAGCCGCCCACCGGTTCCGATAGCTCGGCCGTGGGCTCGGCCCACGCAACCTGAGCGCAGACCAGCATGATCAGCAATGAAAGAACCCAACGCATGTGACGCCTCCTGCCATGCATAACGAAACCTGGCGCCCGATCCTCGGCGCGTTACAGATCGAAAAAACTGCGTTTCGTCAGAAGACCCTGAATATAGGGTCGTTGAAGGCGCGAAGATTAGCCATTCGGCAGTTTTTTAACAATCGGATACATCTATATTTGCGGTGGGAATCACGGTGTTTGTTGGGCGTGAGCCGAATATCGATCTTATTCGGCTCATAAAGTGAGCCGAATAAGACTATTATTCGGCTCATTCACCTTGGAGCACCCGAGTTCATGGCACCTCTCTGGATCTGGCAACGGCCTGATTGGCCAAATTTCAACTGGCAAGCCGAGCGCCTGACACCGTTATTACGCGAGTGTGTGCAGGCACAAGGTCGGTTGATGGGCATGGCCAGTTCCGTGGGTAGCTCACTAAGCGCGCAGAACGAACTGGATGCGTTATTGCAGAATATCGTGACGTCTTCAGCTATAGAGGGTGAACAGCTTAATGTTGGTTCCGTGCGCTCTTCACTGGCGCGACGGTTAGGTTTAAATCTGGTCGACGGCGATAAAGTGAGCCAACGTAGTGAGGGTCTGGCGCAATTAATGCTCGACGCCACGCAGCATTTTGCTGAAGCACTGACGCTTGAGCGACTACTGGATTGGCATAAATGGGTGTTTCCTGATCAGGATACAGACTTCGCCGCCCGGCCAATCCACGTTGGCGCGTTACGCGGCGATGAGCCCATGCAAGTGGTTTCGGGGCGTCTCGACAGGCCAACCGTTCACTTTGAAGCGCCGCCTCGCCAAGGCCTTGAGCAGCAACTGGACACATTCCTCAGATGGTTTGAAGCCAGCCGAAATCAAGCCGGCCTCGATCCATTGTTGCGGGCCGGTATTGCGCACTTCTGGTTCGTCACTTTGCACCCCTTCGACGATGGCAATGGCCGTCTCACGCGAACCATCACCGACCTGGCGCTGGCCCAGGGTGAGGCGCAGGCCATCCGTTTCTACGCCATGTCGGCGAGCATCCTGGAGGATCGCTCCGGCTACTATCGAGTACTCGAAAGCAGTCAGAAAGCCACGCTGGATATCACTCAATGGCTGGAATGGTTTCTGCGAACCCTCCTGCGTAGCTTGCAGCAAGCCATGAACCGGATCGAGTCGGTGCTGGCCAAAGCGCGCTTCTGGCAGGCGCATCGGGAGTCTGAGCTGTCAGTTGAGCAGATCAAAGTGTTGAATCGTTTACTCGATGGCGGAGAGCGTGGTTTCGAGGAGGGGATCAGCGCAGCTCAATACCAGGCAGTGGCAAAGGTTTCCAAAGCCACCGCGACCCGTCATCTGACCGAACTGCTGGAGAAGGGCTGCCTGAAACGCCTGCCCGGTGGCGGGCGCAGCACTCGGTACCAGATCCTTCACCCTGAGGTTGAGGCATTCTGAGTCCGGTTTTTCCGACGCCGCGACAGGGGTTTTCAGGCCCGCTCATTTGCCCATACCCCCCATGTCTGCTAGTGTCGCGCCGGTTTAACGTCAACCGGAAATAGCCGCCATGGCCCGCAAAAAAGCTGCACTGGATTTCGAACAATCCCTCGCTGACCTGCAAACGCTGGTGGAGCGTCTGGAGAACGGCGAATTGTCGCTGGAAGACTCGCTGACCGCTTTCGAGCAGGGCATCGGGCTGACCCGCGATTGCCAGGCGGCGCTGGCCCAGGCCGAGCAGAAGGTTCAAGTGCTGCTCGAGCGTGACGGCGAGTTGGCCGAGGAACCCTTCGACGCGGATCAGCCAGAATGATTGCAGCGTATTCGGCAGCCAGCCAGGCTCGCGTCAACGCGGCACTGGAAACCCTGTTCAACCCTCCGAGCCCTGAGCTTGCGCGGCTGTACGAAGCCATGCGCTACAGCGTAATGAACGGCGGCAAACGCGTACGTCCGCTGCTGGCCTACGCCGCGTGTGAAGCGCTGGGCGGCAAGGCCGAGCAAGCTAACGGTGCAGCCTGCGCGGTTGAGCTGATCCATGCCTATTCGCTGGTGCACGACGATTTGCCGGCCATGGACGATGACGACCTGCGTCGCGGCCAGCCGACCACCCACAAGAAATTCGACGAAGCCTGCGCGATTCTCGCCGGCGACGGTTTACAGAGCCTGGCCTTCAGCGCCCTGCTCGACCCGCGCCTGAGTGCGTCGGATGCCGAGACCCGTCTACAGATGGTCAGCGCCCTGGCGCTGGCGGCAGGCCCGGCGGGCATGGTCGGCGGACAAGCCATCGATCTTGGCTCGGTGGGTCTCAAGCTCGATCAAAAAGCCCTTGAATACATGCATCGGCACAAGACCGGCGCGCTGATCGAAGTCAGCGTAAAACTCGGCGCCCTGGCCAGTGGTCGTGCCGAGAAGGACGAACTGAAGTCGCTGCAAAGTTATGCACAGGCCATCGGCCTGGCATTTCAGGTCCAGGACGACATTCTCGACGTCGAAAGTGACACCGCCACCCTCGGCAAACGCCAGGGCGCCGATATTGCCCGGGACAAGCCGACCTACCCGGCGCTGCTCGGTCTCGAGGCAGCCAAGGCCTACGCTTTGGAACTGCGCGACCAGGCCCTGCACGCGCTGCGACCGTTTGACGCGGCAGCCGAGCCCTTGCGTGATCTGGCCCGGTATATCGTTGACCGCCGCAATTGACGGCGTATCCGCCAAAAAAGACCAACGCGTGGGCAGGGGGCGATGCATCAGGTAAACTGCCGCATCTTTTATACCTATAACGATTCGCCTGATGCCCACGACGTTTCATGAGATTCCCCGTAAGCGCCCGACCACGCCCCTGCTCGACCGTGCCAACACGCCGGACGGCCTGCGCCGGTTAGGCGAAGCCGAGCTGGAAACCCTGGCTGATGAGTTGCGCCTGGAATTGCTCTACACGGTCGGCCAGACCGGTGGGCATTTCGGTGCCGGCCTGGGCGTGATCGAGCTGACCATCGCGTTGCACTACGTTTTCGACACCCCGGACGACCGGCTGGTGTGGGACGTGGGTCATCAGGCTTATCCGCACAAAATCCTCACCGGCCGTCGCGGGCGCATGAGCACCCTGCGCCAGAAGGACGGCATCGCCGCCTTCCCGCGTCGCTCCGAGAGCGAGTACGACACCTTTGGTGTCGGCCACTCCAGCACCTCGATCAGCGCAGCGCTGGGCATGGCCATTGCCGCCCGCCTGCAGCACAGTGATCGCAAGGCGATCGCGGTGATCGGCGACGGCGCACTGACCGCTGGCATGGCCTTCGAGGCGCTGAACCACGCGCCGGAAGTGGACGCCAACATGCTGGTGATCCTCAACGACAACGACATGTCGATCTCGCGCAACGTCGGCGGGCTGTCGAACTATCTGGCGAAAATCCTTTCCAGCCGCACTTACGCGAGCATGCGCGAAGGCAGCAAAAAGGTTCTGTCGCGCCTGCCCGGCGCCTGGGAAATCGCCCGCCGCACCGAAGAATATGCCAAAGGCATGCTGGTCCCTGGCACGCTGTTCGAAGAACTGGGCTGGAACTACATCGGCCCGATCGATGGCCATGATCTGCCGACCCTGATCGCCACCCTGCGCAACATGCGCGATCTGAAAGGCCCGCAATTCCTGCACGTGGTCACCAAGAAAGGCAAAGGCTTCGCCCCGGCGGAAGTCGACCCGATCGGTTACCACGCCATCACCAAACTCGAACCGCTGGACGCTCCGGCCGCCGCGCCGAAAAAAGCCAGCGGGCCGAAATATTCCGGTGTGTTTGGTGAGTGGCTGTGCGACATGGCGGCAGCCGATCCGCGCCTGGTCGGGATCACCCCGGCGATGAAGGAAGGCTCCGACCTGGTGGCCTTCAGTGAACGCTTCCCGACGCGCTATTTCGATGTGGCGATTGCCGAGCAACACGCCGTGACCCTGGCAGCCGGCATGGCCTGTGAAGGCGCCAAACCGGTAGTGGCGATCTATTCGACCTTCCTGCAACGCGGTTACGACCAACTGATTCATGACGTCGCGGTGCAAAACCTCGACGTACTGTTCGCCATCGACCGCGCCGGTCTGGTGGGCGAAGACGGCCCGACGCACGCAGGCAGCTTTGACCTGTCGTTCCTGCGTTGCATCCCCGGCATGCTGGTGATGACCCCGAGCGACGAAAACGAACTGCGCAAAATGCTCAGCACCGGTCACCTGTACAACGGCCCGGCGGCAGTGCGTTACCCGCGCGGCACGGGCCCGAATGCACCGATCGCGAAAGACCTCGAACCGATTGAAATCGGCAAGGGTGTGGTTCGTCGTCAGGGCAGCACAGTCGCCCTGCTGGTGTTCGGCGTGCAACTGGCCGAGGCACTGAAAGTCGCCGAGAAGCTGGATGCAACGGTCGTCGATATGCGTTTCGTCAAACCGCTCGACGAAGCACTGGTTCGCGAAATCGCCGGCAGTCACCAATTGCTGGTGACCGTCGAAGAGAACGCGATCATGGGCGGCGCCGGTGGCGCGGTCAGCGAGTTCCTCGCCCGCGAAAACATCCTCAAGTCGGTGCTGCACCTGGGCTTGCCAGACATCTACGTCGAACACGCCAAGCCTGCGCAAATGCTCGCCGAATGCGGGCTGGATGAAGCCGGGATCGAAGAAGCGGTGCGTCAGCGCCTGCAATTGCTGAATATCTGATCCTCTGGCTACATGCAAAACCCTGTGGCGAGGGAGCTTGCTCCCTCGCCACAGGTTAGAGATCAGGCGCAATCAACTGACAGAGCTTGGCCGTCGCTTCGATCATCTGCCCACTCGGCCGTTCCAGGCCTTTATCCGTCACCAGTAGCAATTGCCCCTGCGCCACCGCCGCCACCTGGGGCCAGGCCTTCCACGCATCGAGCTGCGCCTGATCGCTGGCCAGAATCACCTCGGGGTTGCGCTGCAACACGGCCTCCACACTGACCTGCGGTGCAGGCTGTGGCAGGTCGGCAAACACATTGCTTGCCCCGCAAACCTGCAGCGCATCGCTGATGATCTGTCCGCCGCCCACGGTGTACAGCGGCCGATCCCAGACTTGATAAAACACCCGCAGCGGCTCGTCCCTTCGATAGCGCTGACGCAGGGAATCGAGTCGCTGACGCAGGTTTTCGGCCAATGCAACGCCCCGCGCCGGTCGACCGAGTTGCGTGGCTATCGCCTCAACCTGCGCAGTGAGTTGTTCGAGGTCATGCGGCTCGGCGACATAGGTGGGAATGTTCAGCCGCTTGAGCTGTTCACGCTGAGCCGGCCCTACACTGCCCGGCCAGAGCAGCAGTAAATCGGGCTTGAGGCTGAGCAACCGTTCGATGTCCAACTGACCGTAGCGGCCCACCGAAGGAATGTCTTTGAGCTCGGCAGGACGCTCACCGGCATCCAGCACGCCGACCAGCAGGTCAGCCGAATTCAGTTCAATGACGATTTCAGAAAGCGATGGTGCCAGGCTGACGACCCGCTCGGCCGAAGCTGCCGGGCCACTGACGGCCAGCAACAGGACTGCCAGCCAGACGCTGCGCATCAGCCGAGTTGACGTGGGATACGGTAGAGGTAGAACAGCACCGCAGTCGACAACGCCAGCAGCATCAGCGGTACGGCTTCCAGACCAACGAACACTGCCAGTGCGCCGATCCAGGCGGGCAGGCCAGCGACCAGAAACGCAGCACGGCGTTTCGCGGCCAGGGCGATCCAGGCGGCGGGTTCTTCAGGGGTATCGAGGGCTTTTTGGGTCGCGATCAGCGCATGTTTGTAACCGCCAAAGAACTTCAGGCTGACAAACATCGACGCCACACCGGCAATGAAAAACGGCATGGCCAGCACCGGCAGAATCGCCTCGCTTTGGCCGAACAAGCCATTGACCACGAACAGCGGCAGCAAGGCCAACGCCAGGTATTGCCACCAGTTGACGGCCAGTCGTCGCCGTACCTGACCGCGGGTCACGCCCGGTCAACCTCGCCCTGATGCTCGTTGCCCATCATGTGATCGAGCTTGCTGGCCTTGGTGGCCAAGTAGAGTTTGTTGTGCGGATTGTGCCCGGTGTGCAACGGCACGCGCTCGGCAACCACGATGCCCATGTCGGTCAAGGCTTTGACCTTACGTGGGTTGTTGGTCATCAGACGCAGGGACTTCACGCCCAGGTGCTCCAGCATCGGCAGGCACATGGCGTAGTCGCGCTGGTCGGCGGCGAAGCCCAGACGTTCGTTGGCTTCAACGGTATCGGCGCCGCCATCCTGCAATTCATAGGCGCGGATCTTGTTCAGCAGGCCAATGCCGCGACCTTCCTGACGCAAGTAGAGCAACACACCACGGCCTTCACGGGCGATCGCCTGCAACGCCGCCTCGAGTTGCGAACCGCAGTCGCAACGCTGGCTGAACAAGGCATCGCCGGTCAGGCATTCGGAGTGCAACCGGCCGAGTACCGGAGCACCGTCGGCGAACTCACCCAGGCTCAGCACCACGTGCTCGCGCCCGTTTTCTTCATCGAGAAAGCCGTGCATGGTGAATTGCGCAAAAGGCGTTGGCAGCTTGGAAGCGGCGACAAAAACGACAGGCACCGGTGTGCTCCTGATCTATAAGTACTGAAGATTCGCAGAGGCGGCATTGTAGCAGCACGTTCCCGCAGACGCTTAGGCTGAATTATCGGCCATAACGATCAAAAAGTTTGATATCTGCCCCGCTCCCACATTGAACTCTTTCATTTCGAACCGAACGGATAAGGCTGCTTCCAGCGTTCGAAGACCGGTTTCAGCTGACCGCTTTTTACCAGCAATTCCATGCGCTGGTCGAACAGCACCATCAATTGCCGGGCCCGAGGTGTATCGGCGAAGCACAGGTACAGCGGCAAATCCGCGATGTGCGTGCGACGAAACTGCGACGGGTCCTTGGCTCGTCTGACGATGTCATCGACTTCGGTCAGCGCGTCGATGTAGTAGTCGACGCGGTTGTGGATCAGCATCGGCAGAATCCCGGTACGCCGCGCGACTTCGTTATAGCGCTGCACGTTGGGCAGGTAAGCCTGGTACTTGTAGCCGCGTACCCAGGCCAATCGATAATTGCCCAGATTTTCCGCGGTCGGCGCCGGATTGGTGGCCAGGCCCAGTGCATAGATCGGATCGGTATCGAAACTCCAGTGCGGATAGAGCACGTCACTGACTTCATCCCGATAGGCACCGACACACGCGTCCACTTCGCCACGCTGTGCAAGACCCGTGGCGCGCGTGTACGGTTCGATTCGAATATCCAGTTTGACACCCGCAGGCTCAAACACTTCGCGCAACACGTCCCAGCCCAAACCACGGCCATCGGCGGCGGTAAAGTCTTCCCACGCCTCGCTGGCCAGGTGAATCACGGACGGCGTCGTCGGTGCATCCCCCGCCCGGGCGAACGAGCAAAACGTCGCGAAAACCATCACCATCAACCAGCGAGCCATCTTTCGTCCTCGACTGCAGCCTTCAGGCGAAAAGCCAAACCAGCCCTTGCATCGCCAACCACGCGAACACCCCGGCCAGCACGTCGTCGAGCATGATCCCGACGCCACCGTGCACATGCCGGTCGATCCAGCGAATCGGCCACGGCTTGAGGATGTCGAAGAAGCGGAACATCAGGAACCCCGCCAACAACCAATACCAACCTTGCGGCACCAGCCACAGGGTGATCCACATCCCAACCATTTCGTCCCAGACGATGCCTTCATGGTCGTGCACGCGCAAATCGTCGGCGACCTTGCCGCACAGCCAGAAGCCGAACAGCATGGTGATGCCGAGCATCAGCCAGTAGCCCCAGTCGGGCAGCATCTGCCACAACGGAATAAAGGGTAACGCCACTAACGAACCCCAGGTGCCCGGCGCTTTTGGCAGGGTGCCCGAGCCGAAGCCGAACGCCAAAAAATGCCACGGATTGCGCCAGACCGACGGCGGTACGAACTCCGACGGAACCTGTTTGGGATGATCTGTCACGGTGTCTCCCGAAAATGTTGATAACCCCGGATTGGCGGGGTGATGTCGTGCCCGTCGGCGTCCAGCAGAATCACGCCCTGCCCTGCAACAACCTGCCCGAGCACATGGATCGGCCAGCCGTCCGCCAGCAACGATGGCAGCTCGGCGGGCGGCAAGGTGAAGGCCAGCACGTAATCGTCACCGCCGCTCAGGGCGGCTTGCTCCGCGTCGGGTTGACCGAGGAAAGCCAGCAGCGCCTTCGACAACGGCAGCCTGCTGCGCTCTACCTCAATCCCGACTTTCGACGCCAGGGCAATATGCCCGCAGTCGGCGAGCAAGCCATCGGAGATATCCAGCGCCGCAGTGGCCCTGCCGCGCAACGCCTGGCCCAACGCCAGTTGCGGTTGCGGCGACCAGTAATGGGCCAGTAATGGATCGGCGATGGCCGCGTCCGCAGTCCGCTGGCCGAGCACCAGCGGCAATGCGCCCGCGCCGTTACCCAGATCACCGCCCACACAGAGTAAATCGCCCGGCTGTGCACCGCTGCGGGTCAGCGCCAGACCGGTCGGCACCCGGCCGAATACCGTCATGGTCAGGCTTAACGGCCCGCGAGTGGTATCGCCGCCCACCAGTGCCACACGGCAATTCTGCGCCATGAGGTTCAAACCACGGGCGAATGCTTCCAGCCAATCGGAAGTCCCGGTCGGCAAGGTCAAGGCAAGGGTAAAGGCAACGGGGGTGGCGCCCATGGCGGCCAGGTCACTGACGGCCACGGCCAGCGAGCGCTGGCCGAGCAAAAACGGATCGCAGGGGTCGGCGAAATGCACACCGGCCACCAGGGTATCGGTGGAAATCGCCAACTGCTCCCCGGGAGGAACAGCCAGCAAGGCGCAGTCGTCGCCGATCCCGAGGGCAACGCCTTCGCCGCCCTGCGCACAAGGCGCGGCGGCGAAGAAATTGCGGATCAGCTCAAACTCGCCCATGGCAATGGCAGTTCAAGCGCCGATCAGCGCTTGAACGCCTTCACTTCAGCTTCACGCAGACGCGGGGCCAGCTTGTCGAGCACACCGTTGACGAACTTGTGGCCGTCGGTGGAACCGAATACTTTGGCCAGTTCGATACCTTCGTTGATCACAACGCGGTATGGCACGTCGACACGCTTGAGCAGTTCCCAGGTGGACAGGCGCAGAACGGCCAGTTCAACCGGGTCCAGCTCTTCGATGGTCAAGTCCAGGCAAGGCTTGAGCGCGGTGTCGATCTCGGTCTTGAACTGCGGAACCCCGTGCAGGATTTCGCGGAAGTACGCGCCATCGACATCGGTGAAATCGTTATCGACCCGGAACTGCGCTTCGATCTCGTTCAGCGACTGCCTAGCCATGTGCCATTGGTACAGCGCCTGAGTCGCGAGCTGACGGGCTTCGCGACGCTTGGCGCTTTTCGATGGCTTGCCGGCATCCGCAGGCTTTGGATCGCGCGGGTTGAAACGATCGCTATCGTCGCTAATCACTTGGCCTCCAACTGCGCCAGCAGGCTGACCATTTCCAGAGCGGACAGGGCAGCTTCAGCACCTTTGTTACCGGCCTTGGTGCCGGAACGTTCGATGGCTTGTTCGATGGAATCAACGGTCAGTACGCCGAAAGCGACCGGCACGCCGAACTCCATGGACACCTGGGCCAGGCCCTTGGTGCATTCGCCAGCCACGTATTCGAAGTGCGGAGTACCGCCACGAATGACCGCGCCCAGGGCGATGATTGCCGCGAACTCGCCCTTCTGAGCGACTTTCTGCGCAACCAGCGGGATTTCGAAGGCGCCAGGCGCACGGATGATGGTGATGTCGCTTTCGCTCACGCCATGGCGAACCAGGGCATCAACTGCACCGCTGACCAGGCTTTCAACGACGAAGCTGTTGAAACGGCCCACTACCAGAGCGTAGCGGCCTTTAGGGGCGATGAAGGTACCTTCGATGGTCTTCAGGGTCATTCGTTAGATCTCTTAAAGAGCCGGGACGCGCTTTCTACGCGTCCCTCAGTGATGTGTTAGCCGCGAATCAAGGACTGGAAACAACCGGTCATTATTCGGAGGGCACGTATTCTACAACTTCCAGATCGAAACCGGATATCGCATTAAATTTCATCGGCGCAGACATCAGGCGCATTTTACGCACGCCCAGGTCCCGAAGGATCTGCGAACCGGCACCCACAGTGCTGTAGGTGGTCGGTTTCTTCACCGCCAGGTGATCGGCGGTTTCGCGGATGTGCGCCAGCAACACGTCGCCATCGAGCGGGTGACCGAGCAACAGCACCACACCGCTGCCAGCCTCGGCAACCGCGGCCATAGCGGCGCGCAGGCTCCAGCGGCCCGGTTGCTTGACCATCAGCAGGTCACGCAGCGGGTCCATGTTGTGCACCCGAACCAGGGTCGGTTCTTCGGCGCACACGGTGCCCAGGGTCAGGGCCATGTGCACGTCGCCTTCCACCGAATCACGATAGGTCACCAGGTTGAACTGGCCCAGTTCGCTGTCCAATGGCTGCTCGGCAATCCGCTGAACGGTACGTTCGTGGATCATCCGGTAGTGAATCAGGTCGGCAATGGTGCCGATCTTGATGTTGTGCTCGGCGGCAAACGCTTCGAGTTCGGCGCGACGGGACATGGTGCCGTCGTCGTTCATCACTTCGCAGATCACACCGCTCGGCTCGAAACCGGCCATGCGCGCCAGGTCGCAGGCCGCTTCGGTATGGCCGGCGCGGGCCAGGGTGCCGCCGGCTTGGGCCATCAGCGGGAAGATGTGGCCAGGGCTGACGATGTCTTCAGCCTTGGCGTCTTTGGCGGCAGCGGCTTGTACGGTACGCGCACGGTCGGCCGCAGAGATACCGGTGGTCACGCCTTCGGCGGCTTCGATGGACACGGTGAACTTGGTGCCGAAACCGGAACCGTTGCGTGGCGCCATCAACGGCAGCCTGAGCAGTTCGCAGCGCTCGCGGCTCATCGGCATGCAGATCAGGCCACGGGCGTGCTTGGCCATGAAGTTGATGTGTTCAGCCTTGCAGCACTCGGCGGCCATGATCAGGTCGCCTTCGTTCTCGCGGTCTTCGTCATCCATGAGGATGACCATCTTGCCTTGGCGGATGTCTTCAACCAGTTCTTCGATGCTATTGAGCGCCACAAGGCACCCCCTTGAGTCAGGATTTGAGATAGCCGTTTTGGGCCAGAAAGCTTTCAGTAATAGTGCCGCCAGACTTTTGTGAAGAGCCAGGCTCAGCAGCCTTGTCGCCCAGCAGCAGGCGCTCCAGATAACGGGCCAGCAAGTCGACTTCCAGGTTCACCCGGCGCCCTGGCTTGTAAGCAGCCATGATGGTTTCGCTCAGGGTGTGCGGAATGATCGTCAGCAAGAACTCGGCGCCATCGACCGCGTTCACCGTCAGGCTGGTGCCGTCGACGGTGATCGAACCTTTATGGGCGATGTACTTGGCCAGTTCTTTCGGCGCACGGATGCGAAATTCCACGGCGCGGGCATTGTCGGTGCGCGAGACCACTTCGCCGACACCGTCGACGTGACCGCTGACCAAGTGCCCGCCGAGGCGGGTGGTCGGGGTCAGGGCTTTTTCCAGATTCACCGGGCTGCCGCTCTTGAGGTCATTCATGGCGGTGCAGTCGAGGGTTTCGCGACTGACGTCCGCCGCAAAGCCATTGCCCGGCAGTTCAACCGCCGTCAGGCACACGCCGTTGACGGCAATGCTGTCGCCCAGTTTGACGTCGCTCAGGTCGAGCTTGCCGGTTTCTACGTAAACCCGCACATCTCCGCCTTTTGGGGTCAATGCACGAATACTGCCGATGGATTCGATGATGCCGGTAAACATGGAGTCCTCCTCGAGAACAGGGCCTTCTGGGCTGCAGCCGGGAATTATACGCTGACCGTTGGGACAGGTATGGCAATGACTCGCCAGTCATCGCCAACCGCGCGGATTTCGGTAATTTTGAGCTCGGGCGCATCTTTCATCTGCGCCAGCGGCCAATCCAGCAACGGTCGGGCCGTGGAGCCGAGGAACTTGCCGGCAATGAATATCTGGAACTCGTCCACCAACCCTTGCTGAGCAAACGCCCCGGCCAGACGTGGGCCAGCCTCGACCAGCACCTCGTTGACATCACGGGCAGCCAGCTCAACCAGCAACTTGCGCAAGTCGACCTGGCCATCGTCGCCAGCCACGATCAGGCATTCCGGACCGTTGGCGTATTGCTCTTCGATCGCCATGCACGTCGCGACCAATGCCGGGCCGGCCTTGAAGAACGGCGCGTCCAGCGGCACCCGCAGGCGACCGTCGATCAGCACCCGCAATGGAGGACGGCTCATGGCCAAGGCGGTTTGTTCGGGATCCAGGCCCAATTCATCGGCACGCACGGTCAAGCGGGCATTGTCCGCCAGCACCGTGTCGGCGCCGGTCAGCACCACGCTGGCCTGAGCGCGCAGCCGTTGTACCGCCGAACGCGCCGCTGTGCCGGTGATCCACTGGCTCTCGCCGCTTTCCATCGCCGTGCGACCGTCGAGACTCATGGCCAACTTGACCCGCACGAACGGCAAGCCGTGCTCCATGCGCTTGAGGAAGCCTTCATTGAGCTTGCGCGCCTCAACTTCCAGCACGCCGCTTTCGGTGGCGATACCCGCCTGGGCCAGACGTTGCAGACCGCGACCGGCGACTTCCGGGTTCGGGTCCTGCATCGCCGCAACGACGCGCGCCACACCGGCATTCACCAGCGCATCGGCGCAGGGCGGCGTACGGCCGTGGTGGCTGCACGGTTCGAGGGTCACGTAAGCCGTGGCGCCTCGCGCCTTGTCGCCAGCGGCGCGCAGGGCGTGGACTTCGGCATGGGGCTCGCCGGCGCGCACATGCCAGCCTTCGCCGACAATCTGCCCGTCACGCACCACCACGCAGCCGACCCGCGGGTTGGGGTGCGTCGTGTAATGACCTTTGCGCGCCAGTTCCAGGGCACGGGCCATGTAATGGGCGTCGAGGATGGCTTGTTCCGGGGAGGTGGTCATTCTTTCACCGGTTCACGGGCGAGGCGATCGATCTCTTCGCGGAACTCGTTGAGGTCCTGGAAGCGTCGATACACCGAAGCGAAGCGGATATAGGCGACTTCATCAAGCTTTTTCAGCTCGGCCATCACCAGTTCGCCGACCACGAGGGATTTGACCTCGCGTTCGCCGGTGGCGCGCAGCTTGTGCTTGATGTGCACCAGCGACGATTCCAGGCGCTCGACACTCACCGGGCGCTTCTCCAGCGCCCGCTGCATGCCGGCACGGAGTTTTTCTTCGTCGAACGGCTGGCGACTGCCGTCGGTTTTGATCAGGCGCGGCAACACCAGTTCAGCGGTTTCGAACGTCGTGAAACGTTCGCCGCAGGCCAGGCATTCACGCCGGCGGCGCACCTGTTCGCCCTCGGCGACCAGACGCGAGTCGATGACCTTGGTGTCGTTGGCACCGCAGAAGGGACAGTGCATGGTGGCAGGCAACAAAAAATGGGAGGGCCATGGTAGCGCATCCCCGTGGCAAGACAAGCCATAGGGTTTGCGGTATACAGACGGGCTATAATGTTTTCACCTTGCCGGAGCCGCCAATGTCGTTACGACCGCTCGTTTTGCTCAGTCTTTTCAGCCTGCTGGTGGCCTGTGGCAGCGATGCACCCAAGCCCCAGCCACCGACGCCCGGCCCGGCGCCGCAACAGGCACAGAAGAAAGCCAAGGCGTCTGCCGAGCTCGGCCCGCTGCCGGCTTACCAACGTGAAATCAGCGGCACCCTGCTAGGCGTGCCGACCGACGCCGAAGTCGAACTGGCGCTGCTGGTGATCGACGACAAGGGTCGCCCGCAACAATTGCTCGCCAGTGCCAACCTGATCGGCACCAATCAGGTGTTGCCGTTTCGCCTGCGTTTCAACCCTGAATCCTTCCCGGTTGGCGCTCGCGTTGAACTGCGCGGCCGTGCCAGCCAGTCCGGGCAGTTGATACTGCATCTGCCGGCGCAAATCGTCACACAGCCGACAACCCAGGCCCTGGGTCAGCTGCAATTCGTCAAAGCGCCATGATTGCACCGCTCGACCTGCAACAGGCGTTGGGTGAACTGCTCGGTGACGCACAGCTTGTAGCCTGTGAGTTACCGGGCACCGAGCTGAAACTCTGGCTGATCGACGGCGACAACATGGACCGCGCCTTCAGCCCCGAAGAAACCCGGCGGATTCTCCACGAGCCGCCGTACTGGAGTTTCTGTTGGGCCAGTGGGTTGGCCGTGGCCCGCTATCTCGCCGAACACCCGCATTGGGTCGAAGGCAAACGGGTGCTGGATTTCGGCGCCGGTTCCGGGGTGGCCGCGATTGCGGCAGTGAAGGCCGGGGCGCTGGAAGTGGTGGCCTGTGACCTGGACCCGCTGGCGATTGCCGCGTGTCGGGCGAATGCCGAACTCAATGATGTGCCGCTCAGCTATTCAACGGACTTTTTCGCCGAGGCGGATCGGTTTGATCTGATTCTGGTGGCCGATGTGTTGTACGACCGGGAAAATCTGCCGTTACTCGACGAATTTCTCAGCCGTGGCCGGGAAGCGTTGGTGGCGGATTCGCGGGTGCGGGATTTTCGCCATCCGCTGTATCGGCGCATCGAGATGCTGGAGGCGATGACCTTGCCGGACCTGGCCGAACCCGAAGAGTTTCGGCATGTGAGCCTTTACCACGCGCGGCGTGCTTGAAGCCGACATGATCGTTCCCACGCTCCAGCGTGGGAATGCAGCCCGGGACGCTCCGCGTCCTTTCATATGGCGTGACGCAGAGCGTCACTGGAGGCATTCCCACGCAGAGCGTGGGAACGATCATGGTCACCCCGCTTTCAGCCGCCCCCCACCAAGCTTTATAGTGGTTCCATCCACGCTTTTACGAGATCCCCCATGAGTCAGGAAACGCCGTACATCTTCGACGCCACGACTGCCGATTTCGACCAGTCGGTGATCGAGAACTCTTTTCACAAACCGGTACTGGTGGATTTCTGGGCCGAATGGTGTGCGCCGTGCAAGGCCTTAATGCCGATGCTGCAAACCATCGCCGAGAGCTATCAGGGCGAGTTGCTGCTGGCCAAGGTCAACTGCGATATCGAGCAGGACATTGTTGCGCGTTTCGGCATTCGCAGCCTGCCGACCGTGGTGCTGTTCAAGGACGGTCAGCCGGTGGACGGTTTTGCCGGTGCGCAACCGGAATCCGCTGTACGCACGATGCTCGAACCTCATGTGCAAATGCCGCCTCCAGCCGCCGCCGATCCATTCGAACAGGCTCAGGCGTTGTTCGATGACGGCCGTTTCGCCGACGCCGAAGCCACGCTCAAAGTCTTGCTGACTGAAGACAACACCAATGCCAAGGCCCTGATCCTCTACGCCCGCTGCCTCACCGAGCGCGGTGAACTGGGTGAAGCGCAAGTCGTGCTCGACGCGGTCAAGACCGATGAGCACAAGGCCGCACTGGCCGGCGCCAAGGCGCAGATCCAGTTTCTCGGTCAGGCCAGGGACTTGCCGGATGCGGCAGACCTGAAAGCACGTCTGGCGAAAAACCCGCAGGACGATGAGGCGGTCTATCAACTGGCGATCCAGCAGCTGGCCCGTCAGCAATACGACGCGGCGCTGGATGCCTTGCTGAAACTGTTCATCCGCAACCGCAGCTATAACGAAGGCTTGCCGCACAAGACTTTGCTGCAAGTGTTCGACCTGCTGGGCAACGATCACCCGCTGGTGACCACATACCGTCGCAAGCTGTTTGCCGCGCTCTATTAAAATCAAAAGATCGCAGCCTGCGGCAGCTCCTACGCTGGCTCGCGCCAGCTATAAAGCGGTGTATCCCCGCCGCTCACCACTTTGACATCTGCGCAGTGGCGCAAGCGCACCAACAAGCGCTTGCCCGTCGCTGCGCTGCCGGTCAGCCCTTCCAGTTGCTCCAGCAAATCCGGCCCGCTCAATTGCCCGGCCTTGCGCAGCAATTCTTTGGCGATCTGCCACAGCGCCTCGTCCTGATTCACCGGTTTGGCGGGGGTCACACTCGCCTCGGGTTTGGCTGCCTGCAACTGCGCACCGAGCTGCGCCCAGTCGCCCTCATCCAGTTCCAGGGTCAAATCCACCGGCCAGTCGCCGATGCTTCCGCGTATTCGCAACATAAGTCTGCTCCTGCCCACACATGACTCGCATGCTCCCATGGGTCTTGCACAACGCCAAGCAGACGGTCAAACTCTCGACACTTTCGTTATAAGATTACATAACAAATTTTTCATTTTACTTTTCGGAGACCCGCCATGCGCCGTCTGCTGCTCGCTTTGCCGTTTGCCCTGTTGCCACTGGCTGTCGCCCACGCGGCTGTCGAGCATGATCACGACCATGAGCACGGCAGCCTCGGCGCCCACGAACACGGCGTCGGTCGTTTGAATGCGGCTCTGGACGGCCAGACCCTCGAGCTGGAACTGGAAAGCCCGGCAATGAACCTGGTGGGCTTCGAACACGCCGCCACCACCGACGCCGACAAGGCCAAGGTCGCCGCGGTCCGTGCCCAACTGGAAAAACCGCTGGCGCTGTTCAACCTGCCGAAAGCCGCCGGTTGCGTGGTCGCGACTCAAGAATTGGAAAGCCCGCTGTTCGGTGACAAGCCGGATGCCGACGACCATGACGAAGATGAGCATGAAGAAGCCAAGGACGGTCACGAGCATCACCATGACCACAGCGAAATCCACGCCCGTTACCAATTCAGCTGCTCGGCCCCAGGCGCGCTGAAAACCCTGGATCTGGCGACTGTCTTCAACACATTCCCGGCTACCCAGAAGATTCAGGTACAACTGATCAGCCCGGGCGGACAACAAGGGGTTGAAGTGACAGCCAAGGCTGCTGCCCTCAAGTTCTGATCCAACCCCCATCCTGTAGGAGCGAGGCTTGCCCGCGAAAGCGATCTGTCAGTCAACATCTCTGTTGGATCTACTGGCCTCTTCGCGGGCAAGCCTCGCTCCTACAGGGAGTAATGTTGAATGTGAAGTCGAGACAAACCTCATGAAATCGGCGCCATGACCCAAGCACTCATCGAACTGTCCGACCTGGGCTTCAGCTGGCCCGGTCACCCGCCGCTGCTGGACATCCCGGCGTTCCGCCTGGAGCCTGGTGAAACCCTGTTCCTCAAAGGCCCCAGCGGCAGCGGCAAGACCACCCTGCTCGGCCTGCTCGGTGGTGTGCAGAAGCCTGATCGCGGCAGCATTCGCCTGCTCGGCCAGGAGCTGACCGAACTCTCGGCCGGTGCCCGCGACCACTTCCGGGTCGATCACACCGGCTACATCTTCCAGCAGTTCAACTTGCTGCCGTTTCTGTCAGTGCGGGAGAACGTCGAACTGCCCTGCCACTTCTCGAAACTGCGTGCCGAGCGGGCGAAACAGCGCCACGGCAGCGTCGATCAGGCCGCCGCTACCCTGCTCGCCCATCTGGGCCTGAAAGACGAAAACATTTTGGGCCGCCGCGCCGATTCGCTGTCCATCGGCCAGCAGCAACGGGTCGCTGCCGCGCGTGCGTTGATCGGTCAACCGGAATTGGTCATCGCCGACGAACCGACCTCGGCCCTGGACTACGACGCTCGCGAAAACTTCATTCGCCTGCTATTCGCCGAATGCCGCGAAGCCGGCTCGAGCCTGTTGTTCGTCAGTCACGATCAGAGCCTCGCGCCGCTGTTCGATCGCCACCTGTCGCTGGCCGATCTCAATCGCGCCGCCACCCTGTCCGAGGTTTGAGATGTATTTGTTTCGTCTAGCCATGGCCAGCCTGGCTAACCGTCGCTTCACCGCGATCCTCACCGCGTTCGCCATCGCCCTGTCGGTCTGCCTGCTGCTGGCGGTGGAGCGGGTGCGCACCGAGGCCAAGGCCAGTTTCGCCAGCACCATTAGCGGCACCGATCTGATCGTCGGCGCGCGTTCCGGCTCGGTGAACCTGCTGCTGTATTCGGTATTCCGCATCGGCAACGCCACCAACAACATCCGCTGGGACAGCTTCGAGCAGTTCGCCAACAACCCGAAAGTGAAGTGGGCGATCCCGATGTCCCTCGGCGACTCCCATCGCGGTTATCGGGTGATGGGCACCACCGAGGCGTACTTCGAGCATTACCAGTACGGCCATCAACAGCATCTGGAACTGGCCGACGGCCGCGCCTTCGCCAGCGATCCGTTCGAAGTGGTGCTCGGTGCCGAAGTGGCCGATGCACTGCACTACAAACTCGGCGACAAACTGGTGCTGGCCCATGGCGTGGCGGCGATCAGCCTGGTCAAGCACGACGACAAACCATTTACCGTGGTCGGCATCCTCAAACGCACCGGCACCCCGGTGGACCGCACGCTGCACATCAGCCTCGGCGGCATGGAAGCGATCCACATCGACTGGCACAACGGCGTGCCGGCGCGTGGTAACGGTCGGGTCAGTGCCGATCAGGCGCGCAACATGGACCTGACGCCGCAAGCAATCACCGCGTTCATGCTCGGCCTTAACAACAAAATTTCGACCTTCGCGCTGCAACGCGAAATCAACGAGTTCCGTGGCGAACCGATGCTGGCGATCCTGCCGGGTGTGGCGTTGCAGGAGCTGTGGAGTTTGATGAGCACGGCGGAAAAAGCCTTGTTCGTCGTCTCGTTGTTCGTGGTGCTGACCGGGTTGATCGGCATGCTCACGGCGATTCTCACCAGCCTCAACGAGCGCCGCCGCGAGATGGCAATTCTGCGTTCGGTGGGCGCGCGGCCGTGGCATATTGCGACTTTACTGGTGCTGGAAGCGTTTGCCCTGGCGTTGTCGGGAGTGATTGCCGGCGTGGCGCTGCTGTATGTTGGCATCGCCGTGGCGCAGGGTTACGTGCAGTCGAATTACGGCTTGTACCTGCCGCTGGCCTGGCCAAGCGAATATGAATGGACGCTGCTCGGTGGCATCCTGATCGCCGCGCTGCTGATGGGCAGCGTGCCGGCCTGGCGCGCTTATCGTCAATCCTTGGCCGATGGCCTGTCGATCCGCCTGTGAGGACCTTGAACATGCCCCGCGCCCTGCTTGCGCTGTTGATGCTGGTCGCCCTGCCCCTGTGGGCGGCCGAGCCGAAAGACTTGACCTGGTCGGAAATGATCCCGCCGGATGCCCCGCCAGAAGTGCCGAACATGACGCCGCTGCACGACCTGTCGAAGATGAGCGACGCGTTGTCCGCGGAGTCGGCGCCGGCCGCCAGACAAGACATGCCGAACGCGCCGGTGGTGAAGAGTCTCGATGGCCAGAACATTCGCTTGCCGGGGTACATCGTGCCACTGGAAGTCAGTGAAGAAGGCCGCACCACGGAGTTTCTGCTGGTGCCATATTTCGGCGCCTGCATCCACGTACCGCCTCCACCGTCGAACCAGATCGTGCATGTCAAAAGCGAAGTCGGCGTGAAGCTCGATGAGCTGTATCAGCCGTACTGGGTCGAAGGTGCGTTGCAGGTCAAGGCGTCCACCAGCGAATTGGCGGATGCCGGGTATCAGATGGAGGCGCAGAAGATTTATATGTATGAACTGCCGGAGTGAATCCGGCAGTCAGGTGTTGATTGAAAGGACGCCTTCGCGGGCAAGTCGGATCGCCGCACCGCTCGCTCCCACAGGTTCAACATTGCCCTTGTAGGAGCGAGGCTTGCCCGCGAAGAGGCCATCAAAGATCCATCAAAATCAGCCCATCACTGTTTCATTGAGCTGAGTCAAAAGACCGTATCAGTTGGATCCCTACCATTGGACATCGAACATTTTTAACGTCCTTTGGAGCCCCCATGCACAAGTCCCTGCTCAGCGCTTCGCTGCTTGCCCTCGCGCTCGCAGCCCCGCTCGCCCATGCCCACACCGCCGGCGACATCATCGTTCGGGCCGGTGCGATCACCGTGAATCCGACGGCCGACAGCTCCAGCGTCAAGGTCGATCAGGGCCCGCTGAAGGGCGCCGATCTGGGTGGCAAGGCCACCATGAGCAGCGACACGCAACTGGGCCTGAACTTCGCCTACATGATCACCAACAACCTGGGGATCGAACTGTTGGCGGCTTCGCCGTTCGAGCATGACGTGAAGCTCAAAGGCACCGCGCTCGGCGCCGCCAACGGCAAACTCGGTACCCTGAAACACCTGCCGCCAACCCTGAGCCTGGTCTACTACCCACTGGATTCCAAGTCCGCATTCCAGCCGTATATCGGCGGCGGTATCAACTACACCTGGATCTACGACGAGCACGTCGGCAGCGAAGCCAGCGCCAATGGCTTCAGCAACTTCAATGCGAAAAACTCCTGGGGCCTGGCCTGGCAGGTCGGCGCCGACTACATGCTGACTGACAACGTGATGATCAACGCCCAGGTGCGCTACATCGACATCGACACCCGTGCCACCGTCGAGAACAATGCCGTAGCCCCGGGCACCCGCGCACGGGTGAACGTGGACGTCGATCCGTTCATCTACATGGTCGGTCTGGGTTACAAGTTCTAAAGAACGTTCACGTGGTGGTGAATGAGGCGTTGTGACGGTCAGACTTAGAACTGATGGCGGCCGATACGCGGTCGACCGGGAGTAAAACGCCCCCGTCACAAGGATTGCATCAGCGGTAACGCAAATTCCAGCCGTGAAAAAGGCGCCTTCAAGGCGCCTTTTTCACTGATCGTTCCCATGCTCCGCGTGGGAATGCTTCACCGGACGCTCCGCGTCCGCTCTTGGGACGCGGAGCATCCCTGGCTGCATTCCCACGCGGAGCATGGGGAACGATTTATCGTCCCAACAACCGCGCCAGGCCAACGCTCATTGGCGTCTGCTCCGGGTAAGTGAACCGCTCCAGTAACCGCCGGTTATTCGCTCGTGAATGGCGGATGTCACCGGAACGCGCCGGGCCGTAGCTCACGGGCGGCAGCTTGCCGACCACGGCTTCAAGGGCTTCAAGCATCTGCTTGAGAGTCGTCGCCTGATTCCAGCCGACATTCACCGCCCCGACCTCGACCTGCGGTTTCTCGATGGCTTGCACCAGCACGTCCACCAGGTCCTCGACGTAGACAAAATCCCGAGTCTGCTCGCCATCACCAAACACGGTGATAGGCAATCCTTTCTGCGCGCGCTCGCTGAAAATGCTGATCACACCGGAGTATGGCGAGGACGGATCCTGACGCGGGCCAAAGATGTTGAAGAAGCGGAAAATCACCGGTTCCAGACCATGCTGGCGGCGATAGAAATCGAAGTAATGCTCGCTCGCCAACTTGTCCACCGCATACGGCGTCAACGGTGCCTTGGGCGTGTCTTCGTCAATCGACTCGCCTTCGCCATTGTTGCCATAGACCGCTGCGCTGGACGCGTACAACACGCGTTTGACACCGGCCTGACGCATGGCTTCGCAAACGTTCAGCGAGCCGATGAAGTTGCTCTGATGAGTTTTCACCGGATCGTCCACCGAAGCCTGCACCGAAGCCACTGCGGCCAGATGCGCCACCGCGCTGCAACCGAGCATCGCCTGCGCCACCAGGGCGGCATCGGCGACGTCGCCTTCGATCAGTTCGACGAGGGGATTGCCCATCGGCAGGTTGCTGCGTTTGCCGGTGGACAAGTCATCGAGAATTCGCACCGAATGCCCTTTGGCGAGCAAGGCATCGGTCAGGTGCGAACCGATGAAACCGGCGCCGCCGGTGATTAAAACAGGGCCGTCAGCCATGGCGATAAAACCTATCCAGTAAGCCCGGGAGTGCCGCGCGCCAGGCGCGGGGTTTGATCCCGAAAGTGTGCAGAATTTTCTTGCAGGCCAGCACCGCGTGTTGCGGTTCTTCGGCAGCGTCGGGCCGCGCGGCGTGAGCCTGGGCGGTCGGTGCTTCGATGGCCAGCGGGTGCAGGGCGCGTGCTTCAGTGAGAATCGCCTGCCCCAGTGCCAGCGGTGTGGTCGCCTCATGCCCGGCGTAGTGGTAAGTGCCCCACAGCGGCGCCGCGCAATCGAGTTGCTTGAGCACCGAAATGATCACCCGGGCTGCATCGTCCACCGGCGTCGGATTACCGCGACGATCATCCGCCATCAGCAGTTCTTCCGCTTTCTCGGCCCGGGCGAGGAATCGCCCAAGGGTACCGTCGGGGCTGTCATCGAGCAGCCAGCCGAAACGCAGCAACACGTGCTGCGGACAGGTGGCGCGCACGCTTTGCTCGATGCGCCACAAGGCCTGACCGCGCAGGCCCAACGGTACCGGTTCGTCTTTTTCGCTGTAGGCGGTCGCCCGGGAGCCATCGAACACGCGATAACTCGACGGTTGCAGCAGCACGATGTTGTGATGCTGGCACAGCTCGGCCAGCCGCTCGATCGCGCGCTCCTGCCCGGCCAGACGCTGCTCGCTGACGGTCTCCGCCTGGAACCAGTCGAAATAGTAGGCGAGATTGATCAACGCATCCGGACGGGTATCGTCGAGCAGTTGCGTCAGGCTCGCGGCGTCCCAGCCGTCTTGTGGTGGGCGGGGGGCGAGGAAACCGATGTCTTCCTCCGCACCGAGGCGAATCAGCGCCTGCCCAAGGGCATTTCCGCCGCCCAGTAACATAAGGCGCATTCGCATAGAGTCAGCAGGCCCAGTCTGATTGGAACGATGGCTTTATCGACAGCGCCCGCAGGCGATGTCCTCAATAATTGCCGGAATCGTTGCATTTTGCGGGTTTAGTGCGCAACCGTCACCCGTAAAGTGTAGTTCCCGGGGATTTGTGGTGCCGCTACCGGCCTCTTCGCTGTAGGAGCGAGGCTTGCCCGCGAAGAGGCCCTCGGAATAGACGCAGATCCTGAGCGGTACTTGCAACTTCCCCGCCCCACCCGCATAAATTACTTCATGAATCTGCCCATCCCCACGGACGCTGCACTGGCAGGCTTTCACCCCGCCGTCAGCGCCTGGTTCAGCAACACCTTCGCGACGGCCACCGCCGCCCAGGCCCGGGCGTGGCCGTTGATCCGCCAGCGCCGTTCAACGCTGATTGCCGCGCCCACCGGTTCCGGCAAAACCCTCACCGCGTTTCTGGCCGTGCTCGACGATCTGGTCCATTGCGGCCTTGAAAACCCGGATGGCCTGCCGGACGAAACCCTGGTGGTCTACGTTTCGCCGCTCAAGGCGCTGTCCAACGACATCCAGATCAACCTCCAAAACCCGCTGGCCGGCATCACCGAGCAGTTGCGTGTGATGGGCCTGCCCGACGTGCCGATCAGCACTGCCGTGCGCACCGGCGATACGCTGCAAAAAGACCGCTCGGCCATGCGCAAAACCGCGCCGCACATTCTGGTGACCACCCCGGAATCCCTTTACGTGCTGCTTGGCTCCGATTCCGGCCGAAAAATGCTCGGCACCACGCAAACGGTAATCGTCGACGAAATCCACGCCATCGCCGCCAGCAAACGCGGCAGTCACCTGGCCCTGAGCCTGGAGCGCCTGCAAGCGCTTTGCCCGCAACCGCTGGTGCGGATCGGCCTGTCGGCCACGCAAAAACCCATCGAAGCGGTGTCGCGCTTTTTGGTTGGCCGCGATCGCGCCTGTGAAATCATCGACATTGGCCACGCCCGCCCACGGGATCTCGATATAGAAGTGCCTCCCGTGCCGTTGTCAGCGGTGATGGCCAACGACGTGTGGGAGCTGGTCTATGACCGCCTCGCCGCCCTCGCCCGCGATCACCGGACCACGCTGATTTTCGTCAACACCCGGCGCCTGGCCGAACGCCTGAGCCGGCACTTGAGCGAACGCCTCGGCAAAGAGGCCGTGGCCGCCCACCATGGCAGCCTGGCCAAGGAGTTTCGCCTGGACGCCGAGCAACGGCTCAAGCGCGGCGAGCTGCAAGTGCTGATCGCCACCGCCTCGCTGGAATTGGGGATCGATATCGGCGATGTCGACCTGGTGTGCCAGATCGCTTCACCGCGCTCGATTGCCGGTTTTCTGCAACGGGTCGGCCGCTCCGGGCACCAGGTTGGCGGCACGCCCAAGGGCCGGTTGTTCGCCACCACCCGCGACGACCTGATCGAATGCGCCGCCCTGCTCGATTGCGTGCGCCGTGGCGAACTCGACACCTTGCTGATCCCCGAAGCGCCACTGGACGTGCTGGCCCAGCAGATCATCGCCGAGGTCAGTTGCCAGGAATGGCAGGAACAGGCGCTGCTGGAGATGCTACGCAACGCCTCGCCCTACTCCACACTCGACGAAAAGCACTATCAGGCACTGCTGCACATGCTCGCCGAGGGCTACAACGGTCGCCAGGGAATTCGCAGCGCTTACCTGCACCGGGACGCCGTAAGCCGCACCTTGCGCGGCCGTCGGGGCGCCAAGCTGACTGCCGTGACCAGCGGCGGGACGATTCCGGACAACGCCGACTACAGCGTGTTGCTGGAGCCTCAGGGGCTGAACATCGGCAGCGTCAACGAAGACTTCGCGGTGGAAAGCATCGCCGGGGATATCTTTCAGCTGGGCAATACCTCGTATCGAATCCTGCGGGTCGAAACCGGCAAGGTCCGGGTCGAAGACGCTCAGGGGCAGCCGCCGACCATTCCGTTCTGGCTCGGGGAAGCACCCGGTCGCAGCGATGAACTGTCGTTCGCCGTGGCCCGCCTGCAAGCGCGACTCGATGAACTGCTCGCCGCCACACCCGGCGATCTGCAACCAGCCCTCGACTGGCTGACCGACACCCTCGGCCTGAACCTCGCCAGCGCCGAGCAACTGGTCGACTACCTGGCCCGGGCCCGCCTGACCCTCGGCGCCTTGCCGTCGCAAGACACACTGGTGATGGAGCGGTTTTTCGACGAGTCCGGCGGCACGCAACTGATCATCCATTCGCCGTTCGGCAGCCGCATCAATCGTGCCTGGGGCCTGGCCCTGCGTAAGCGTTTCTGCCGCGCCTTCAATTTCGAATTGCAGGCCGCCGCCAGCGAGGACGCCATCGTGCTGTCGCTGTCCACCAGCCACAGCTTCGAGCTGGACGACGTGTGGCGCTACCTGCACAGCAACAGTGCCGAACATATCCTGACTCAAGCGGTGCTCGAAGCCCCGCTGTTCGGCGTGCGCTGGCGCTGGAATGCCGGGGTCGCCCTCGCGCTGCCACGCTACAGCGGCGGCCGCAAAGTACCGCCGCAGATCCAGCGGATGAAAAGCGAAGACCTGATCGCCAGCGTGTTTCCCGATCAGATCGCCTGCGTGGAAAACCTCGCCGGTGAGCGCGAGATTCCCGACCATCCGCTGGTGGAACAAACCCTCGACGATTGCCTGCACGAGGCCATGGACAGCGAAGGCTGGCTGGCGCTGTTGCGGCGCATGGAACAGGGCGATATCCGCCTGATCAGCCGCGATTTGCCGGCGCCTTCACCACTGGCAGCAGAAATCCTCAGCGCCCGCCCCTACACCTTCCTCGACGACGCACCGCTGGAAGAACGCCGTACTCAGGCGGTACTCAACCGCCGCTGGAGCGATCCGCAGTCCACCAATGACCTCGGCGCGCTGGACGCCGAGGCGATTGCCGCCGTGCGCGACGAAGCCTGGCCAACGCCAACCGGCCTCGATGAAATGCATGAGGCCTTGATGAGCCTGGCGTGCATTACCGAAAGCGAGGCCCAGGCCAACCCGAATTGGCTCGAGTGGCTGAACACCCTGGCCGACAGTGGCCGCGCCAGCCGCTTGCAGATCAATGCCGAGCATTCGCTGTGGTTGGCGCTGGAACGGCTGACCTGTCTGAAGGCGATTTATCCACAGGCCACATTGATTCCACTGCTGGAAGCGTTGCCGGGTTTCGATGAAATCTGGGAGCCAGACGAAGCAGTGCTGGAAGTGATCCGTGCGCGGCTCAGCGCGTTTGGTCCGTTGCCGCTGACGGCGATTGCCGAACCGCTTGGTTTACCGGCGCTTCAAGTCACTCAGGCCTTGGCCCAACTGGAACGCGAAGGTTACGTGCTGCGCGGGCAATTCAGCCCGGACGCCCGCGAAGAGGAATGGTGCGAACGACATCTGCTGGCCCGAATTCATCGCTACACGGTCAAACGGCTGCGGCGGGAAATCGAGCCGGTGGCGTTGCAGGACTTCATGCGTTTTCTGTTCGACTGGCAGCATCTTTCTACCGCGAGCCGAGGCCAGGGCAGCGCGGTATTACCGGCGATCATCAGCCAGTTCGAAGGCTACCCCGCCGCCGCTTCGGCATGGGACAGCGACATTCTGCCGGCGCGGCTCAAAGACTATTCGGCGAGCTGGCTGGATGAGTTATGCCGCAGCGGCAAACTGGTCTGGACCCGCCTGACCGCGCGCAACAAGAGCGCCGGCACGGCATTGCGCAGCACGCCGATTCTGCTGCTGCCGCGTAATCAGGTCGGGTTGTGGAGCAGCTTGACCGAGCAGACGCCGGTCAGCGAGCTGTCGCCCAAAACACAAAAGGTCCATGCAGCACTCAGCCAGCACGGCGCGCTGTTTTTCGATGAGCTGATTCACGAGGCCCATCTGCTGCGCTCGGAACTGGAAATCGCCTTGCAGGAACTGGTCGGTGCCGGACTGGTAAACGCCGACAGTTTCGCCGGGTTGCGGGCGCTGATCACCCCGGCCAGCAAACACCAGAATCGCAGCAGTCGACGCGGGCGCGGCGCGTTTGTCGGCGGCATGGACGACGCCGGGCGCTGGGCGTTGTTGCGCCGTGGTACTGCCGCGCCGGTTGTGGATAAACAACGCCCGACATCCACGCCCACAGAAACCCTGGAACACATCGCCATGACCTTGCTGCGCCGTTATGGCGTGGTGTTCTGGCGCTTGCTGGAGCGTGAGGCGGATTGGCTGCCGAGTTGGCGGGAATTGTTGCGCACGTTCCATCGGCTGGAGGCCCGGGGCGAGATCCGTGGCGGACGGTTTGTCAGTGGTTTGGCCGGTGAACAGTTTGCGCTGCCCGAGGCGATCCCGTTGCTGCGCGAAGTCAGGCGGCGCCCGCATGACGGGAGTCTGATTGCAGTGTGCGGGGTGGATCCACTGAACCTCGCCGGCACCCTGCTGCCGGGCGTGAAAGTGCCGGCGTTGGCGAGCAATCGGCTGGTGTATCGCGATGGCTTGCCGGCTGCCGCCGAGATCGCCGGCAAGCAGCAGTTCTGGCTGGAGCTGGATCAGCAATCGACTACAGAAGTACGCAACACACTGATCCGCCACTCCCCCTTGTAGGATTCAATCTCCTGTGGCGAGGGAGCTTGCTCCCGCTGGGGTGCGAAGCGCCCCCAAAACCTGCAACCCCATTTCTCCCGAATGCACCACGCTGTGTGGTTTCACGACTGCTCCGCAGCCGAGCGGGAGCAAGCTCCCTCGCCACAAGGTTTAATACCAGCCGTGAGATATTTGACCTGCACGCAAATATCAAATGCCCACCCCTGTATTTTTCCGCACGACCCAAACCCCGACACTGCGCTCCATCAATCAATCCACCGGAGTTGCAGCCATGCCCATTGCCTTGCTGGCGCTGACCCTTAGCGCTTTCGCCATCGGGACGACGGAGTTCGTCATCGTTGGCCTGTTACCCACCATCGGCGCCGACCTCGGCGTCAGCCTGCCGTCCGCCGGTCTGCTGGTCAGTCTGTATGCGCTCGGGGTGGCCGTCGGCGCGCCAGTGCTGACCGCCCTCACCGGTAAAGTCCCACGTAAATTGCTGCTGTTGTCGCTGATGGTGCTGTTCACCCTCGGCAACTTGTTGGCCTGGAAAGCGCCGAGCTACGAGTCGCTGATCATTGCGCGGATCGTCACCGGCCTGGCCCACGGGGTGTTTTTCTCGATTGGCTCGATCATCGCCACCAGCCTGGTGCCGAAGGAAAAAGCCGCCAGTGCGATTGCCATCATGTTCACCGGCCTGACCGTGGCGCTGGTCACCGGAGTGCCGCTGGGGACGTTTATCGGTCAACATTTCGGCTGGCGTGAAACCTTCCTCGCCGTGTCTGCATTGGGTGTGATCGCCTTCATCGGCAGCCTGCTCTACGTGCCGAAAAACATCGCCCACAGCAAACCGGCTTCGCTGTTGCGGCAGTTGCAGGTACTGAAACAACCGCGTCTGTTGTTGGTGTATGCCATGACGGCGGTCGGCTACGGCGGCTCGTTCATCGCCTTCACCTTTCTGGCGCCGATTCTTCAGGACATATCCGGCTTCAGCGCCAGCACCGTCAGCCTGGTGCTGCTGGTGTACGGCATCTCGGTGGCCGTCGGCAACATCTGGGGCGGCAAGCTGGCGGACAAACGCGGCCCGATCGGCGCCCTGAGAATCATCTTCGCCCTGCTCGCCGCCGTGTTGTTCGTGCTGACCTTCACCGCCGACAATCCATGGCTGGCCCTGGCCACTGTGCTGGTCTGGGGTGCGGTGGCGTTCGGCAACGTGCCGGGGCTGCAGGTGTATGTGGTGCGTCAGGCCGAACATCACACCCCGCATGCGGTGGACGTGGCGTCGGGCCTGAACATTGCGGCGTTCAACCTCGGCATTGCCGGTGGTGCGTGGGGTGGTGGTTTGATCGTGGCGCATATGGGCCTGATCCATACCGCGTGGATCGGTGGCCTGGTGGTGTTGGTGGCATTGGCACTGACCGCCTGGAGTGGTCGTCTTGATCGATTGGGCCCGGTGTATGCCGAGCCGGCTGAAGGTTCGGCCCGGATCGTCGCCGGACACTGATAGATCAAATGATCGTCGCTTTCGGCAACTCCTGCGCGCCTGTGGGAAGCTGCCGAAGGCTGCGATCTTTTGCTTTTACCGTCCGTAGTCCCGTCGAAACTTTCTCGCACGCCTGGCAGTCATCAAAAGACAGGGCTGTCCGAGGATGGGAGGCGACATGGCGGCGATTCATATCGGTATTTCAGGCTGGCGCTACACGCCCTGGCGGGGAGGTTTCTACCCGAAGGGGCTGACCCACAAACGCGAATTGCAATTCGCGTCACGGGCAGTCAACAGCATCGAAATCAATGGATCGTTCTACGCCCTGCAACGGCCCGAACGTTACGCCCAGTGGTGCGAGCCGATCGCCGAAGGAGCGCTGCCATGAGCATTCCCGAACCGGTCGGCGGAACGGATGAACAACAACCCATCATCAATGCCGTGAGCCGCTTCACCGTGCTGACGGTCAACACCCACAAGGGGTTCACCGCGCTCAACCGGCGCTTCATCCTGCCCGAGTTGCGCGACGCGGTGCGCAGTGTGTCCGCCGATGTGGTGTTTTTGCAGGAGGTCCACGGCACCCACGAGCATCACCCCCTGCGCTACAACAATTGGCCGGCGATGCCCCAGTACGAATTCCTTGCCGATAGCCTGTGGCCGCAATTCGCCTACGGGCGCAACGCGGTCTACCCGGCGGGCGATCACGGCAATGCACTGTTGTCGAAATTCCAGATCATTCGCCACGACAACCTCGACGTGTCCATCAGCGGCCATGAAAACCGTGGAATCCTGCATTGCGTGTTGCGCATGCCCGGCGATGGCCGGGAAGTGCATGCCATTTGCGTCCATCTGGGGTTGCGCGAAAGCCACCGGACGGCACAGCTCAAGCTGCTGATCCGACGCCTGGAAGAGTTACCGCAAGATGCTCCGTTGGTGGTCGCCGGCGACTTCAACGACTGGCGTCAGCGCGCCGATGCGTTGCTCAAGCCTTGTGGTTTGCGTGAGGTATTCGCCGAGCTGCATGGCAAACCGGCGCGCAGTTTCCCGGCGCGGTTGCCGACGTTACGCCTGGACCGTATTTACCTGCGCAACCTCAAGGCCAGCCGTCCGCAAGTACTGGCCGCACGCCCCTGGTCCCATCTTTCCGACCATGCGCCGCTATCGGTGGAGATCGAGCTATGAGTAGCCCATCGATGGAAAAGGCCACGGTCGAACAGGTTTCCCCACCGCCGCCCGTGCGTGAGCCGGCGGTGACTGACGTCGAATACAGCTGGCACGGTAACAACCGGGTCCAATTGCTGGAAAACGGCGAGGAGTACTTTCCACGGGTGTTTGATGTACTGCGTCAGGCCCAGAGTGAAATCCTGCTGGAGACCTTCATTCTGTTCGAGGACAAGGTCGGCAATGAGCTTCAACAGATCCTGATTGAAGCGGCGCAACGCGGCGTGCGTATTACCGTCAGTCTCGATGGATTCGGCTGTGGCGAACTGAGTACGGAGTTCCTCGCTGCCCTGAGCATTGCAGGGGTGCGCCTGCAAATATTCGATCCCGCTCCGCGTCATCTGGGCATCCGCACCAACTGGTTCCGCCGCCTGCACCGCAAGATAGTGGTGGTCGACGGCGCGATTGCGTTCCTCGGCGGAATCAATTTTTCCGCCGACCATCTGGCCGACTTCGGCCCCGAGGCCAAACAGGATTACTCGGTTGAAGTGCAAGGCCCGGCGGTGGCCGATATTCATCATTTCGCCTTGCTGCAAAGCGGTCGCCCGGCCCGAGCCAAATACTGGTGGCAACGCCGCAGGCAGCGGCATGCTGAACTGGCGGTCGACGATCATGACGGTCAGGTGCGACTGGTGTATCGCGACAACGCAGAACACCCAAAAGATATCGAAGAGGTGTATTTGCAGGTACTGCGCAGTGCCCGGCGTCGCGTGGTGATCGCCAATGCCTACTTCTTTCCAGGCTATCGGCTGCTGCGCGAGATTCGCAATGCGGCACGCCGGGGGGTCGAGGTGCGCCTGATTCTTCAGGGACAACCGGACCTGCGGGTGGCCAGACTCGCCGCGCGCATGACCTACGACTACCTGCTGCGGGCCGGGGTGTTGATCTACGAATATTGCGACCGCCCCCTGCATGGCAAAGTCGCTCTGGTCGACGAGGACTGGAGCACTGTCGGCTCAAGCAACCTCGACCCGCTGAGCCTGTCCCTGAACCTGGAAGCCAACGTGTTGATCCGCGACCGGGCGTTCAACCACGACCTGTTCCAGCGTCTCGATGATCTGAGCAGCAACCACTGCAAGGTCATGTCGGTGGACACGGCGCCTCGCGGGCGGATCTGGCACATGACCATCGGCTTTCTGGTGTTCCACTTCCTGCGGCATTTCCCGGCGTGGGCCGGTTGGTTGCCGGCGCATAAACCGCGCCTGAAACCCTTTACTCATCCGACCGGGAGCGCCAAGGCATGAGCCATTCCCAAGCGCAGCCTGCGCCGCACTCCGAGACGCCGGGTAGACACCACTGGCGACGCTGGAAAAGACCGCTGACGATGCTGTTTTTCCTGGCGCTGATCGTGTTGTTCACGATGCTCGCCCAGCGCATCGAATGGAACGAAGTATTCGACACCCTGGCCGATTTCAAAGTGCGTACGCTGATCATTGCGTCGGGTGTGACCCTGGCAAGTTTTCTGGTCTATGCCTGTTTCGACCTGATAGGGCGCACCTACATCCGGCAGAACCTGACCTGGCGACAGATCCTACCGGTGGGGATCATCAGCTATGCCTTCAACCTCAACCTGAGCGCCTTGGTCGGCGGCATCGCCATGCGTTATCGGCTGTATTCGCGGCTCGGCGTGAGCAAAGGCAACATCGCGAAGATCCTCGGGCTGAGCCTGGCGACCAACTGGTTCGGCTACATGGTGATTGCCGGCACAGTGTTCAGCAGCGGCCTGATGCGAATACCGCCGGGCTGGAAAGTGAGCAGCAATGTACTGCAAGACGTGGGGGTTTTGTTGCTGCTGTTGAGCATGGGATATCTGGCGGCCTGCCGGTATTCCAGGCGCCGGAAATGGTCGGTTCGCGGCGTGGAAATCATTCTGCCGTCGCTACGCATGGCGATCCTGCAACTGGCCCTCGGCGCACTGAACTGGGCGCTGATGGCGGCAGTGATCTTCACGTTGCTGCCGAGCAAACTGGACTACCCGCTGGTGCTTGGTGTGTTGCTGATCAGCGCCATTGCCGGAGTCATCACCCATATCCCGGCCGGGCTCGGCGTGTTGGAGGCGGTGTTCGTGGCGCTGCTGCAGCACGAGGTATCGCGGGGTAGCCTGGTGGCGGGGTTGATCGCTTATCGGGCGATCTATTTCATTCTGCCGCTGTTGATAACCGTGGTGATGTACCTGGTGGTGGAGGCCAAGGCCAAGTCGTTGCGGATTTCGAAGAAACCTCGGAATGAATAGCAGAATCAAAAGATCGTCCGAACGCGGCCCGAGCCTTCGGCAGCGCCTACAAGGGTCCGCACTCCCCTACCGGGCCACAGCCGCTGTCGGTGTCACGCCAAACCGCGTCCGGTAATCACTCGGCGCCAGCCCGGTAATCTTTTTGAATGTTGCGCGAAACGCACTCGGGTCCTGATAACCCACGGTCCAGGCAATGTGATCAATGGTGCCGTTGGTGAATTCGAGCATTTCCCGCGCCTTGCCGACGCGCAGGTGCTGGCAGTACTCGGTGGGTTTCAACCCGGTCGCTGCACGGAATCGCCGCAGGAAGGTGCGCTCTTCCAGCCCCGCCCGTTCGGCCATCGCCGCCAGCGAGACATCGACCGCCCCAGTGCTTTGCAGCCAATGCTGGACCTTGAGAATCGAGGCATCACCATGGCTGAGAATCGGTGAAAAATTACTGCCGCACTCGCTCGCGCTGTCGCTGTGCTCCACCACCAGAAACTGTGCCGTGCTGGTGGCAATGCTCGGCCCCAGCAGGCGGTTCACCAGCCGTAACCCCAGCTCTGACCAGGCCATCAACCCGGCGGTGGTAATCAGGTCACCGTCATCGACGATGGGCGTGTCAGCCTTGAGCTTGATCGCCGGGTAACGCTCGGCGAAGGCTTTGGCCGAGGTCCAATGAGTGGTGGCGCTACGGCCGTCGAGCAGGCCGCTTTCAGCCAACAGGATCGACCCCACGCAAACCCCGCCCAACGTCGCGCCGCTGGCGTGTTGCTGACGAATCCAGCGGATCAGCCCTTGCGGTGCCTGGCCCTCGGAAAAGCCGCCAATCGACGGAGGGATCAACACCGCGACCAACGCGCCGGCCGGGCCGGGTTGACTGTCGTAGACCCGCTCTGGCGCCTGATCGCCCTCGACCCGCCAATGGCTGATCCGCAGCAACGGCAACTGCGTCGCCTGATGCTCGGCGGCAATCCGGTTGGCCACCCCGAACAGATCCGTCAGCCCATGCACCGCCGCCATCTGCGCGCCAGGATAGATCAGCACGCCCAATTCGACGACTGCCCTTTCTACGCCCATTGTCAGTTTTCCCCCTTCTATTGTCGGTGCGGCCAATCCTCGGACGGCCTGCAAAACCTGATACTTGAATCACACCCAACAAGCACTTCGAGGAAACACTCATGGCCAAGCAAGCACTCATCGTAGTCGATATCCAGAACGACTACTTCCCCCAGGGCAAGTGGCCTTTGGTGGGCGCCGATGCCGCCGCAGACAACGCTGCACGGCTGATCCAGGCCTTTCGCGAGGCCGGTGACGCGGTGGTCCACATCCGTCACGAGTTCACCTCCGACGACGCACCGTTCTTCACCCCGGGCTCCGACGGCGCGAAGTTGCACCCCAAAGTCCTGAACCGCGCCGATGAACCGGTGGTGCTCAAGCACTTCGTCAACTCGTTCCGCGAAACCGAACTCAAGGACATCCTCGACCAGCAAGGTATCGAACACCTGGTGGTCATCGGCAGCATGAGCCACATGTGCATCGACGGCGTCACTCGTGCTGCGGCGGACTTCGGCTACACGGTCACGGTGATCCACGACGCCTGCGCCACCCTTGACCTGGAGTTCAACGGCGTCACCGTCCCGGCCGCACACGTTCACGCCGCCTTCATGTCGGCCCTGGGTTTTGCCTATGCCAGCGTGGTGTCCACCGACGACTTTCTGGTAACCAGCCAATAGGCCTTGTCCGAGGCGACTCATTTCGAATTGAGCAGACCAACAGCCCGGCCAGGCCTCAGGATGGCAACGCCAACCTCTTCATCAACCTGGGCATGGTCGCCACGTACCCGAGCGGCACCGACTCACGCTGCAGCACTCGCAGCGTTTGCTCACTGCGCCGATCTCCGGCCTGCAACCATTGACCGGCCACCTTGATCAAGCCCGCATGGTGACTGACCCAAGGGCAAGGCGCGGCGTCGGTAACGACGGTCAATTTCTGCCCATGCCGGTCTGCTTGTTCGAAATCGCCGGCCAGCAGGCACACTTCGGCGGCGGCGACATGGAAACGCAGGGCATTGTGAGCCAGGCAAGCTTGAGTGAGCTGAGCTTCGCCCTGTAACAATGCCTGGCGGCTCATCTGCGCATCGTCAATGATCAGCGCCAGGCTGCCGTAGATCCAGGGGCCGATATAGCGCTGCAACTCGAAGCGTTCGACCAGGCTCGCCGCTTCCAGGATCAATGTCTGCGCCAGCCCGCGCTCGCCCCGATGCAACGCCACCCGCGCCAGCCCTTCCAGCAAAATCGCCTCGAAACGGCTGGCGCCAAGGTTGCGAGCAAGCTCCAGCGCGCAGGTCAACTCTTGCTCCGCCGACACGTCCTGACCGCTTGCCACCAGCACCCAGGCGGCGGTCAGCCGCGAGAAAACTTCCGCTCGATGATTGCCGATCCTGCCGCTGCATTCGATGGCATCCGTGGCGTCGCGTAATGCCTGCTCCGGCTGACCCAGATAAAACTGCGCCGATCCGCGCGCGCTGCGATTGCCCGCCTCCACGTGTACCAACTCATTGCGCTCGCACAGGCGTACACATTGATCGAAGACCTCGTAGGCGGTCTGCATGCGCCCTTGTGCGTAGTACGAATCACCGATACCACTCAGGGCCTTGGCCTCGGTTTCCAGATGCCGACCGAGACGCGCAAAGGACAATGCCTCTTCATGCAGCCGGCGACACTCGGCATAGTCGCCGCGCGGGAAATAAATGTTGCCGCGTAGTTGATGCAGTCGGGCAAGCGCCGTGTGTGCCTGCAAGGCCTGGGCGATGGGCAGCATGTTTTCGATCAGGCGCTCTTCCTCGTCCAGGCAATCGAGCGTATTGAGGACCGACGCAAGTCCCAGCGCTGACTCGATCTGATCTTGCGGCTGTTCAGCCAATGCCAACGCCCGCTGAAAATGCTCCCGTGCTTCAACGGTCTGGCCCAGGCCTGAACACGCCTGGCCGGACAACAAAGCGAGCGGGAAACTGGTGCGCACGCGCTCGACAAACACCGCGCATTGACGCGCCAATGCGAGAACGCTGTCGTACTGACAGGCGAGTCGTTTTTCATTCATGGCGGCCAACAGCGCGTCGAATGCCGATGGATCGTTGGCCCGAAGCAAATGCTGGGCATGGAGGACCCGGTCGCGCTCGCGGTAGAGACTTGCCACTTCACGGTGCAACTGTTCACGAAGGACCGTGGGCATCGCATCGTAGAGACAGTGCATGACCAAATCGTGGACAAACTGGTAGCTTCCTGGCTCGACTTCCCGCAGCAGCCCCTGGCGCATATCCGCCGTCGGAAGATAGTCGGGCTGCCCCAGCGCTTCGCGCCAGAGCGTCAGTTCGAAGCGATTACCCAGGACAGCGGCGAAATGCAGGGCGCGACGTTGGTCAGGGGCCAGCTTGTCAAAGCGGGTCTGGACCAAATGCCGCAGGCTGTCGGGGAAAACGCCCTCCTGGCTCGACAACAGTTGCGTCAGGTACAGCGGATTGCCCTGGGCGCGCGTCACGCAGTCAGCCCGGTAGCGCGGGTCGACATCGGTGAATTGATCCGCCAGGACGGTGGCCTCACGTGCCCGAATCGGTGCGATGTCGAGCAGGCTCATGGGGTTGGAAGAGTGCGCGCGGATTTCGCTTTCCAGCGGGTCGCCTTCGGGACGGGACGTCAGCAGCCAGACCACCGGCGCTTCGTCCGTGGCGTTGAGCAGTTTGCCCAACATCGCAAACAGCGTGACGTCGCCCCAGTGCAGGTCTTCGAGGCAGATCAACAAGGGTTGTTGCACCGCGATTCGCAGCAACACCTCAAGCAAGGCGTGGAACAGCCCTTGGGTGCGGGCCTGGTTGCTCATCGCGGCATACAAAATGGGCGGCTCGGCAGACGACACGCCCATCAGCACCTGAAGGAACATTCGATGCTCGGGGGCCACTTTCAGGCGGGACAACGCGGCCTCCAATTGTGACGCACTGGTCGGGGACGATCCGCCCAGGCCGAGCAGACTGCTCACCAACTGCCCCAAGGGCCAGAGACTGTTGTCCATGCCGAAATCCAGCACATCGCCGCGATGGCAGGCGAATCCACGCTGCCGGGCCATTTCGAAAAATTCGCTGACCAGGCGGGTCTTCCCAATACCCGCCATACCGCGCACGTAGACCACATGTCCGTCCTGGCATTCCTGCGTGGCCTCAATCACTCCCTTGAACTGCAACAACTCAATCGCCCGCCCCACCAATGGACGAAGCGCATTTTCGTCGAGGTTGCGCAGGCGCAGGCATTTTCGATACGCGTAAAACTCATCGTCGGTGGGCGAAAACTCAAACCGTGAAGCGAGTTGTTCGAGCAAGTTCTGCGCAACATACACCGGCGCTTGGCCATGGCGATCAGACAGAGGCTTTTGCGCGAGCAAGACGGCGTCGGCGTGCAACTCCGTCGTTTCGGCACTCAAGCGCACGAGCCGCAGCAATAAGGCGTGCCCCGGCTTCACGAAGTGTTCTCGGCTCAGCGCCAGCGCGCATAACAGGCCCCGCTCGCTATCACTGCGATACGCCTGCGGAGAACCGAACTGGGCGATCACGACATCCTGCGTCATACCGAGTAGAACGCCGCCAAACTGACGAACCAGGCGTTCAATTTCAGCCGCGAGCGCCGGAGTGGCCGCTTCTGACAGCACATCGATTCCAAAGGACAGTTCCAGCACATAGCGGATGACAGTGTCATCGGCCTGTTTCAGCGTCTGTTGCGCAAAGGCCGTCTCGTGCAATTCGGTAATCGACTGCTCGATTTCGACCAGGGCCGCCGAGGCTGAATCTACCAACAGCGCGCTCACATCGACCTCGAAGGCCGTGGCCAGGTGACGGGCCGTGCGGTAGAGCACCGGCTTGCCGGTTTCGGCGCGTTTGATAGAGGCGATAGACACGCACAGGTGCCGGTTCAGGCAGGCTTCGGCCAGGGTTTCCTGGCTCAGACCACGCTGTTTGCGCAGCCCTTTCAACGACACGGCATCGAGCAGGACACGGCCGTCGGATACCGAGGCATCGCGCTTGGGCAGGGCCGGATGCGAGTTGTGTCTGGAGTCCATATTGATAGCCCCGGCCGCCCCTTCCACACTGGGCAAGCGCGCCAATGAGTGCACCATTCGATATCGGTAACAGCACTCCCGGGCTCGAGGCCAACGGCAGCCGACCGAGTGTAACTCCACTGCCTCTCCAGCGTTAACGGAAAGATGGCAACTTGCCTGATACCAAACTGATACCGGACTGACACCGCTCTGGACTGTCCGGTTATCACACGCCTCCAGATACTGAATCCCATCAATTGGAACCAATTGATACAACCTGAGCGATGGGAGAAAGGCGATGAACGATGGACTGAAGGGCAACTCGAGCAACGATCCGCGAGATATCGGCGGTTCGCAATTGCTGGGTCGCGGACTGAACCGGCTCGATTGGGCCGGCGAGAGCAAGGAATGCCAGAAAGTCGGTGATACCGAATCGGGCAAGCGTGCGGTGCAGTACAGAAACACGTCTTATAACGTCGGAAAAAACGTCACCATGAGCACCTCCGTCGCCCAGGACAACTACGTCGTCGAGACGTTTTCCTCCCGCGACGAGTATGAAAGACATACCCAGTCGAGTGTCGAAGCCGCTGGCAAATATGGCGCCTTTTCCGCCGGTTTCAAAGCCACCTTCGGCAGCGACATCAAAAAGCTCGAAGAGCGCGAGGCCGCGCTCTACAGTCACACGGTGCGGCTATGGAAACTGACCTTTGAGGTCAACCCGGCCAACGCAACTGACGCCTTCAAGACGCGCATCGCGGAACTGCCCAAGGCCTTTGATCCGCGCGATCCGAAGCCATTTTTCAACTTCTTTGTTGATTTCGGCGCCGATATCGTCAACGAGGTGATCGTCGGTGGCTCGTTGAACTATGCGATGACCGCGCTCAAGACTTATCTCAGCGAGACCAACACCCTCGATGCGATGGTCAAGGCGGAGTACGGCGCCTTTGTCAGCGGTAAAGCTACGACTGAGATCTCGGAAACGGTCAAGAAACACGTGGCCCATCGCAACGCCAACCTGACCACCCAGGGCGGTACGCATTCGATCAATTTCAATGGGGTGGATCCGAGCAACTGCAACGCCGACTTCGGCAAATGGCGTGACTCGCTGCCCGATGATCCCAAGGTCGTGGAGTTGAAAATCGCGCCGGTCTATTGCTTCGTCAAGGAAGGCGACACCCGTACGGCACTGGAACAGGCCTACCAGTGGTACACCAGTTACAAGGCGGAAATCGAGGCGACCTGGCAGGAGTCAGTGGTCGTGCTCGGCCGTTCCGATCGGCAGGCAACCCCCAAAGGCGCGGCGACAGGCCCGGCCCTGCGTATGGTGTTCGTCGATGACAAAAGCAAGGACACCAGCGAAAGCTTTCACTATCCACCCACAGCCAATGCGTCCGCCACGGACTTTGAACAGTTCTGGGATGCACTGGCCCTGCTGCTGAAACAAAAAAGCGGGCACAAGTTGCTGATGGCGACTGAGCGCTGGCCCCGCGACACACGCTACTACCCGACCCGCGCCATGCGTGAAGCCCTGCTGCTCAATGGCGCCAGCGAATCATCGCTCAAACGCTGGGAAACCCTGACCCGGAACATGCAGCCCAACCCTTCGTCCGGCCTGACCTATGTGCTGGCGGGCAACAACTTCGAAGTGCCCGGCGTCGACGGTCTTATCGCCGGTTTTGGTCAACCGGGCAAAGACCTCAATCCAACGGTGAAGATCAAGGCGCGCCTTTCCCACGACTCATTCGGTAAAGTCAAACTGATGCAAACGGAAAAGACCGAGGAAGACCCACGCACCGTGCTGTACATCGTGCGCAACAACACCGGCGACAAACCGGCACTGGCCACCGATCCGCAAAACAAGACCCGCATCGCCATGCAAACGCCGGACAGGCACAACCCCGGGCAATACTGGTACATGCCCGAGCTGGAAAAACCCTACCCTGAAATCAATCATCCGGTGCTGCTGATCAACTACGAGACGGGCACCTGCCTGCAAGGCATGCATGACCAAAACGACTGCCGGCTCAAACCCATCGAACCGGGTCGCCAGCAGGACGACGTGATCTGGGACCGACGCGGCGATGAGGTGTTTCACCTGTTGCTGGTCCATTACTGGATGAATGCCATGTGCCTGACCCAGGTTGAAAAACGCGCCGCCGTCAGGCCTTGGCGCCAACCTCACGGCATGGACTGGCTGCGCGAACAGCATCGTCCGTATAGTTGATGCCGAGCAGACTCAGCCGACCCGGCCCTGGCGTCGGGTCGGCGGGTTTCCCACAGGCGATTGACCGCCTTTCCTGTAGCCCTCTTGCGTGAGTGGTCTATCTACGATGCAAGTCTTCAACTGTGTTCCCTTTATCGGCGACGGCGTGGAAACAGCGCTCGATCCCCGCCAGTTTCCCTATCTGTTCAACGACCATGGGCTAGCGCAGCCCAGTGCTCAGGTGCGCGGCAATCTGATCCCGCTGAGTCCCGAGAACCCTGACCTGTCGCTGGGCGCCAGATATTCCGGCATCAGCTGGAAGGACCGTGAGGTTCCAACGAGCACCGGTTCTTACTGGATCAAGGCGTTCGACTTTCACGCCAGGGAAGTGCGCTACGAACCCATCTGGGCAACGAAGGAAACGGCACAAGCCTTCGGCATGACCCTGCTCGAAAACGGTGAATGCATGCGTTTCGAGTATGACCAACTGATTCTGGGCCAATACACCTATGGCAAATGGGCGGGCCACCAATCTCCTTACCTGGGGCCGGCGCGTCAGCGTGAGCTGCTGACATACAACCCGACCGACCTCGAATATCACAACTTCCCCCACGTGTTTTTTTCCCGTTATGGGCGTTTGCCGCTGGTGATCAGCGTCGCCCGCTGGCGGCCTGCGTCGAGGGAGATTTATCTGGCTGACCTGTGGCTCCGACCCGGTGATGCTTTGGTTCTGCCGCCCAAGCATTACCCCGACATCGCGCCCAGTGACGCGCACGGCGTCGAACACTGGCCGAACGTCGTGGACATGCATGGCAATCGAAATTCAGCCCTCGCTTGCTGGTTCAGTGAGGGCGAAGACAGCCTGTTGACGGAAACCATTCTGGCGAATCCGCAGCTGATGGCCTCTGACGCGGCAAAACCCCACTACCATGAAGAAAAAACCCCCACTCGGCATGAACTGCCGCCTCAGGCATGAATCGAGTGTTGCGCTGCGACTCTATCCGCCAAGGCCAGTAGTGCTTGCACGCTACTGGCCTGCTATTGCCATACACATACACGTCAAAAAATCTCACGCGTGAGCTATTGAGATCCGCAAAAATTGCCTGTAGTGTTTCTCACGCGTGAGTTTTTTTTCACAACGGGATCAGCACCATGAAAAGCAGCTCTCCATCAGATCCGCCTACCGGGTCTGTTACCGATTCAGCGAGCCGCAAGGGAGAGCGCTCGAAACCCTCCGCGAAAAAACCATCGAGCTTTTACATGAAGCAGATGCGCGCGGGCCTGGGTGCCGCCGGCTATGTGAAACACGAGACTTGGGTGCTTCCCGAAAATCGAAGCCTGCTCAAGCAGATGGAGAAACAGCTACGCCAACCGATTCTGGCTGGCTCATTCATGTCGGAGAATTACATGAGCGCAGGTAATAACTGGAACATCGATCGCCTCTACAGCGCCCTTCAGGCCCTCGACGAAGTGGTTGCGAACGAAATCACCCTCTCCCTCGTTCAAGGCTCCGAGTCCAGCATCAAGCTGGAAATGAACGATTTCGGTGGCTTGCCGATTTACATCGCGGTGGTTGGCGATCAGATCATCGTGGATACGGTCCTGGTCGATGTCGAGTCGATCAACGACATCCCGGCCTTCAACGATGCCGTTCTACGCAGCCGGGAAATGTTCCCGCTGTCCTCGATCGGTATCGAGTCCATGCCCAACGGGCAGATCGTTTACAACATGTTCGGCGCACTGAGCTCCGACTCCAGCCTGACCAACGTCGTGACCGAGATCAAAACCCTCGTCGACAACGTCCAGCGCGCCAGCGAAGCCTTTGAACGCTTCTTCAATTAATTATTCGGGAACAGGATATATCCAATGACTCAGTCCATCTGGAGCAAATTGTTCACCGCGCTGCGTGGCGGTGCCAACGAAGTCGGCGAATCGATCGTCGACCAACAGGCCCTGCGCATCCTCGATCAGGAAATTCGCGATGCTGACAGCGCGCTGGCCAACGCCAAGCGTGAGCTGGTCACCATCATGGCCAAGCACAAACTGTCGGCTGACCGCGTCAGCGAGTACAACGCCAAGATCAAGGACCTGGAATCCAAGGCCCTGGCCGCGATCCAGGCCAACCGCGAAGACCTGGCACTGGAAGTGGCCGAAGCCATTTCGACCCTGACCAATGAACTGGATGTCGAGCAAAAGCAGGCCACCGAATTCGGCGGTTACGCGGACAACATGCGCAAAGACATCACCAAGGCCGAAAACCGCATCAAAAGCCTGCGCCAGCAAGTGGACATGGCCAAGGCTCGCGAAAGCGTACAAAAAGCCCAGGTCAGCGCTTCGATCGCCAGTGGCGGCGCCAACGGCAAGCTGGAAACCGCCGTCGGTACGCTGAACCGCTTGCAGGCCAAGCAGCAGCAACGCGCCGCTGAACTGCAAGCCCAGGACGAACTGACCGACGCGTCGACCGGCACCGACCTGGAACGCAAACTGCGCGAAGCCGGCATCACGCCGAACGAAGGCAGCGCCAATGCGATCCTGGAACGCCTGAAGAAAAAATCGGCCGAGTAACCCGGTCAGCCAGTCAGTCAAGCGCACTGACCCTGTGGCGAGGGAGCTTGCTCCCGCTGGACTGCGCAGCAGTCCCTTCTTTTTGGGGATAAGAGGGGCCGCTTCGCGGCCCAGCGGGAGCAAGCTCCCTCGCCACAACTTTACTCAGTGCTTGTTCTATCTCTTAACTGACAGGCATTAATTGATTGCCCTTCTTTACTGCCGAATCGAGTTCAAGGATGGATGCCCTGAAGGGTTTCAAGACAATCGCCGGCCTGGCCATCTTCATGGTTGCGCTGCAACTGCTCAATGTTGCGACCGGCTACAGCCTTAACGCCTTCGGCCTGGTTCCGCGCACCCTGCACGGACTGGCCGGCATCATCACCTCGCCTTTCCTGCACACATCCTTTGCGCACCTGAGCGCCAACCTGATTGCCTTTTTGATCCTCGGCACTCTGGTCATTGTCGAAGGGCTCAACCGGTTCATGGCCGTCAGCGCTATCATCATTTTGCTGGGCGGTTCGCTGATCTGGCTGTTCGGTTTTGCCGGCGTGCATATCGGTGCCAGCAGCTGGGTGTTCGGGCTATGGGCGTACCTCCTGTCGCGCGCCTGGTTCCAGAGGAGCTGGAGCAACCTGATAACAGCCAGTGTCGTAGTCCTGCTCTATGGCGGGCTGATTGTTGGCTTCCTTCCTCGCCGGGGTATTTCTTTTGAAGGGCATATCTTTGGTGCGATCGCCGGGTTTATTGCAGCCAAGGTACTGTTATCTACGCCGCGCAGCAGGTTTAATGCCGTCCGGTAACCGCGCTTGAGCACTCAGACGCCAGAGCGATTACGTCGCCAGGAATGAGCCCCCAAGGAGTCAGGGATGTAATGTCGATTTTCCTTTTATTGCGCGCGTACGCGGCGTCCTTTTTCCATCGCTTCGGCTGGGCCGGCCTGGCCATTGCGCTGGGCGTACACCTGAGCACGGCATATCTGGGGCTGGTGCTTCTGGGCGAGCAACACCTCACCGCCCCCGCCACATTCACCTACTTCTATCTCACCACCACGCTCACCGTCGGCTACGGCGATCTCGCGCCACAGACAGCCGCGGGACGGATTTTCGTGGCTACCTGGGTCATGCTCGGGGGCATTGCGCTGCTGACGGCAGCCATCGGCAAAACCACCAGCAGCGTCATCGATGTATGGAGAAAAGGCATGAAGGGCAAAGGCGATTTCACCGGCAAGGTCGGCCATACCGTTCTCATCGGCTGGGAAGGCGCATCCAGCGAGCGGGTCATTGAATTGTTGCTACAGGACGAAACGTCCAATGACAACCTGATCGTCATTTGCGATTGCGACCTCGAAGAAAATCCCATGCCGGGCAAGGCGGCCTTTATCAAAGGCGAAAGCCTGTCCTCTGCCGCGCTTTTGCTGCGTGCCGGCGTACCTGGCGCCGAACGCGTACTGGTGCGCACCCATTCAGACGATCTGACCCTGGCCACCGTGCTGGCGGTCAATCAACTGAGCCCGGTCGGGCATGTGGTCGCCCACTTCAATGAAAGTGAAATCGCCGCGCTCGCCAGTGCCTACGCGCCCAGCCTGGAATGCACCTCAAGCATGGCCATCGAAATGTTGGTGCGCGCTTCTCAGGATCCGGGCTCATCAGTGGTCATCAATGAATTGCTGTGCGTGGGCCAAGGCGCCACCCAATACCTGATGAGACTGCCCGAAACCTTTGAAGCAACGTTCGGCGATCTGTACGCACAGATGAAAGAACACCACAACGCGACCCTTATCGGCTACCGCGCCAAAGGCGCCCGACAACCTTCGATCAACCCGCCCGGCGCCACTCGCGTCAAGGGCGGCGAACTCTTCTACATCGCCTCCACTCGCCTCAAGGAAATCTCCAATGGGATGGTTTAAACAGTTGCTGGGGCTTGAGGCCCCGAACGCGGGCACGAATACCGATTCGAAATGGACAGCCAACGACAACCTGCCAGTCAACGGCCCGCTGGGCCTGGCAATAGGCAAGGGCGTGATGTTCGACACGACCCTGAAATTGCTGCTCGACGAAAAAACCGCGGTGACCATCCCCGGTTCGCAGCAGATCTGGAGCGCCGGCACCATTGATCTCGGGCAGTCGACCTGGCTGTCGCGCTATTACATGAACGACGAAGACTACTGGCTGCAAGTGCACACCACCGGTGACATCGCCGGGCAGGTCGAGTCAGTGATCCTGTTCAACTACCTCAGCTACGTCACCATCAACAGTGAAGCGGAGCTGCGTCGGCTGGCCGGCCCTCAAAGCCTGATCGGGCTGCCGACCTACACCCACAACGGTGTCGAATACACCCGTGAATGGGGCACCGAGAACGGCCAGACCGAACTGGTGCCGTTGAGCGAACACCTGAAGAATCCGGATGAAACCTACAGCATCGGGCATCGTTCGATGCTGTACGCCCGCGAAACCGGCCTGACCGATCGCCGGGAATTCCTGCTGTTTTCCGTCGAAGAAGACGCCGAAGGCACCATCAGCTTGAGCACTTCGCTGGGTATTTCGCTGTACACCACCGACCTGAACACTTTTTAAAAAGGAAGAAGTCCATGCTTGAAGCGCTCTCCATCTCCCTGAACAAAGCCGCCGTGCTCGGGTTTGTCTTGTACATTCTCGGCGCCGCCGTGCTGTTCGCGCTGTTCCAGTTCATCTACACCCGAATCACACCGCACCGGGAATTCGAACTGATCCGTGCGGGCAACGTTGCAGCCGCAATCGCCCTGGGCGGCGCCATCATCGGTTTCGCCATTCCGGCCAGCAATGTGATCGCCTACTCGATCAGCATTCTGGACTTCGTCGTCTGGGCGGTGATCGCCGCTTTCGTACAACTGCTGGCGTTCCTGGTGACCAGCCTGGTGCTAAAAGGCGCCTCTGAGCGCATCAAGAACGGCGAAATCGCTGCGGGTATCTATGTCGCGGCAGTGGCCATCAGCGTCGGCATGTTGAATGCCGCGTGCATGACCCCTTCCCAGAACTGATTGCGCCTCGGAGATTGCGATGAAACGAAGCAAGTACGTTCAGCTCTCGCTGGCGGCGTCTGTCGCCATGGCCATATCAGGCTGCGGGCCGACGGAAAAAACCTACGAGATCCACAAAAAGTACAATTTCCAGTCCGTTCAGCAGTGCGCCGATGAAAAGCTCCCGGTCGACATCTGTTCTGACGCCTATATGAAGGCCATGGCCCAGCATCGAAGCATTGCGCCGGTGTACGACAACCAGGCTGATTGCGACGCCGACTTTGTTGCCGACTGGTGCCAGCAGGATTCCGCCGGCAAATTCATCCCCAAGCTCGGCGGTTTCGAGCTGAGTGCCGATGGCGAGGTAACGCAGTCCGAAGTGGACGCGGCCAAGGCTAAATTGCCCGCATCGGAAGCGAATGCCGCAGGGTCGGGCTTCTCCGGCAGTAGCCTGCTGACGGGACTGCTGATCGGCAACATGCTCAGCAACAACCGTAACAGTTACTACTCCGAACCGGTCTATCGCTATCGCGATAATCGCGGTGACTACTCGTCCTCGACACTCAGCCAGCGGGTATCGTCAGGTTCAACCTTCAACAGGTCCAATCAGGCGCGTTACGGCAGCAGTAGCAGTTACACCGACACCATCACCCGCAGCAAGCCGGTGTCCGTTGCATCGTCCACCTCTCGCGGTGGTTTCGGTAGCCAGGCCAGCGCACGCAGTGGCTGGGGTGGGTCAAGCAAGAGCTTTGGCGGTTCGAGCAGCTAAGGGAGCAAGGCCATGAAGAAAATCCTCTGCGCCGAGCGTCATGACTGGAAACAGACCGCCGAAAGCCTCGGTTTTCTGTTCCATACCATCGACGACGAACCCTATTGGGACGAGAGCGCGTACTACCAGTTCACGCTCAAGCAGATCGAGAACGACCTCGAAGACCCAACCACCGAGGTTCATGAGATGTGCATGGACCTGGTGGCGCGAGTGGTGCAAAGCGAAGAGTTGCTGGAGCGCCTGAGCATTCCCGCGCCGTTCTTCGACATGGTTCGCACTTCATGGCTCGAAGGCCACCCGCACCTGTATGGGCGCATGGACTTCTCCTACAACGGCAGCGGGCCAGCCAAGTTGCTGGAACTCAACTACGACACGCCGACCAGCCTGTATGAGGCCGCAGCGTTTCAGTGGGGCTGGCTCGAGCAATGCATCGAACGCGGCTTGCTGCCCAGGCATGCCGACCAGTTCAACAGCATCGACACCAAGCTGCATCAGGCCTTTGCTCAACTGCAACTCAAACGGCCTTTCTATTTCGCCTCGATGAAAGACTCGGTCGAAGACAAGGGCACCACCGATTACCTGCGCCTGGTCGCGGAAAAGGTCGGCATCGAGTCGCGGCACATCGATATCGAGGATATTGGCCTCACCAGTGACGGACGTTTCGTCGACCTCGAAGATCGCTGGATCCCTCACCTGTTCAAACTGCATGCCTGGGAGTTCATCTTCCACGAACCTTTCGGCGCTGCAATTGCGCAAAGCGACACACAGTTTTTCGAACCGCCCTGGAAATCGATCATCTCCAACAAGGGCATCCTGCCGCTGCTGTGGGAGTTCAACAAAGGTCACCCGAACCTGCTCGCGGCGCATCTGGACACTGACCCGCGTAAAGCGGTGCCCAAGGGCTGGGTGCGCAAGCCATTCTTCTCACGGGAAGGCGCGAACATTGAGCTGCAAACCGATGACGGTCTGATCGTAAAAGAGGACGGCCCCTACACCGATGCGCCGTTCATCCTTCAGGAATTTGCTCCGCTGCCGAAGTTTGGCGACAGCTACACGCTGATCGGCTCCTGGGTGATCGGGGATCAAGCCGCCGGCATCGGCGTGCGTGAGGACGACAGTTTGATTACCAAGGATTCGAGCCGGTTCTTGCCGCATCTGATACTCGACTGACCCTCCATCGCCCACTAAAAAAGGCCCGGTGTCGACATATCGTCAGACACCCACAAGACTTACTGCGGAAATGCCGGATAATGGCGGCCATTCGTTTAGCCGTTATTCTGGTAATCCCCCATGGAAATCAAGGTCAACTTTCTCGACAACCTTCGACTTGAAGCCAAGTTCGATGACTTCACGGTGGTGGCCGATCAACCTATCCGCTACAAGGGCGATGGCTCGGCACCGGGTCCGTTCGACTACTTCCTGGCTTCGTCGGCGCTGTGTGCGGCGTATTTTGTGAAGTTGTACTGCGACACGCGCAATATCCCCACGGATAACATCCGCCTGTCGCAGAACAATATTGTTGACCCGGAAAATCGTTACAACCAGATTTTCAAGATCCAGGTCGAGTTGCCGGCGGATATTTCCGACAAGGATCGCCAAGGCATCCTGCGCTCCATCGACCGTTGCACCGTGAAAAAAGTGGTGCAAGCCGGGCCTGAGTTTGTGATCGAAGAAGTGGACAACCTCGACGCCGATGCCCAAGCGTTGCTGATGCCTGCTTCCAACTCAGAGGCGAGCACCTATATTGCCGGCAAGGATCTGCCGCTGGAGCAAACCATCGCCAATATGTCGGCCATTCTGGCGGACCTGGGCATGAAGATTGAAATCGCCTCGTGGCGTAATATCGTGCCCAATGTGTGGTCGCTGCATATCCGCGATGCGCACTCGCCGATGTGCTTTACCAACGGCAAGGGTGCGACCAAGGAAGGCGCGTTGGCGTCGGCGTTGGGCGAGTTTATCGAGCGACTCAACTGCAACTTCTTCTACAACGACCAGTTCTGGGGCGAACACATCGCCAACGCAGAGTTTGTGCACTACCCGGACGAGCGCTGGTTCAAGCCTGGCCGTAAGGATGCACTGCCGACCGAAATCCTCGACGAGTACTGCCTGAAGATTTACAACCGCGACGGCGAGCTGCGTGGTTCCCATCTGATCGATACCAACTCAGGCAATGAAGAGCGCGGCATCTGCTCGCTGCCGTACGTGCGCCAGTCGGACGGCGAGGTGGTGTATTTCCCGTCCAACCTGATTGAAAACCTGTTCCTGAGCAACGGCATGAGTGCCGGTAACACACTGGCCGAAGCCCAGGTACAGTGCCTGTCGGAGATCTTCGAGCGCGCGGTAAAACGCGAAATCATCGAAGGTGAATTTGCCCTGCCGGATGTGCCGGCCCACGTGCTGGCGAAGTACCCAGGAATACTGGCCGGTATTCAGGCGCTGGAAGAACAGGGGTTCCCCGTGCTGGTGAAGGATGCGTCCCTGGGGGGTGAATTCCCGGTGATGTGCGTCACGTTGATGAACCCGCGAACCGGTGGCGTGTTCGCCTCGTTCGGCGCGCACCCGAGCCTGGAAGTGGCGCTGGAACGCAGCCTGACCGAATTGCTGCAGGGCCGCAGCTTCGAAGGCCTCAACGACTTGCCCCAGCCGACGTTTGAAGGTCATGCCGTGACCGAGCCAAATAACTTCGTCGAGCACTTTATCGACTCCAGCGGCGTGGTGTCGTGGCGCTTCTTCAGTGCCAAGTCGGATTACGAATTCGTGGAGTGGGACTTCTCCGGCCAGGGTGAAAACTCGAATGCCGAGGAAGCCGCGACCTTGTTCGGCATTCTCAAAGGCATGGGCAAGGAAGTGTACATGGCGGTCTACGAGCATATCGGTGCAACGGCTTGCCGCATCCTGGTGCCGAACTATTCGGAAATTTATCCAGTAGACGATCTGATCTGGGATAACACCAACAAAGCGCTGTTCTTCCGCGCCGACATCCTGAACCTGCATCGCCTGGACGAAGAGGAACTGCAAGCGCTGGTTGAGCGTCTGGTGGAAAGTGAGCTGGACGACTACACCGATATCACCACCTTGATCGGCATCGAATTTGACGACAATACCGCCTTGGGTCAGCTGACGATCCTGGAGTTGAAGCTGCTGATTTATCTCGCCCTACAGCAATTTGAAGAGGCGAAAGAGGCAGTGGAAATGTTCCTGCAGTACAACGACAACACGGTTGAGCGCGGCTTGTTCTATCAGGCCGTGAACGTGGTGCTGGAGATGAAACTGGACGAAGACCTGGAACTGGAAGACTACGAGGCCAATTTCCGCCGGATGTTTGGCAACGAGCGGATGGATGCAGCGATCGGATCGGTGGACGGCAGCGTGCGCTTCCATGGCTTGACGCCGACCAGCATGAAACTGGAGGGGCTCGACAGACACTTGCGTCTGATCGACAGCTACAAAAAACTGCACATGGCGCGGGCCAACATGACTGCTTTATCCAGTTAACAGCGCCAACAAAAAAGCGAAGCCAGATCAATGGCTTCGCTTTCTGTGTGTTACGTATCAAACAGCTGCTTTTTTAGAACGGAATATCGTCATCAAAGCTGTCGAAATCCGGAGCCGGTTGCGGCGCGGCCTGCGGTGGAGCCGGGCGTGACTGTTGCGGTGCCGACTGCTGCGGACGCGGAGCCTGCTGGCGTGGGGCTGGAGCGGATTGCTGGTAGTTATTGCCCCCGCCTTGTTGGTCGCCCTGTTGTGGACGGCCGCCCAGCAGTTGCATGGTGCCTTGCATGTCGACCACGATTTCAGTGGTGTAACGCTTGATACCGTCTTTTTCCCACTCGCGGGTCTGCAGTTTGCCTTCGATGTAGACCTGCGAACCTTTACGCAGGTATTCGCCGGCGATTTCGGCCACTTTGCCGAACATCGACACACGGTGCCATTCGGTCTTCTCGACCTTCTGACCGGTTTGCTTGTCGGTCCACTGTTCGCTGGTCGCCAGACTCAGGTTGGTCACGGCGTTACCGTTAGGCAGGTAGCGAACTTCGGGATCCTGGCCGCAAGTGCCGACCAATATGACTTTGTTAACCCCACGGGCCATAACGTTCTCCTAGGCTACGCACGCTGCCTCGGCCGGGTTGTTCACCAGGCGCTCAAGGGTCGTGCGATCCAATAGTTCTGTGTCCAATTTGATGTAAATCGCCGCTTCATCAGCAACGATCACCGCATCTGTTACCCCTACGACGGCCTTCAGGCGCTCGACCAGACCCGCTTCGCGGATCGCCTCGGGCGACAACGGCAAGCGCAGGCTCGTGACGTAAGGTGGTTCGCGCATGGTAACAGCAAAGGCCAGCCAAAGTGCAGCCAGCCCGGCACATCCCAGGAACACAACCGACAAACCGCCGTGCTGAAACAGCCAGCCGCCGAGGATCCCGCCCAGTGCCGAACCGAGGAACTGACTGGTGGAATAAACCCCCATCGCCGTGCCTTTGCCGCCTGCCGGTGAAACCTTGCTGATCAGCGATGGCAAGGACGCTTCCAGCAGATTGAACGCGGTGAAAAACACCACCGTGCCGATTACCAGAGCCCGCAAGCTGTCGCCGAACTGCCAGAAGAATAGCTCAGTGAGCATCAGCGTCACGACGGCGCCGAGTAAAACTCGTTTCATTTTGCGTTTCTTCTCGCCGTAGATAATGAACGGGATCATGGCGAAGAAGGAAATCAGCAGCGCGGCCAGGTACACCCACCAGTGCTGCTCCTTGGGCAAACCGGCTTTTTCGACCAGCGCCAGGGGCAATGCAACGAAGCTCGACATCAACATCGCGTGCAACACAAAAATGCCCAGGTCCAGGCGCAGCAGGTCCGGGTGCTTGAGCGTCGGTATCAGCGCCTGACGCGCGACGCCGGACTCGCGGTGCTGCAATGGCCCGGTGGCGCGCGGCACCATGAACATCACGATGACGATGCCGAGCAGTGCCATCGCGCCGGTGGCGAAGAACAATCCGGACAGGCCGAAGGCACGGGTCAGCAACGGTCCTACAACCATGGCGACAGCGAAAGACAGACCGATCGTCATGCCAATCATGGCCATGGCTTTGGTCCGATGCTGTTCCCGGGTCAGGTCCGACAGCAACGCCATGACCGCCGCGGAAATCGCCCCGGCGCCTTGCAGGATGCGTCCGGCGATGACGCCCCAGATCGAGTCGGCATTGGCCGCCAGCACGCTACCCAGGGCGAAGACGATCAGCCCCAGGTAAATCACCGGACGTCGACCGATGCGGTCGGAAATGAAGCCAAAGGGAATCTGAAAAATCGCCTGGGTCAGGCCGTAAGCGCCAATCGCCAACCCGATGAGGGCCGGGGTCGCGCCCGCCAGGTCCATCCCATAGGTCGCCAGCACCGGCAACACCATGAACATGCCAAGCATACGGAAGGCGAACACCAGGGCCAGCCCGCTTGCCGCGCGGGTCTCACTGCCACTCATGCGTTCGCTGTGGGGATCGTGCATGGAAAAACCTCATGTGAACCGGCGGCGATTCTACCAGTCCCATCGATTGACGGGGTACATCGCGACGCTTTGACGCGCAGCTTTCATGTATGGCTGCGATGCCCTCATTCGATAGTGTGCATCCATCCAGTATTTGGCCGTATACTCCTACGTTTTCGACGCCCGCCGAGCGAGGCCACTTTGGACAAGATCCTGATTCGTGGGGCCCGAACCCACAACCTGAAGAACATCGACCTGACCCTGCCACGGGACAAACTGATTGTTATCACCGGCCTGTCCGGATCCGGCAAGTCGTCCCTGGCCTTCGATACGCTGTACGCCGAAGGCCAGCGCCGCTATGTCGAATCGCTGTCGGCCTACGCCCGGCAGTTCCTGTCGATGATGGAAAAACCTGACGTCGACACCATCGAAGGTCTGTCGCCAGCGATCTCCATCGAACAGAAGTCGACCTCGCACAACCCGCGCTCGACGGTCGGCACCATTACCGAAATCTACGACTACCTGCGCCTGCTTTACGCTCGCGTCGGTATTCCGCGCTGCCCGGACCACGACATTCCGCTGGAAGCCCAGACCGTCAGTCAGATGGTCGACCTGGTGCTGGCGCAACCGGAGGGCAGCAAATTGATGCTGCTGGCCCCGGTGATCCGCGAGCGCAAGGGCGAACACCTCTCGGTCTTCGAAGAATTGCGGGCCCAGGGTTTTGTGCGGGCCCGGGTCAACGGCAAGCTCTGTGAGCTGGACGAATTGCCGAAGCTGGATAAACAGAAGAAGCATTCGATCGACGTCGTGGTCGACCGCTTCAAGGTCCGCGCCGATCTGCAACAGCGCCTGGCCGAATCGTTCGAGACCGCGCTGAAGCTGGCGGACGGTATCGCGCTGGTGGCGCCAATGGACGACGAGCCCGGCGAAGAAATCATCTTCTCCGCACGCTTTGCCTGCCCGATCTGCGGCCATGCCATCAGCGAGCTGGAACCCAAGCTGTTTTCCTTCAACAACCCGGCCGGCGCCTGCCCGACCTGCGATGGCCTGGGGGTTAAACAGTTCTTTGACACCAAACGACTGGTGAACAGCGAACTGACCTTGGCCGAAGGCGCGATCCGCGGCTGGGACCGGCGTAACGTCTATTACTTCCAGATGCTTGGCTCGCTGGCCGCCCACTACAAGTTCAGCCTCGAAGTGCCGTTCAACGAACTGCCGGCCGATCAGCAGAAATTCATCCTGCACGGCAGCGGCTCGCAGAACGTCGACTTCAAGTACCTGAACGACCGTGGCGACATCGTCAAACGCTCGCACCCGTTCGAAGGCATCGTGCCGAACCTGGAACGCCGCTACCGCGAAACCGAATCGGCTTCGGTCCGTGAAGAACTGGCCAAGTTCCTCAGCACCCAGCCTTGCCCGGATTGCCGTGGCACCCGTCTGCGTCGCGAGGCGCGGCACGTGTGGGTTGGCGAGAAGACCTTGCCAGCGGTGACCAACTTGCCGATCGGCGATGCCTGCGAATACTTCGGCGTGCTGAAGCTGACTGGCCGCCGCGGCGAAATTGCCGACAAGATTCTCAAGGAAATCCGTGAGCGGCTGCAGTTTCTGGTCAATGTCGGTCTCGACTACCTGTCGCTGGATCGCAGTGCCGATACGCTGTCCGGCGGTGAAGCCCAGCGTATCCGCCTGGCCAGCCAGATTGGCGCCGGCCTGGTGGGAGTTCTGTACATCCTCGATGAACCGTCAATTGGCCTGCACCAGCGGGACAACGACCGGTTGCTGGGCACCCTCAAGCATCTGCGGGACATCGGCAACACGGTAATCGTGGTCGAGCACGACGAAGACGCGATTCGTCTGGCTGACTATGTGGTGGACATCGGCCCGGGCGCAGGTGTGCACGGCGGGCATATCGTCGCCGAAGGGACGCCGGACGAAGTCATGGCTCACCCTGATTCGCTGACCGGCAAGTATTTGTCGGGCCGAGTGAAGATCGCTGTTCCAGCCAAACGCACCCCTCGTAACAAGAAGTTGTCGTTGTCCCTAAAGGGCGCTCGCGGCAACAATTTGCGCAATGTCGATCTGGAGATTCCGATCGGTCTGCTGACCTGCGTGACCGGCGTGTCCGGCTCGGGCAAATCGACGCTGATCAACAATACGCTGTTCCCTTTGAGCGCTACCGCACTCAACGGGGCAACGACCCTGGAAGCGGCAGCTCACGACAGCATCAAGGGTCTTGAGCATCTGGATAAAGTCGTCGACATCGATCAGAGCCCGATCGGTCGCACGCCGCGCTCCAACCCGGCGACCTACACCGGGTTGTTCACGCCGATTCGCGAGTTGTTCGCCGGCGTACCGGAATCCCGCTCCCGCGGTTACGGACCGGGGCGTTTCTCCTTCAACGTGAAGGGCGGACGCTGTGAAGCCTGCCAGGGCGACGGCCTGATCAAGGTGGAAATGCACTTCCTGCCGGACATCTATGTCCCGTGCGACGTCTGCAAGAGCAAGCGCTACAACCGCGAAACCCTGGAGATCAAGTACAAGGGCAAGAGCATCCACGAAACCCTCGAAATGACCATCGAGGAAGCCCGGGTGTTCTTCGACGCGGTTCCAGCCCTGGCGCGCAAGCTTCAGACGTTGATGGACGTAGGTCTTTCCTACATCAAGCTGGGGCAATCGGCGACGACGCTGTCCGGTGGTGAAGCCCAGCGGGTGAAACTGTCCCGCGAGCTGTCCAAGCGCGATACCGGCAAGACCCTGTACATCCTCGATGAACCGACTACCGGCCTGCACTTCGCGGATATCCAGCAACTGCTCGACGTGTTGCATCGTTTGCGCGACCACGGCAATACCGTGGTGGTAATCGAGCACAACCTGGATGTGATCAAGACTGCTGACTGGCTGGTGGACCTGGGGCCGGAAGGCGGTTCCAAAGGCGGCCAGATCATCGCCGTCGGTACGCCGGAGGATGTGTCGGAGATGAAGCAGTCGCATACTGGCTATTATCTCAAGCCACTGCTGGCTCGCGACAAGGCCTGAATCAGGCCCATGAAAAAGCCCCTGTCACTTTGTTGGTGACAGGGGCTTTTTTGTGCGTCGTCGGCCTAAAAAGATCAGAACTGCGATTGCAGGTAATTCTCCAGACCGATCAACTTGATCAAACCCAGCTGTTTCTCCAGCCAGTAGGTGTGATCTTCCTCGGTGTCGTTCAGCTGAATGCGCAGGATCTCGCGGCTGACGTAATCCTTGTGCAGTTCGCAAAGCTCAATGCCTTTGCACAGCGCGGCACGAACTTTATATTCCAGACGCAGGTCAGCGGCGAGCATGTCCGGGACGGTGGTGCCGACATCGAGATCGTCTGGACGCATGCGCGGCGTACCTTCGAGCATCAGGATCCGACGCATCAGGGCGTCAGCATGCTGCGCCTCTTCTTCCATCTCGTGGTTGATACGCTCGTAGAGCTCGGTGAACCCCCAGTCCTCGTACATCCGCGAATGGATGAAATATTGATCACGCGCTGCCAGTTCGCCTGTCAGCAACGTGTTGAGGTAATCGATTACGTCTGGGTGACCTTGCATCGCCCTACATCTCCCTGCTTGAAAGTCTGTAGTTTGAACCAAGCTGACCCGAAGGTCACTCGCCTGACGCAATAAAAGCAAAGATATTCTGAGAAAAGCGGTTTAAATAACGCAAAAACCGCCCAAATGAGGGCGGTTCTGCTTATCGTTTAGACTACGTTAAGCTGTTTGCCTAACAGCGTTGCGATTCCATCTCCATACGCGGGATCAGCCTGGTAGAAATACGGCAAAACCCGGGTGATAACATCATCTGAGACACCGCTCATGGAATCTGCGATGTTTCTGATCAGCAGCGATTGCTGCGCGGGGGTCATCAGTCGGAACAAATCACCGGCATAGCTGGTGTAATCCCGGTCTACACGATGATCATGACGATCAGCAACGCCATTTAGCGGCAGTGACGGCTCGTCGTAACCTGGATCCTGTTTCGGCGCATTCGGATAGCTGTTTGGCTCGTAGTTGGGCGCGCCAGTGCCGTAATTGCCATACGCCATGGCACCATCACGCTGATAGGTATTCACCAGGTTGCGCGGTGCGTTCACCGGCAGTTGCTGGTGGTTGGTCCCCACGCGGTACCGATGCGCATCAGCGTAAGCGAAGATCCGACCTTGCAGCATGCGATCCGGCGAGAAGCCGACGCCAGGCACGATATTGCTCGGAGCGAGGGCAGCTTGTTCCACCTCGGCGTGGTAATTGACAGGATTGCGGTTCAACTCCAGCACACCGACTTTGATCAGTGGAAAGTCTTGTTGAGACCAGGTCTTGGTGACATCAAAGGGGTTATCAGCGTGGCTGGCTGCCTGAGCCTCGGTCATGATCTGCATGCATACCTCCCACCTCGGAAGATCCCCGCGCTCGATGGCATTGAACAGGTCACGCTGGGCGTAATCCGGATCAGTACCCGCAAGTTGCGCCGCGACTGCTGGATCGAGGTTTTTGATGCCTTGTTGGGTCTTGTAGTGCCATTTAACCCAGTGACGAACGCCTTGGGCGTTGATCAGGCTGAAGGTGTGGCTGCCGAATCCGTGCATGTGCCGGTAGCCATCGGGAATACCCCGATCGGACATCAGGATAGTGATCTGATGCAGCGCTTCCGGCGACTGCGACCAGAAGTCCCAAACATTCTGCGGGCTTTTCAAATTGGTGTGCGGGTCACGCTTTTGCGTGTGAATGAAGTCGGGGAACTTCAGCGGATCGCGAATGAAGAACACTGGCGTATTGTTGCCAACGACGTCCCAGTTACCTTCTTCGGTATAGAACCGCAGAGCGAAACCACGCGGATCTCGTGCGGTGTCAGCCGAACCGCGCTCACCACCCACGGTGGAAAAACGCAGGAAGGTCGGAGTCTGCTTGCCTACCGTCGAAAACAGGGCTGCTCTGGTGTACTGAGTGATGTCATGGGTGACGGTGAACGTGCCGTAAGCACCGGAGCCCTTGGCGTGTACACGACGCTCCGGGATGTTTTCACGGTTAAAGTGCGCCAGCTTTTCTATCAGGTGAAAATCCTGGAGCAACAGCGGGCCTCGAGGACCGGCGGAAAGGGAGTTCTGATTATCAGCGACAGGTGCGCCGCTGGCGGTGGTCAACGTCTTGTTTTGGCTCATTTTGATCTTCTTCCTCTATCAATTTTGATATGCCGGCTAATCGGCTTGAGGGGAAGTATTAATCTTCTATATGAACGCTACCAATGCATTAATCTGTAGGCCTCAATAGGAAATAACTAACAATAATTTCCCCCTGTCTATAATGCAGACCTAGACAGCATAGAAGCTTGTATGCGTGGCGCATTTTTTATAGACACAAAAAACCGGGCACTAGGCCCGGTTCTTTGTTTCAGACTGACGTCTTACTCAGCGGATACAGCTTCACCGCCGACAGCACGATCAACCAACTCGACGTACGCCATAGGCGCGTTGTCGCCAGCGCGGAAACCGCACTTGAGGATGCGCAGGTAGCCACCCTCACGGGTAGCGTAACGCTTGCCCAGGTCGTTGAAGAGCTTACCAACGATAGCTTTCGAACGAGTACGGTCGAAAGCCAGACGGCGGTTAGCCAGGCTGTCTGTCTTGGCCAAAGTGATCAGCGGCTCAGCAACGCGGCGCAGTTCTTTGGCTTTTGGCAGTGTAGTTTTGATCAGCTCGTGCTCGAACAGCGACACCGCCATGTTTTGAAACATGGCCTTGCGGTGCGAGCTGGTGCGGCTCAGGTGACGACCACTTTTACGATGACGCATGGTTCATTCCTTACCAAACACAACGTTCGGTGATTACGACGATCAGGCAGTCGCCTTGTCGTCCTTCTTAAGACTTGCAGGCGGCCAGTTGTCGAGGCGCATGCCGAGGGACAGACCGCGGGAGGCCAGAACGTCCTTGATTTCAGTCAAGGATTTCTTGCCAAGGTTCGGAGTCTTCAACAGCTCTACTTCGGTACGCTGAATCAGGTCGCCGATGTAGTAGATGTTTTCCGCCTTAAGGCAGTTAGCCGAACGTACAGTCAGTTCCAGATCGTCAACCGGGCGAAGCAGGATCGGATCGATCTCGTCTTCCTGCTCGACAACCACTGGCTCACTGTCACCTTTGAGATCGACGAACGCAGCCAACTGCTGTTGCAGGATGGTTGCAGCACGGCGGATAGCCTCTTCAGGATCCAGGGTACCGTTGGTTTCCAGATCAATAACCAGCTTGTCCAGGTTAGTACGCTGTTCGACACGGGCGTTTTCCACCACGTATGCGATACGGCGAACCGGGCTGAACGAAGAGTCAAGCTGCAAGCGACCGATGCTGCGGCTTTCGTCTTCATCGCTCTGACGCGAGTCTGCCGGTTCATAACCACGACCACGAGCTACGGTGAGCTTCATGTTCAGGGCGCCGTTAGACGCCAGGTTAGCGATTACGTGATCGGGGTTAACGATCTCGACATCATGATCCAGCTGAATATCGGCAGCGGTAACCACCCCCGAACCCTTCTTCGACAAGGTCAGCGTAACTTCGTCTCGACCGTGCAGCTTGATAGCCAGACCTTTAAGGTTCAACAGGATTTCAATTACGTCTTCCTGTACACCTTCGATGGCGCTGTACTCGTGGAGCACACCGTCAATCTCGGCCTCGACTACTGCACAGCCGGGCATTGAGGACAACAGGATGCGGCGCAGCGCGTTGCCCAGGGTGTGGCCGAAACCACGCTCGAGAGGCTCGAGAGTGATCTTGGCGCGGGTTGGACTGACAACCTGCACATCAATATGGCGGGGTGTCAGGAACTCATTTACCGAAATCTGCATGGATGCACCTATTTTCTAGCCCTTACTTGGAGTAGAGCTCGACAATCAGGCTTTCGTTGATGTCGGCGGACAGATCACTGCGAGCAGGAACGTTCTTGAAAACGCCCGACTTCTTCTCAGTGTCTACTTCTACCCATTCTACGCGGCCACGTTGGGCACACAGATCGAGAGCTTGGACAATGCGAAGTTGGTTCTTTGCTTTCTCGCGAACTGCGACCACGTCACCAGCACGAACCTGGTAGGACGGAACGTTTACGGTCTGACCGTTAACGCTGATCGACTTGTGCGATACCAGCTGACGGGATTCGGCACGAGTAGAGCCAAAACCCATACGGTATACAACGTTGTCCAGACGGCATTCGAGCAGTTGCAACAGGTTTTCGCCAGTTGCGCCTTTCTTGCCAGCAGCTTCTTTGTAGTAGCCGCTGAATTGACGCTCGAGAACGCCGTAGATACGACGGACCTTCTGCTTTTCACGCAGTTGGGTGCCGTAATCGGACTGGCGACCGCGGCGTTGGCCGTGGATACCAGGTGCTGCTTCGATGTTGCACTTCGATTCGATCGCGCGCACGCCGCTCTTCAGAAAGAGATCGGTGCCTTCGCGACGAGCGAGTTTGCATTTTGGACCAATGTAACGAGCCATTCTTTACAATCTCCTGGATTACACGCGGCGCTTCTTCGGCGGACGGCACCCGTTGTGCGGGATTGGCGTCACGTCGGTGATGCTGGCGATCTTGTAGCCACAGCCGTTCAAAGCGCGGACTGCGGATTCACGACCTGGACCTGGACCTTTGACGTTAACGTCGAGGTTTTTCAGGCCGTATTCCAGCGCAGCTTGACCAGCACGTTCAGCAGCTACTTGAGCGGCGAACGGGGTGGACTTGCGGGAACCGCGGAAACCCGAACCACCGGAGGTAGCCCAGGAAAGAGCGTTACCTTGACGGTCGGTGATGGTCACGATGGTGTTGTTAAAAGAAGCATGGATGTGGGCGATGCCATCAACCACTGTCTTTTTAACTTTTTTACGAGGACGAGCAGCAGGTTTTGCCATGATTAATTTCCTGTCGATTCGCTGGGGCGATTACTTGCGGATCGGCTTACGCGGACCTTTACGGGTACGCGCGTTGGTCTTGGTACGCTGACCGCGTACTGGCAGACCACGACGATGACGCAGACCGCGATAGCAACCGAGGTCCATCAAACGCTTGATTTTCATGTTGATTTCGCGACGCAGGTCACCTTCAGTGGTGAACTTCGCCACTTCGCCACGCAGCTGTTCAATCTGCTCGTCGCTCAGATCTTTGATCTTTGCCGCTGGGTTTACCCCAGTCACTGCACAAATTTTCTGTGCAGTAGTGCGACCAACACCATAGATGTAGGTCAGCGAGATAACAGTATGCTTGTTATCTGGAATGTTAACGCCTGCAATACGGGCCATTCAGTGGGACTCCAATTGACAGCTACCTACGCCCCGGAAGCCAAGAAATAGGGCGCGAGATAATATCGCTGTAATAACAAATAATCAACCCGGCAGCGCACTAGCTGCCGGGCTTGAAGCACAATCACACTCAGCCTTGGCGCTGTTTGTGACGCGGTTCCGCGCTGCAAATTACTCGAACAACACCTTCGCGGCGAATAATCTTGCAGTTACGGCACAGCTTTTTCACCGATGCACGAACTTTCATCACCAACTCCTCGAACCTTATGGGTACTCAGCGCAACATGCCGCTGCCGTAACCCTTCAGGTTGGCTTTCTTCATCAGGGATTCGTACTGGTGCGAAACGAGGTGCGATTGTACTTGGGACATGAAGTCCATCACAACCACGACCACGATCAGCAACGAGGTCCCGCCAAGGTAGAACGGTACGTTTGCTGCAACCACCAGGAACTGGGGCAACAGGCAGACGGCCGTCATGTAAAGAGCACCGAACATGGTCAAGCGAGTCAGAACGCCATCAATGTAGCGCGCAGACTGCTCACCTGGACGGATGCCCGGAATAAAGGCACCGGACTTCTTCAGGTTTTCCGCTACGTCTTTCGGATTGAACATCAACGCCGTATAGAAGAAGCAGAAGAAAATAATCCCTGCACTAAACAGCAGAATATTCAACGGCTGACCAGGAGCGATCGACTGCGAGATGTCCTGCAACCAGCCCATACCTTCAGACTGACCGAACCAGGCACCCAACGAAGCCGGGAACAGCAAAATGCTGCTCGCGAAAATAGCCGGAATAACACCGGCCATGTTCACCTTCAGCGGCAAGTGGCTGGTCTGCGCAGCGAAGACCTTACGGCCCTGCTGACGCTTGGCGTAGTGAACAGCAATACGACGCTGGCCACGCTCAATGAACACCACGAAACCGATAATCGCTACTGCCAGCAAACCGATGGCAACCAGGGCGAAGATGTTGATATCACCCTGACGTGCAGACTCGAAAGACTGCCCGATCGCTCTCGGAAGACCGGCGACGATACCCGAAAAAATCAACATCGAGATACCGTTGCCAACACCACGCTCAGTAATCTGCTCACCCAGCCACATCATGAACATCGCACCAGCCACAAAAGTGGATACCGCGACGAAATGGAAGCCAAAGTCACCAGTGAACGCAACGCCCTGCCCCGCCAGACCAATGGACATGCCAATAGCCTGGACGAGAGCGAGGACGACAGTGCCGTAGCGGGTGTACTGGCTGATCTTGCGACGGCCAGCTTCACCTTCCTTCTTCAACTGTTCCAGCTGCGGGCTGACGGCGGTCATCAGCTGCATGATGATCGATGCCGAAATGTACGGCATGATCCCCAGTGCAAAGATGCTCATCCGTTCCAGCGCGCCGCCGGAAAACATGTTGAACAAGCTAAGAATGGTCCCCTCATTCTGTCGAAACAGGTCCGCGAGTCGGTCCGGGTTGATACCTGGAACCGGGATGTGTGCGCCTATTCGGTAGACGATAATCGCCAGGAACAGAAAACGCAGACGAGCCCAGAGTTCAGACATACCGCCTTTGCCGAGCGCAGAGAGAGCACCTTGCTTAGCCATTTATTCCTCGAACTTGCCGCCAGCTGCTTCGATAGCCGCACGCGCACCTTTGGTGGCGCCGATTCCCTTTCCGATGGTGACAGCGCGAGTAACTTCGCCGGACAGCATGATTTTCACACGCTGAACGTTGACGTTGATCACGTTGGCATCTTTCAGGGACTGCACGGTGACGATGTCGCCTTCCACTTTAGCCAGCTCGGACAGACGCACTTCTGCGCGGTCCATGGCTTTCAGGGAAACGAAACCAAACTTCGGCAGGCGACGATGCAGCGGCTGTTGACCGCCTTCAAAGCCTGGAGCAATGGTGCCACCGGAGCGGGAGGTTTGACCTTTGTGGCCACGGCCACCAGTCTTACCCAAACCGCTACCGATACCACGGCCCGGACGATGCTTTTCGCGACGGGAACCCGGCGCTGGACTCAGATCATTGAGTTTCATCGATTAACCCTCGACACGCAGCATGTAGTAAGCCTTGTTGATCATCCCGCGATTCTCGGGAGTATCCTGGACTTCTACAGTGTGACCGATGCGACGCAGACCCAGACCCTTAACGCACAGTTTGTGGTTAGGGATGCGGCCGGTCATGCTTTTGATCAGCGTAACTTTAACGGTAGCCATGATCAGAAGATCTCCTTGACGCTTTTGCCACGCTTGGCGGCAATGGATTCAGGAGACTGCATTGCTTTCAAACCTTTGAAAGTGGCGTGAACCACGTTTACCGGGTTAGTCGAGCCGTAGCACTTGGCCAGAACGTTCTGAACGCCAGCAACTTCGAGGACAGCACGCATAGCGCCGCCAGCGATGATACCAGTACCTTCAGAAGCAGGCTGCATGTACACCTTCGAAGCGCCGTGAGCGGACTTCATTGCGTACTGCAGAGTGGTGCCGTTCAGATCAACCTGGATCATGTTGCGGCGAGCAGCTTCCATTGCCTTCTGGATCGCAGCAGGCACTTCACGCGACTTGCCACGGCCGAAGCCAACGCGCCCTTTACCATCACCAACCACGGTCAACGCGGTGAAAGTGAAGATACGGCCGCCTTTAACGGTTTTAGCTACGCGGTTAACTTGAACCAGCTTCTCGATGTAGCCTTCGTCGCGCTTTTGGTCGTTATTTGACATAACTTAGAACTCCAGCCCAGCTTCACGAGCAGCATCAGCCAGCGCCTTGACGCGGCCGTGGTACTTGAAGCCAGAGCGGTCGAAAGCCACCTGCGAGACGCCAGCGGCTTTAGCACGCGTAGCGACCAGCTGGCCAACCTTAGTGGCCGCGTCGATGTTGCCAGTGGCACCATCACGCAGTTCTTTATCCAAAGTCGAGGCACTTGCCAGGACTTTGTTGCCGTCGGCCGAAATGACCTGGGCGTAGATGTGCTGCGACGAGCGGAACACGCAGAGACGCACGACTTCGAGCTCGTGCATTTTCAGGCGTGCTTTGCGAGCGCGACGCAGTCGAGTAACTTTTTTGTCGGTCATTTGCTATGCCCTACTTCTTCTTGGCTTCTTTACGACGGACGACTTCGTCCGCGTAGCGCACACCTTTGCCTTTGTACGGCTCTGGTGGACGGAAGTCGCGGATCTCGGCGGCCACTTGACCTACCAGCTGCTTGTCGATGCCCTTGATCAGGATATCGGTCTGGCTAGGAGTCTCAGCGGTGATGCCTTCCGGCAGTTCATAATCCACTGGGTGCGAGAAGCCAAGAGCCAGGTTCAGCACTGTGCCTTTTGCTTGCGCTTTGTAACCAACACCGACCAGCTGGAGCTTACGCTCGAAGCCTTGGCTTACGCCTTGGACCATGTTGTTTACCAACGCACGAGTGGTACCAGCCATTGCGCGAGTTTGTTGATCGCCATTGCGAGCAGCGAAACGCAGCTCACCAGCTTCTTCAACGATCTCAACGGACGAATGGATGTTCAGTTCGAGAGTGCCCTTGGCACCCTTCACCGAAAGCTGTTGGCCTGCGAATTTGACTTCGACACCGGCTGGCAGCTTAACGGGGTTCTTAGCGACGCGTGACATGCTTATCCCCCCTTAGAACACAGTGCAAAGAACTTCGCCGCCGACACCGGCAGCGCGCGCAGCACGATCCGTCATCACACCTTTGTTGGTGGAGACGATAGACACACCGAGACCGCCACGAACTTTTGGCAGATCATCGACGGACTTGTACTGACGCAGGCCTGGACGGCTAACGCGCTTCACTTCCTCGATGACCGGACGGCCTTCGAAGTACTTCAGCTCGATGGACAGCAGTGGCTTGATTTCGCTGCTGATCTGATAACCCGCAATGTAACCTTCGTCCTTCAGGACTTTGGCAACAGCTACCTTCAAAGTAGAAGATGGCATGCTTACGACGGACTTTTCAGCCATCTGGGCATTACGGATTCGAGTTAGCATGTCCGCTAACGGGTCCTGCATACTCATGGGCTAGACGCTCCTAATACACAAAAAATTAGCCTTGCGGCTACTACGTGTCGCCGAGTACATCCGCGCAAAAAAAGCACGGACTCAGGCGAGCCGGGTATTCTAGACACACCCCACAAATGAATCAAGCCCCAATAGGGGCTTGATTCAAGTTCAAGGTCACCGATGGTCAGGATCTTGCGACCCCGAACACCGAGACTTTGACAGTGCTTACCAGCTGGCTTTAACCAGACCAGGTACGTCACCACGCATTGCAGCTTCACGCAGCTTGTTACGGCCAAGGCCGAACTTGCGGTAAACGCCGTGTGGACGACCGGTCAGGCGGCAGCGGTTACGCATGCGCGAAGCGCTTGCGTCACGTGGCTGCTTCTGCAGAGCTACTGTAGCTTCCCAACGCGCTTCTGGACTTGCGTTCAGATCAACGATGATAGCTTTCAGTGCTGCACGCTTTTTGGCGTACTTGGCAACCGTGAGCTGACGCTTCAGCTCGCGGTTTTTCATGCTCATCTTGGCCATTTTCCTACTCCAATCAGTTGCGGAACGGGAATTTGAAAGCACGCAACAGGGCGCGACCTTCATCATCGTTCTTGGCAGTGGTGGTCAGGGTAATGTCCAGACCGCGGAGAGCATCGATCTTGTCGTAGTCGATTTCCGGGAAGATGATCTGCTCTTTAACGCCCATGCTGTAGTTACCACGACCATCGAAGGACTTGGCATTCAGGCCGCGGAAGTCGCGAACCCGAGGCAGGGAGATCGACAGCAGACGATCCAGGAACTCGTACATACGCTCACGGCGCAGGGTCACTTTGACGCCGATCGGCCAACCTTCACGGACTTTAAAGCCAGCGATGGATTTCCGAGCGTAGGTCACAACGACTTTCTGGCCGGTGATCTTTTCCAGGTCAGCAACAGCGTGCTCGATGACTTTTTTGTCGCCGATCGCTTCGCCCAGACCCATGTTCAGGGTGATTTTGGTAACGCGCGGAACTTCCATCACGTTCGAAAGCTTAAGTTCTTCCTTAAGTTTCGGTGCGATTTCCTTCCGGTAAATCTCTTTTAGTCGTGCCATGGTCTTCTACCTAGCAGTGTTCAAGCATCAACCGCTTTTTGGGTCGACTTGAAGACACGAATTTTCTTACCGTCTTCTACTTTGAAACCAACGCGGTCAGCCTTGTTGGTTTCGCCGTTGAAGATGGCGACGTTGGAAGCGTGCAGTGGCGCTTCTTTCTCGACGATACCGCCCTGTACGCCCGACATCGGGTTAGGCTTGGTATGACGCTTGACCAGGTTCAGACCACCAACGACCAGACGGTCATCAGCGAGAACCTTCAGCACCTTACCGCGCTTACCTTTGTCTTTGCCGGCGATCACGATGATCTCGTCGTCACGACGAATCTTTTGCATGTCGGATCTCCTTACAGCACTTCTGGGGCGAGCGAGACGATCTTCATGAACTTCTCAGTACGAAGTTCACGGGTCACTGGCCCAAAGATACGGGTGCCGATCGGCTCTTGCTTGTTGTTCAGAAGAACAGCAGCGTTGCCATCAAAGCGGATAATGGAGCCATCTGCACGGCGAACGCCGTGACGAGTGCGGACTACAACAGCAGTCATCACTTGGCCTTTTTTCACCTTACCGCGAGGAATTGCTTCCTTCACGGTAACTTTGATGATGTCACCGATACCAGCGTAACGACGATGGGAGCCACCCAGCACCTTGATGCACATAACACGGCGAGCGCCGCTGTTATCGGCCACATCGAGCATGGATTGAGTCTGAATCATATAATTTCTCCGACCCCTAGTCCTTAGACTTCCACAGCGCGTTCGAGAACATCAACCAGCGCCCAAGACTTGGTCTTGGCCAAAGGACGAGTTTCACGAATAGTGACTTTGTCGCCGATGTGGCACTGATTGGTTTCGTCGTGCGCGTGCAGCTTAGTCGAACGCTTAACGTATTTACCGTAGATCGGGTGCTTAACGCGACGCTCGATCAGAACGGTGATGGTTTTGTCCATCTTGTCGCTGACAACACGGCCAGTCAGCGTACGGACAGTTTTTTCGGCTTCAGCCATGATTACTTACCTGCCTGCTGGTTGAGCACAGTCTTCACGCGAGCAATGTCACGCTTAACTTGCGAGAGCAGATGAGACTGCCCCAACTGGCCAGTTGCTTTCTGCATGCGCAGATTGAACTGGTCGCGCAGCAAGCCGAGCAGTTGCTCGTTCAGCTGCTGTGCGGATTTTTCACGAAGTTCATTCGCTTTCATCACATCACCGTCCGTTTAACAAAGGCGGTGGCGAGCGGCAGCTTTGCAGCAGCCAGGGCAAAAGCCTCACGCGCCAGCTCTTCAGTAACACCCTCGATTTCATACAGGACTTTGCCTGGCTGAATCTGGGCAACCCAGTACTCCACGTTACCCTTACCTTTACCCATACGAACTTCGAGGGGCTTTTTGGAGATAGGCTTGTCCGGGAATACACGGATCCAGATCTTGCCGCCACGTTTAACGTGACGGGTCAGTGCACGACGCGCTGACTCGATCTGACGAGCGGTGAGACGACCACGAGCAACAGACTTCAGCGCGAACTCGCCGAAGCTGACTTTGCTACCGCGCAATGCCAGGCCACGGTTGTGACCAGTCATTTGCTTGCGGAACTTCGTACGCTTTGGTTGCAACATTTGGCGTACCCCTTACTTAGCAGCTTTTTTACGAGGCGCTGGTGCTTGTGGTTTCAGTTCTTCTTGGCGACCACCAATTACTTCGCCTTTGAAGATCCAAACCTTTACACCGATCACACCATAAGTGGTGTGAGCTTCGTAGTTGGCATAGTCGATGTCGGCACGCAGGGTGTGCAGAGGCACACGACCTTCGCGATACCATTCAGTACGTGCGATTTCAGCACCGCCGAGACGACCGCTCACTTGGATTTTGATGCCTTTGGCACCAATGCGCATGGCGTTCTGAACAGCGCGCTTCATAGCGCGACGGAACATTACGCGACGCTCCAGCTGCTGAGCTACGCTCTGCGCAACCAGCATACCGTCGAGCTCCGGCTTGCGGATCTCTTCGATATTGATGTGCACAGGCACACCCATTTGCTTGGTCAGGTCCTGACGCAGTTTCTCAACATCTTCACCTTTCTTCCCGATAACGATACCTGGACGAGCGGTGTGGATGGTGATACGTGCAGTCTGAGCCGGACGATGGATATCGATACGGCTTACGGACGCGCTTTTTAGTTTGTCTTGGAGATACTCACGCACCTTCAGATCAGCGAACAAATAGTCCGCATAAGTCCGACCGTCTGCGTACCAGACGGAGGTGTGCTCCTTGACGATTCCCAGGCGAATGCCAATGGGATGTACTTTCTGACCCATCTCTTCGACTCCGTTACTTGTCAGCAACCTTGACAGTGATATGGCAAGACCGCTTGACGATGCGATCAGCACGGCCTTTGGCACGTGGCATGATGCGCTTCAGCGAACGCCCTTCGTTGACGAAAACGGTGCTGACCTTCAGGTCATCAACGTCTGCGCCTTCGTTATGCTCGGCGTTGGCTACGGCCGACTCCAGCACTTTCTTCATGATCTCGGCGGCTTTCTTACTGCTGAAAGCCAACAGGTTGAGCGCTTCGCCCACCTTCTTCCCGCGGATCTGGTCGGCGACCAAGCGGGCTTTCTGGGCGGAGATTCGAGCGCCCGACAACTTAGCGGCTACTTCCATCGTTCCTTACCCCTTAACGCTTGGCTTTCTTGTCTGCCACGTGCCCACGATATGTGCGGGTACCGGCAAACTCGCCCAGTTTGTGGCCGACCATGTCTTCGTTCACGAGAACTGGAACATGTTGACGACCGTTATGCACAGCAATGGTCAGACCGACCATTTGTGGCAGGATCATGGAACGGCGCGACCAGGTCTTAACTGGTTTGCGATCGTTCTTTTCCGCCGCCACTTCGATCTTCTTCAGTAGGTGAAGATCAATAAAAGGACCTTTTTTCAGAGAACGTGGCACTGTCGTATCCCTCTATTTACTTGCGACGACGGACGATCATTTTGTCGGTACGCTTATTACCACGAGTCTTCGCGCCCTTAGTCGGGAAGCCCCATGGCGATACCGGATGACGACCACCAGAGGTACGACCTTCACCACCACCATGTGGGTGGTCAACCGGGTTCATGGCAACACCACGAACGGTTGGGCGAACGCCACGCCAGCGTTTGGCACCAGCTTTACCCAGCGAACGCAGGCTGTGCTCGGAGTTCGAGACTTCACCCAGGGTCGCGCGGCATTCAGCCAGCACTTTACGCATCTCACCAGAACGCAGACGCAGGGTCACGTAGACACCTTCACGAGCGATCAGCTGAGCCGAAGCACCAGCGGAACGAGCGATTTGCGCGCCTTTACCTGGCTTCAATTCGATGCCGTGTACGGTGCTACCAACTGGAATGTTACGCAGTTGCAGAGCGTTGCCCGGCTTGATCGGTGCCAGAGCACCTGCGATCAGCTGGTCGCCAGCACTCACGCCTTTAGGCGCGATGATGTAGCGACGCTCGCCATCTGCGTACAGCAGCAGAGCGATGTGAGCAGTACGGTTTGGATCGTATTCGATACGCTCGACAGTGGCAGCGATGCCATCTTTGTCGTTGCGACGGAAATCGACCAGACGATAATGCTGCTTATGGCCACCACCGATGTGACGAGTGGTAATACGACCATTGTTGTTACGACCACCAGTCTTCGATTTTTTCTCGAGCAGCGGTGCGTGAGGAGCGCCTTTATGCAGCTCCTGGTTGACCACCTTGACCACAAAACGGCGGCCAGGGGAAGTCGGTTTGCATTTAACGATTGCCATGATGCACCCCTTCCTTACTCAGCACTGCTGCTGAAATCGAGATCTTGGCCTGGCTGAAGGGAGATAACTGCCTTCTTCCAGTCATTACGCTTGCCCAGACCGCGAGCAGTGCGCTTGCTCTTACCCAGAACATTCAGGGTAGTAACACGCTCTACTTTCACGCTGAACAGGCTTTCGACGGCCTTCTTGATTTCCAGCTTGGTTGCGTCAGTGGCAACCTTGAAAACGAACTGGCCTTTCTTGTCTGCCAGAACCGTAGCCTTCTCGGAAACGTGCGGGCCAAGCAGAACTTTAAATACGCGTTCCTGGTTCATCCCAGCAGCTCCTCGAATTTCTTCACGGCCGACACGGTGATCAACACCTTGTCGTATGCGATCAGACTAACTGGATCGGAACCTTGCACATCACGTACATCAACGTGCGGCAGGTTACGAGCAGCCAGGTACAGGTTCTGATCAACAGCGTCCGACACGATCAGAACGTCGGTCAGGCTCATGTTGTTCAGTTTGCCCAGCAGGTCTTTGGTTTTCGGCGTTTCAACAGCGAAATCCTGAACCACGACCAGACGATCAGTACGCACCAGCTCAGCAAGGATGGAACGCATTGCTGCGCGATACATCTTCTTGTTCAGCTTCTGGGAGTGATCCTGAGGACGAGCTGCGAAAGTGGTACCGCCGCCACGCCAGATTGGGCTACGGATAGTACCGGCACGAGCACGGCCAGTACCTTTCTGACGCCATGGGCGCTTACCGCCACCACGAACGTCGGAACGGGTCTTTTGCTGCTTGCTACCTTGACGGCCGCCGGCCATGTAGGCCACGACTGCTTGGTGAACCAGCGTCTCGTTGAATTCGCCGCCAAATGTCAGTTCGGAAACTTCGATCGCTTGAGCGTCATTTACATTTAATTGCATGTCAGCTTCCCCTTAACCGCGAGCCTTGGCTGCTGGACGTACAACCAAGTTGCCGCCAGTAGCGCCAGGAACAGCACCCTTGACCAACAACAGATTGCGTTCAGCGTCCACGCGCACTACTTCGAGGGACTGCACGGTCACGCGCTCAGCGCCCATATGACCGGACATTTTTTTGCCCTTGAATACACGACCAGGAGTCTGGCACTGGCCGATAGAGCCTGGAACGCGGTGGGATACGGAGTTACCGTGGGTGTTATCTTGCCCGCGGAAATTCCAACGCTTGATCGTACCCTGGAAGCCTTTACCCTTGGACTGACCGGTTACATCAACCAGTTGACCAGCGGCGAAGATTTCAGCGTTGATCAGATCGCCGGCCTGGTACTCGCCTTCTTCAAGGCGGAATTCCATGACGGTACGACCAGCGGCAACGTTCGCCTTAGCGAAGTGGCCAGCTTGCGCAGCTGTAACACGCGAAGCACGACGCTCGCCTACAGTGACTTGCACTGCACGATAGCCATCGGTCTCTTCAGTTTTGAACTGGGTGACGCGATTCGGCTCGATCTCAATGACCGTGACCGGAATGGAGACACCTTCTTCGGTGAAAATACGGGTCATACCGCATTTACGACCGACTACACCAATAGTCATGTTGTAAACCTCATGAGTGTACGGGGCTTTCACCCGCTATGGCCGCCCATTTCAGAGCGTTACACGACTAAGACCGAGTCTTAGCCGAGGCTGATCTGCACTTCCACACCGGCCGCAAGATCAAGCTTCATAAGAGCATCAACGGTTTTATCCGTTGGCTGGACGATGTCCAGAACGCGCTTATGAGTACGGATCTCGTACTGGTCACGCGCGTCTTTGTTGACGTGCGGGGAGACCAGAACGGTGAACCGCTCTTTACGGGTAGGCAGTGGAATTGGACCACGCACTTGAGCACCAGTACGTTTCGCGGTTTCCACGATTTCCTGGGTGGATTGGTCGATCAGGCGATGGTCAAAAGCCTTCAACCTGATACGGATTTGCTGATTTTGCATTGGATTTCAGACTCCGGCTGCTATTCCCACCGGGCGCAATACGCCCGTTAAAAGGAGGCGCAATTCTATAGACGCCCCCGATAGGTGTCAACCCAATAAAAAAGCCCCCGCTGAGCGGGGGCTTTTTCAAAGCATCGAAGCTATCTCAGAAGAGAAGCTTACTCGATGATTTTAGCTACAACGCCAGCACCAACGGTACGGCCGCCTTCGCGAATAGCGAAACGCAGACCGTCTTCCATTGCGATGGTTTTGATCAGGGTAACAGTCATTTGAATGTTATCGCCTGGCATTACCATTTCAACGCCTTCTGGCAGTTCGCAGTTACCAGTCACGTCAGTAGTACGGAAGTAGAACTGTGGACGGTAGCCTTTGAAGAACGGAGTGTGACGACCGCCTTCTTCTTTGCTCAGAACGTAAACTTCTGCGGTGAACTTGGTGTGCGGCTTAACGGTACCTGGCTTAACCAGAACCTGACCACGCTCCACGTCATCACGCTTGGTGCCGCGCAGCAGCACGCCGCAGTTCTCGCCAGCACGACCTTCGTCGAGCAGTTTGCGGAACATTTCAACACCGGTGCAGGTGGTGACGGTAGTGTCACGCAGACCAACGATTTCCAGTGGATCCTGAACGCGAACGATACCGCGCTCGATACGACCAGTCACAACAGTACCGCGACCCGAGATCGAGAATACGTCTTCGATTGGCATCAGGAACGGCTTGTCGGTCAGACGAACTGGTTCTGGGATGTAGCTGTCCAGAGTTTCAACCAGTTTCTTGACGGCAGTGGTGCCCATCTCGTTATCGTCCAGACCATCCAGCGCCATACGAGCGGAGCCGATGATGATTGGAGTGTCGTCGCCTGGGAAGTCGTAAGTGCTCAGCAGATCGCGCACTTCCATCTCAACCAGTTCCAGCAGCTCAGCGTCGTCTACCAGGTCAGCCTTGTTCAGGAAAACCACGATGTACGGAACGCCTACCTGACGGGACAGCAGGATGTGCTCACGGGTTTGTGGCATCGGACCATCAGCGGCCGAGCAAACCAGGATAGCGCCGTCCATTTGAGCAGCACCGGTGATCATATTCTTCACATAGTCAGCGTGACCTGGGCAGTCAACGTGAGCGTAGTGACGGATCTTCGAGTTGTACTCAACGTGAGCGGTGTTGATGGTGATACCGCGAGCTTTCTCTTCTGGTGCGCTGTCGATCTTGTCGAAGTCAACACGAGCCGAACCGAAAACTTCGGAGCAGACGCGAGTCAGAGCAGCGGTCAGAGTGGTTTTACCGTGGTCAACGTGACCGATAGTGCCAACGTTGACGTGCGGTAGGGAACGATCAAATTTTTCTTTAGCCACGACAATTAACTCCTTGCCTAAAGGACTGAATCAGCCTTGTTTTTTGGTAACGGTTTCGACGATGTGCGACGGAGCCGTATTGTATTTTTTGAATTCCATAGAGTAGCTTGCGCGACCCTGAGACATGGAACGAACGTCGGTCGCATAACCGAACATCTCGCCCAACGGAACCTCGGCACGAATTACTTTACCGGAAACCGTATCTTCCATACCCAGAATCATGCCGCGACGACGGTTAAGGTCGCCCATCACGTCACCCATATAGTCTTCAGGCGTAACAACCTCTACCGCCATGATCGGCTCAAGCAACTCACCACCACCCTTCTGGGCCAGTTGCTTGGTCGCCATGGAAGCAGCCACCTTAAACGCCATCTCGTTCGAGTCGACGTCGTGGTAAGAACCATCAAACACGGTAGCCTTCAGGCCGATCAGCGGATAGCCGGCAACAACACCGTTCTTCATCTGCTCTTCGATACCCTTCTGGATAGCCGGGATGTATTCCTTAGGAACCACACCACCCACTACTTCGTTCAGGAATTGCAGACCTTCCTGACCTTCGTCAGCAGGTGCAAAACGGATCCAGCAATGACCAAACTGGCCACGACCGCCGGACTGACGAACGAACTTGCCTTCGATTTCGCAGCTCTTCGTGATGCGCTCACGGTACGAAACTTGAGGCTTACCGATGTTGGCTTCGACGTTGAACTCACGGCGCATCCGGTCAACCAGGATGTCCAGGTGCAGCTCGCCCATGCCGGAGATGATCGTTTGACCAGTCTCTTCATCAGTTTTGACGCGGAAAGACGGGTCTTCCTGAGCAAGTTTGCCCAGAGCGATACCCATTTTTTCCTGGTCATCCTTGGTCTTAGGCTCTACGGCAACCGAAATAACCGGCTCCGGGAAGTCCATGCGAACCAGGATGATTGGCTTGTCAGCGTTGCACAAAGTTTCACCAGTGGTGACGTCCTTCATGCCGATCAAGGCCGCGATGTCACCAGCGCGTACTTCCTTGATTTCTTCACGGGCGTTTGCGTGCATTTGCACCATACGACCCACGCGCTCTTTCTTGCCTTTTACCGAGTTGATCACGCCGTCGCCGGAGGCCAACACGCCCGAGTAAACCCGAACAAAGGTCAAGGTACCCACGAATGGGTCGGTAGCGATCTTGAACGCCAGAGCCGCGAAAGGCTCGTCGTCGCTTGCATGACGCTCCATTTCCTCTTCCTCGTTATCCGGGTTGGAACCCTTGATAGCAGGAATGTCGGTCGGAGCAGGCAGGAAGTCGATAACGGCGTCGAGAACCAGGGGAACGCCCTTGTTCTTGAAGGAAGAACCGCAAACAGCCAGAACGATCTCACCAGCGATAGTACGCTGACGCAGAGCGGCCTTGATTTCCTCGATGGAGAGCTCTTCCCCTTCGAGATACTTGTTCATCAGCTCTTCGTTGGCTTCGGCCGCAGCCTCAACCATGTTGCTGCGCCACTCTTCAGCCAGCTCTTGCAGCTCGGCAGGGATGTCCTTGCGAACAGGGACCATACCCTTGTCAGAGTCATTCCAGTAGACAGCTTGCATGTTGATCAGATCGATCTGACCCTGGAAGTTGTCTTCGGAACCGATAGCCAACTGGATTGGCACCGGAGTGTGACCCAGACGCTGCTTGATCTGACCGATCACGCGCAGGAAGTTAGCGCCAGCACGGTCCATCTTGTTTACGTAAACAAGACGTGGAACGCCGTATTTGTTGGCCTGACGCCATACGGTTTCCGACTGAGGCTCAACACCCGAAGTACCGCAGAACACAACGACAGCGCCGTCGAGTACGCGCAGGGAGCGTTCAACTTCAATAGTGAAGTCTACGTGGCCCGGGGTATCGATAACGTTGAAACGGTGTTCGTGCGAGTACTGCTTCTCAGAACCTTTCCAGAAGGCGGTGATAGCAGCAGAAGTAATGGTAATACCACGCTCCTGCTCCTGCACCATCCAGTCTGTGGTCGCGGCGCCGTCATGCACCTCGCCCATTTTGTGACTTTTGCCAGTGTAAAAAAGGACGCGCTCGGTGGTGGTGGTTTTACCAGCATCCACGTGAGCAACGATACCGATGTTACGGTAGCGGCTAATCGGAGTAGTACGAGCCATAAAGCCCTCGCAAAATTAGTGAAGCTAAAATTAGAAGCGGTAGTGCGAGAAAGCCTTGTTGGCTTCAGCCATACGGTGCACGTCTTCACGCTTCTTAACAGCAGCACCTTTACCTTCAGCAGCGTCCAACAGTTCGCCAGCCAAACGCAGAGCCATAGACTTCTCGCCGCGCTTACGGGCGAAGTCTACCAACCAGCGCATTGCCAGCGCGTTACGACGGGACGGACGAACTTCGACCGGAACCTGGTAAGTAGCACCGCCTACACGGCGCGACTTTACTTCGACCAGCGGAGCGATGGCGTCGAGAGCTTTCTCGAAGATTTCCAGGGGGTCGCTGTTCTTGCGTTCTTTAACCTTTTCCAGCGCGCCATAAACGATACGCTCGGCAACGGCTTTTTTGCCGCTTTCCATCACGTGGTTCATGAACTTGGCCAGGATTTGGCTTCCGTATTTTGGATCGTCAAGCACTTCGCGCTTGGCTGCTACGCGTCTTCTTGGCATGGATAAGCCCTCAAACGGTCTTCAGGTTCGCTCGGAATCGGTGCCCTTTCGGGACGCCTCCGACCTTACTCTTATCGACTCAGAAAAATAGAAATCGGTTTTTTGCTGCAAGCGACTATTACTTCGGACGCTTGGTACCGTACTTCGAACGACCTTGGTTACGACCTTTAACGCCGGAAGTATCCAAAGAGCCGCGAACGGTGTGGTAACGAACACCTGGCAAGTCTTTTACACGACCGCCGCGGATCAGTACCACGCTGTGCTCTTGCAGGTTGTGGCCTTCACCGCCGATGTACGAGGAAACCTCGAAACCGTTGGTCAGACGCACACGGCATACTTTACGCAGTGCCGAGTTAGGTTTTTTCGGCGTAGTGGTATACACACGGGTGCATACGCCACGACGTTGCGGGCAGTTCTGCAGCGCAGGCACGTCGGATTTCTCGACGATACGCTTACGCGGCTGACGTACCAGCTGGTTGATAGTTGCCATCTACTAGCTCCACTGTTGTCTTGCGACGCTATTGTCTTGCAAGAAAAGCAAAATGGCAGGAACGAATCCCCGCCAAATTTAGGGGTACAAGAGTCTAAAGAGGATCTTGCCCCCAGTCAAGGCAAGGCCCCGACCTCTCCCCCCATCCAACCTCGACAAATTGTCTCGACTGGATGAACGGAGCGATCAGGGCCTGCACTCATTTACTACCGCAGAACTCAGTTACCGCTCGAGTTCAGCGCTTCGGTCAGTGCAGCTTCCACTTCACTGGCGCTCACGCGCAACGGTTTGTCAGCATCACGGCGGCGCTTGCGCTCGCTGTGATAAGCCAGACCGGTACCGGCCGGGATCAGACGACCCACGACCACGTTTTCTTTCAGGCCGCGCAGGTAATCGCGCTTGCCGGTTACCGCCGCTTCGGTCAGTACGCGAGTGGTTTCCTGGAAGGAAGCCGCCGAGATGAACGATTCGGTGGACAACGACGCCTTGGTGATACCCAGCAGTACACGAGTGAACTTGGAGACAAATTTGTCTTCAGTGCTCAGACGCTCGTTCTCTACCAGTACGTGAGTCAATTCCATCTGGTCGCCCTTGATGAAACTGGAGTCGCCGGACTCAGCGATCTCAACTTTACGCAGCATCTGACGCAGGATGGTCTCGATGTGCTTGTCGTTGATCTTCACGCCTTGCAGACGGTAAACGTCCTGGATCTCGTTCACGATGTACTTGGCCAGCGCACTCACACCCAGCAGACGCAGGATGTCGTGTGGATCGCTCGGACCGTCGGAGATTACTTCGCCGCGGTTTACCTGTTCGCCTTCGAAGACGTTCAGGTGACGCCACTTCGGAATCAGCTCTTCGTACGGATCGCTACCGTCGTTCGGGGTGATGACCAGACGGCGCTTGCCTTTGGTCTCTTTACCGAACGCGATGGTGCCGCTGACTTCAGCCAGGATCGAGGCTTCTTTCGGACGACGGGCTTCGAACAAGTCGGCAACACGCGGCAGACCACCGGTGATGTCACGGGTCTTCGAAGTCTCTTGCGGAATACGAGCGATAACATCACCGATCGCAATTTTCGCACCGTCCGCTACACCGACCAGGGCGTTAGCAGGCAGGAAGTACTGAGCAATTACGTCGGTACCCGGCAGCAAGAGATCCTTGCCGTTGTCATCAACCATCTTCACAGCAGGACGGATATCTTTACCGGCAGCTGGACGGTCTTTGGCGTCGAGTACTTCAATGTTGGTCATACCGGTCAATTCGTCAGTCTGACGCTTGATCGTGATGCCTTCTTCCATGCCCACGTAGGTCACGGTACCTTTCATTTCGGTAACGATTGGGTGAGTGTGCGGATCCCACTTGGCCACGATTGCGCCAGCGTCGACCTTGTCACCTTCTTTAACCGAAATCACAGCACCGTACGGCAGCTTGTAGCGCTCACGCTCACGACCGAAGTCATCAGCGATTGCCAGCTCACCGGAACGGGACACAGCAACCAGGCAACCATCCACTCGCTCAACGTGCTTCAGGTTATGCAGACGGACGGTACCGCCATTCTTCACCTGAACGCTGTCGGCTGCGGAGGTCCGGCTTGCCGCACCACCGATGTGGAACGTACGCATGGTCAGCTGGGTACCCGGCTCACCGATGGACTGGGCAGCGATAACGCCGACCGCTTCACCAATGTTCACCTGGTGACCACGAGCCAAGTCACGGCCGTAGCACTTGGCGCAAATGCCGTAGCGGGTTTCGCAGCTGATCGGCGAACGCACGATCACTTCGTCGATGCTGTTCAGCTCGATGAACTCGACCCACTTCTCGTCTACCAGAGTGCCCGCAGGAACGATAACTTCCTCGGTACCTGGCTTGAATACGTCACGGGCAATGACACGACCCAATACGCGCTCACCCAACGGCTCAACAACGTCACCGCCTTCAATGTGCGGAGTCATTACCAGGCCATGTTCGGTGCCGCAATCGATCTCGGTCACAACCAGATCCTGCGCCACGTCTACCAGACGACGAGTCAGGTAACCGGAGTTCGCAGTTTTCAACGCGGTATCCGCCAGACCTTTACGAGCACCGTGAGTAGAGATGAAGTACTGAAGTACGCTCAAACCTTCACGGAAGTTCGCAGTAATCGGCGTTTCGATGATGGAACCGTCCGGCTTGGCCATCAGGCCACGCATACCGGCGAGCTGACGGATCTGCGCGGCAGAACCCCGTGCGCCCGAGTCGGCCATCATGTACATCGAGTTGAAGGATTCCTGGTCGACTTCGACGCCATGACGGTCGATGACTTTCTCTTTCGAGAGGTTGGCCATCATCGCCTTGGAAACTTCGTCGTTCGCCTTGGACCAAAGGTCGATCACTTTGTTGTACTTCTCGCCCTGGGTTACCAGGCCGGAGGCGTACTGACTTTCGATCTCTTTCACTTCGTCGGTGGCTGCACCGATGATGCGGGCTTTTTCATCAGGGATAACGAAGTCGTTAACACCGATGGAAACGCCGGAGATGGTCGAATAGGCAAAACCGGTGTACATCAACTGGTCAGCGAAGATCACGGTCTCTTTCAAACCAACCACGCGGTAGCACTGGTTGATCAGTTTGGAGATCGCTTTCTTCTTCATCGGCAGGTTGACGACGTCGAAGGACAGACCTTTTGGCACAACCTGGAACAACAGCGCACGGCCGACTGTAGTGTCGACGATACGAGTGTTGGTCACGCTGCCGCCATCACGATCGTTCACGGTTTCGTTGATCCGCACCTTGACCTTGGCGTGCAGTGCGGCTTCGCCGGCACGGAACACACGGTCAACTTCCTGCAGATCCGCGAACACACGACCTTCGCCTTTGGCGTTGATCGCTTCACGAGTCATGTAGTACAGACCCAATACAACGTCCTGCGACGGAACGATGATTGGCTCACCGTTGGCTGGCGACAGAATGTTGTTGGTCGACATCATCAACGCACGCGCTTCCAGCTGGGCTTCCAGTGTCAGCGGTACGTGCACGGCCATTTGGTCGCCGTCGAAGTCGGCGTTGTACGCAGCACAGACCAGAGGGTGCAGCTGGATAGCCTTACCTTCGATCAGTACCGGTTCAAACGCCTGGATACCCAGACGGTGAAGGGTCGGTGCACGGTTGAGGAGAACCGGGTGTTCGCGAATCACTTCAGCGAGAACGTCCCAAACCTCTGGCAGCTCGCGCTCGACCATCTTCTTGGCCGCTTTGATGGTGGTAGCAAGACCACGCATTTCCAGCTTGCCGAAAATGAACGGCTTGAACAGCTCGAGAGCCATTTTCTTCGGCAGACCGCACTGGTGCAGACGCAGGGTCGGACCTACGGTAATTACCGAACGACCGGAGTAGTCAACACGCTTACCGAGCAAGTTCTGACGGAAACGACCTTGCTTACCCTTGATCATGTCAGCCAGGGATTTCAGAGGACGCTTGTTGGAACCGGTGATAGCGCGGCCACGACGACCGTTGTCGAGCAGTGCGTCGACGGCTTCCTGCAACATGCGCTTTTCGTTGCGCACGATGATGTCCGGAGCGGACAGATCAAGCAGGCGCTTCAAGCGGTTGTTACGGTTGATCACTCGACGATACAGATCGTTGAGGTCGGAAGTCGCGAAGCGACCGCCATCCAGCGGGACCAGTGGACGCAGATCTGGCGGCAGAACCGGCAGAACGGTCAGCACCATCCACTCTGGCAGGTTGCCGGAACCCTGGAAGGCTTCCATCAACTTCAGACGCTTGGACAGCTTCTTGATTTTGGTTTCGGAGTTGGTTTGCGGAATTTCTTCACGCAGGCGGCCAATCTCGTGTTCCAGGTCGATAGCGTGCAGCAGTTCACGGACAGCTTCGGCACCCATGCGGGCATCGAAATCGTCACCGAACTCTTCCAGCGCTTCGAAGTACTGCTCGTCGTTGAGCAGCTGACCCTTTTCAAGGGTGGTCATGCCTGGATCGATAACGACATAGCTCTCGAAGTAGAGAACGCGTTCGATATCACGCAGGGTCATGTCCATCAGCAAGCCGATACGGGACGGCAGCGATTTCAGGAACCAGATGTGGGCTACTGGCGAGGCCAGTTCGATGTGCGCCATGCGCTCACGACGAACTTTTGCCAGCGCGACTTCAACGCCGCACTTCTCGCAGATCACACCACGGTGCTTCAAGCGCTTGTACTTACCGCACAGGCACTCGTAATCCTTTACCGGGCCAAAGATCTTGGCGCAGAACAGGCCGTCACGCTCAGGTTTGAACGTACGGTAGTTGATGGTTTCCGGCTTTTTAACTTCACCGAACGACCACGAACGGATCATCTCAGGCGATGCCAATCCAATACGGATGGCGTCGAACTCTTCGACTTGACCCTGGTTTTTCAGCAAATTCAGTAGGTCTTTCAAGGCCTTTCCTCCTGGCGGAGCAGAGAGCGGGCAATCCTGCCCCGCTCTCGATTCGCGTCACGTGTTATTCGGTTTCCAGATCGATATCGATGCCGAGGGAACGAATTTCCTTGATCAACACGTTGAAGGACTCGGGCATGCCCGGCTCCATACGGTGATCGCCGTCCACGATGTTTTTGTACATCTTGGTCCGGCCGTTCACATCGTCCGACTTCACTGTGAGCATTTCTTGCAGAGTGTAAGCAGCACCGTATGCTTCCAGTGCCCAGACCTCCATCTCCCCGAAACGCTGACCACCGAACTGCGCCTTACCACCCAGCGGCTGCTGGGTAACCAGGCTGTACGAACCGGTAGAACGAGCGTGCATCTTGTCGTCTACCAAGTGGTTCAGCTTCAGCATGTACATGTAGCCAACAGTAACCGGGCGCTCGAACTTGTTGCCGGTACGGCCGTCGGTCAGCTGCATCTGGCCGCTTTCTGGCAGGTCTGCCAGTTTCAGCATGGCCTTGATTTCGCTTTCCTTGGCGCCGTCGAACACTGGAGTGGCCATTGGAACGCCGCCACGCAGGTTCTTCGCCAGATCCAGGATTTCCTGGTCGGAGAAGCTATCCAGATCTTCGTTACGACCGCCGATCTGGTTGTAGATCTCGTCCAGGAAGGTGCGAAGTTCAGCAACCTTACGTTGCTCTTCGACCATCCGGTTGATCTTCTCGCCCAGACCTTTGGCCGCGAGGCCCAGGTGGGTTTCAAGGATCTGACCAACGTTCATACGCGAAGGTACGCCCAACGGGTTGAGGACGACGTCGACCGGGGTGCCATTGGCATCGTGCGGCATGTCTTCAACCGGCATGATCACGGAGACCACACCCTTGTTACCGTGACGACCGGCCATCTTGTCGCCCGGCTGGATGCGGCGACGGATTGCCAGGTAAACCTTGACGATTTTCAGCACGCCTGGAGCCAGGTCATCGCCCTGCTGCAGCTTGCGCTTCTTGTCTTCGAACTTGTCGTCCAGCAGACGGCGGCGATCAACGATGTAGGCCTGAGCCTTCTCGAGCTGCTCGTTCAGTGCATCTTCAGCCATGCGCAGTTTGAACCACTGGCCGTGCTCAAGACCGTCGAGAACTTCGTCGGTGATTTCCTGACCTTTCTTCAGACCGGCGCCGCCTTCGGCTTTGTGGCCGACCAGAGCGGAACGCAGACGTTCGAAAGTGGCGCCTTCAACGATACGGAACTCTTCGTTCAGGTCCTTGCGGATCTCGTCGAGTTGAGTCTTCTCGATCGACAGCGCACGAGCATCACGCTCAACGCCGTCACGGGTGAAGACCTGTACGTCGATGACAGTACCCTTGGTGCCGGTAGGCACACGCAGGGAGGTGTCTTTAACGTCGCTGGCTTTTTCACCGAAGATCGCACGCAGCAGTTTTTCTTCCGGAGTCAGCTGAGTCTCGCCTTTCGGAGTGACCTTACCTACCAGAATGTCGCCTGCGCCTACTTCAGCACCTACATAAACGATACCGGCTTCGTCCAGTTTGTTCAGTGCAGCTTCACCCACGTTCGGGATGTCTGCAGTGATTTCCTCTGGCCCAAGCTTGGTGTCACGCGCCACACAGGTCAGTTCCTGGATGTGGATCGTGGTGAAACGGTCTTCCTGAACAACACGCTCGGACAGGCAGATGGAGTCTTCGAAGTTGAAGCCGTTCCATGCCATGAACGCGATGCGCATGTTCTGACCCAGAGCCAGCTCACCCATATCGGTGGACGGACCGTCAGCCATGATGTCGCTACGCTGAACCCGATCACCTTTGCTCACCAGCGGACGCTGGTTGATGCAGGTGTTCTGGTTGGAGCGGGTGTACTTGGTCAGGTTGTAGATGTCGACACCAGCTTCGCCGGTTTCAACTTCATCATCAGCAACACGAACCACGATACGGCTGGCGTCGACGGAATCGATCACGCCGCCACGACGAGCCACGACGCAAACGCCGGAGTCGCGAGCCACGTTACGTTCCATACCGGTACCTACCAGCGGCTTGTCAGCACGCAGGGTTGGTACAGCTTGACGCTGCATGTTCGAACCCATCAACGCACGGTTGGCGTCGTCGTGCTCGAGGAACGGGATCAGCGACGCAGCAACCGAAACTACCTGCTTCGGCGATACGTCCATCAAGGTGACGTCTTCCGGCGCCTTGACGGTGAACTCGTTCAAGTGACGAACAGCTACCAGCTCGTCGATCAGGACTTTCTTGTCGTTCATCGTGGCCGAAGCCTGAGCGATCACATGATCAGCTTCTTCGATGGCGGACAGGAATACGATCTCGTCGGTGACCAGAGCGTCTTTCACCACGCGGTACGGGCTCTCGAGGAAACCGTACTGGTTGGTGCGCGCATAGGCGGCCAGGGAGTTGATCAGACCGATGTTCGGACCTTCCGGCGTTTCAATCGGGCATACACGACCGTAGTGAGTCGGGTGTACGTCACGGACTTCGAAGCCAGCACGCTCACGAGTCAAACCGCCAGGGCCGAGTGCAGAGACACGACGCTTGTGGGTGATCTCGGACAGCGGGTTGTTCTGGTCCATGAACTGGGACAGCTGGCTGGAACCGAAGAACTCTTTCACCGCCGCAGCCACTGGCTTGGCGTTGATCAGGTCTTGCGGCATCAGGCCTTCGCTTTCAGCCATCGACAGACGCTCTTTGACCGCACGCTCAACACGTACCAGGCCAACGCGGAACTGGTTCTCGGCCATTTCGCCTACGCAGCGAACACGACGGTTACCCAGGTGGTCGATGTCATCGACGATGCCTTTACCGTTACGGATGTCGACCAGAGTCTTCAGAACCGCGACGATGTCTTCTTTGCACAACACGCCCGAACCTTCGATCTCGGTACGACCGATACGACGGTTGAACTTCATCCGGCCGACCGCAGACAGGTCATAGCGCTCAGGACTGAAGAACAGGTTGTTGAACAGTGTCTCGGCAGCGTCCTTGGTTGGCGGCTCGCCTGGACGCATCATGCGATAGATCTCGACCAGCGCTTCCAATTGGTTGCTGGTGGAGTCGATCTTCAGGGTGTCGGAGACGAACGGACCGCAGTCGATATCGTTGGTGTACAGAGTTTCGATGCGAACAACGCCAGCCTTGGCAATTTTTGCCAGGATTTCGGTGTTCAGTTCGGTGTTGCACTCTGCCAGGATTTCGCCGGTAGCCGGATGCACGATGACCTTGGCGGTAGTGCGACCCAGGACGTAGTCCAGAGGCACTTGCAGCTCTTTGATCCCGGCTTTTTCCAGCTGGTTGATGTGGCGAGCGGTGATACGACGACCCTGCTCGACAATAACCTTGCCTTTGTCATCCTGAATATCGAGGACAGCAATTTCACCACGCAGGCGCTGAGGCACCAGTTCCAGGCTGAGGTTTTCACCCTGCACATGGAAGACGTTGGTGGTGTAGAACGCGTCCAGCACTTCTTCAGTGGTATAGCCCAGCGCGCGCAGCAGTACCGATGCAGGCAGCTTGCGACGACGGTCGATACGCACGAATACGCAATCTTTCGGGTCGAACTCGAAGTCCAGCCACGAACCGCGGTAAGGGATGATGCGCGCGGAGTACAGCAGTTTGCCGGAGCTGTGCGTCTTGCCACGGTCGTGGTCGAAGAACACGCCCGGGGAACGGTGCAGCTGGGAAACGATTACACGCTCGGTACCGTTGATTACGAAGGTACCGTTCTCAGTCATCAGGGGGATTTCACCCATGTAGACTTCTTGCTCTTTGATGTCCTTGATCGCTTTATTCGACGATTCTTTGTCGAAAATGATCAGGCGCACTTTTACCCGCAAAGGTACGGCGTAAGTTACACCGCGCAATACGCATTCTTTGACATCAAATGCCGGTTCGCCCAGGCGATAACCGACGTACTCCAGCGCAGCATTGCCGGAGTAGCTGATGATCGGGAAAACGGATTTGAAGGCCGCATGCAGGCCCACGTCGCGGAACTGATCTTTAGTCGCTCCCGCTTGCAAGAATTCACGATACGAATCCAGCTGGATGGCCAGGAGGTACGGCACATCCATGACGTCCGGCAACTTGCTAAAGTCCTTGCGGATACGTTTTTTCTCAGTATATGAGTAAGCCATCAGCGTTCCCCAGCTTGGTCACCTGCTTGTTTGGCCCCTCCCGACGGGAGCAGCCAGAAAATCGTGCAAACCCCATGGTTTGCGCCACCACATCGGGTGGATACAGCTCGTTACCAGCACCGACCCAGTCGGCTGCCAATAACGGAAAAAGGCCGGTGGCAAGAGCCACCAGCCATCAGCCTTTCGCTTAACGCTCGGGCTGGAGGAGCAAAGTCGATGCTTATTTCAGCTCGACTTTAGCGCCTGCTTCTTCCAGAGCTGCTTTGGCTTTGTCAGCTGCGTCTTTGGCAACAGCTTCCAGAACCATGGCAGGAGCGCCGTCAACTACAGCCTTGGCTTCTTTCAGGCCCAGACCGGTCAGTTCACGTACAGCCTTGATCACGTTAACTTTCTTCTCGCCAGCTTCGGTCAGCATGACGTTGAATTCAGTTTGTTCTTCAACAACGGCAGCAGCAACAGCTGGGCCAGCGGAAGCAGCAGCAGCGGAAACGCCGAACTTCTCTTCCATTGCCTTGATCAGCTCAACGATTTCCATTACGGATTTTTCGCCGATTGCTTCGATGATTTGCTCGTTAGTCAGAGACATGACTATTAATTCCTGTATTGGGGTGACAGCCTACGCGGCTATCGAAATAAACAATAAACGCTGAAAGGAGTCGCTCAGCCTTAGGCTGCGGCAGCTTCTTTCTGGTCGCGAAGTGCCGCCAGAGTACGAGCCAATTTGCTGGTTGCGCCTTGAATCACGCTCATCAGCTGAGAAATTGCTTCGTCACGGGTCGGCAGAGTTGCCAGCACGTCGATTTGGTTAGCTGCGAGGAACTTGCCCTCGAACGCAGCTGCCTTGATCTCGAACTTATCCTGACCTTTTGCAAACTCTTTGAAGATACGAGCAGCAGCGCCCGGATGTTCTTTCGAGAATGCAATCAAGGTAGGGCCGGTGAACACGTCGTTGAGAACACTGTACTCAGTGTCAGCAACGGCGCGCTTGAGCAGGGTGTTACGTACAACACGTACGTAAACGCCGGCTTCACGAGCCTCTTTACGGAGTCCGGTCATCGCGCCTACTGTTACGCCACGGGCATCAGCCACGACAGCGGACAGAGCGACTTTGGCAGCCTCGTTGACTTCAGCGACGATGGCCTTCTTGTCTTCGAGTTTAATTGCCACGGGTTTAACTCCTGCTTGTTACCGTTTCATCCAGTCGAAACCGGATGTCGTTTTGGTGTCTGATTCGGTAAGGAACCGGGAGCACCATCTGCGTAGGCTTGAGGTTTAAGACTTGCGTCGCCTACGGTCTTGGACAGCCCCCGCCAGGCAGGGACCCCAATCTTTCAATTGGCGCAATCGCTTGCGCCAACCTGTGTCTTACGCGTCGAGCGAGCCTTGGTCGATGACCAGACCTGGACCCATGGTGGTGCTCAGGGTAACGCGCTTGACGTAAATACCTTTCGAGGAAGCTGGCTTGATACGCTTCAGATCAGCGATCAGGGCTTCAACGTTTTCCTTCAGCTTGACGGCATCAAAGCCGACTTTGCCAACGGAAGTGTGGATGATGCCGTTTTTGTCGGTGCGATAACGAACCTGACCAGCCTTGGCGTTTTTAACCGCGGTAGCTACGTCTGGAGTCACAGTGCCGACTTTAGGGTTAGGCATCAGACCACGTGGACCGAGGATCTGACCCAACTGACCTACAACGCGCATTGCATCCGGGGATGCGATCACTACGTCATAGTTCAGGTCGCCGCCTTTCATTTCGGCAGCCAGGTCGTCCATACCTACACGGTCAGCGCCGGCAGCCAGAGCGGCCTCAGCAGCTGGACCCTGAGTGAACACAGCAACGCGAACGGTCTTGCCAGTGCCGTGCGGCAGCACGGTAGCGCTACGAACGACCTGGTCGGATTTACGCGGGTCAACACCCAGGTTCACAGCAACGTCGAACGACTCGCTGAACTTGACAGTCGACAGCTCGGACAGCAGAGCAGCAGCGTCTACAAAGTTGTAGGCCTTGCCTGCTTCGATTTTGCCGGCGATAGCCTTTTGACGCTTGGTCAGCTTAGCCATTACACACCCTCCACGTTAAGGCCCATGCTACGAGCAGAACCGGCGATAGTACGCACGGCTGCTTCCATATCAGCTGCAGTCAGATCCGCGTTTTTGGTTTTCGCGATTTCTTCCAGCTGAGCACGAGTCACAGTGCCAACCTTAACGGTGTTCGGACGAGCGGAACCGCTAGTCAGACCAGCAGCCTTCTTCAGCAGAACCGAAGCAGGGGTGGATTTGGTTTCGAACGTGAAGCTACGGTCGCTGTAGACAGTGATGATCACTGGAGTCGGCAGACCTGGCTCAAGACCCTGAGTACGGGCGTTGAAAGCCTTGCAGAATTCCATGATGTTCACGCCGTGCTGACCCAGAGCAGGACCAACAGGTGGGCTTGGGTTAGCCTGAGCGGCCTTCACTTGCAGCTTGATGTAAGCGGTAATCTTCTTGGCCATGAGGCACTCCAATTACGGGTTCAAACGCCTCGAAAGGCTCCCCGGTTACTTGCGCGTTTATCCCAGTGACGACAAAACCCCACAGCCTAGGGCTGCGGGGTTGGGATGCTTGCTCAGCTAGACCTTTTCGACCTGGCTGAACTCCAACTCTACCGGAGTAGAGCGACCGAAAATGAGCACCGCCACTTGGATCCGGCTCTTTTCGTAGTTAACTTCTTCAACGGTGCCGGTAAAGTCAGCAAACGGCCCGTCGTTGACACGTACCGACTCACCCGGCTCGAACAACGTCTTCGGCTTCGGCTTGTCGCTACCATCAGCAACACGACGCAGAATCGCTTCTGCTTCTTTATCTGTGATTGGCGCAGGCTTGTCGGCAGTACCACCGATGAAGCCCATCACCCGAGGAGTATCCTTGACCAAGTGCCAAGTACCCTCATTCATGTCCATCTGAACCAGCACATAACCAGGGAAGAATTTGCGTTCGCTTTTGCGCTTCTGGCCATTACGCATTTCAACCACTTCTTCAGTGGGAACCAGAATTTCGCCGAAGCCATCTTCCATGCCAGCCAGCTTTACGCGCTCGATCAACGAACGCATGACATGCTTCTCGTAACCGGAGTAAGCATGCACAACGTACCAACGCTTAGCCACGGGACACCCTTAGCCGACGATCAAGGAAACAAGCCAACCGAGCAGGGAATCAAGCCCCCACAACAGCAACGCCATAACCAGAACAACAGCCACAACGATCAACGTGGTCTGCGTGGTTTCTTGGCGAGTTGGCCAAACGACTTTACGAATCTCGGTGCGCGCTTCCTTAACCAGTACAAAGAAAGACTTGCCCTTAACCGTCTGCAGGCCTACAAAGGCAGCTACAGCAGCAATGACCAGCAAAGCGAGCACGCGGTACAGGATCGGCGAAGCAGAGTAATACTGATTGCCAACAACGCCAACAATCACCAAAGCAACTACTACCAGCCACTTGAGCAGATCGAAGCGAGAGCCTTGAGCTTCAGCTTTAGGAGTCATCTATGAAGATCCTGTGAAAAGAAAGCCAGACACATCGAGTGAATCTGGCAGGTCAGGAGGGAATCGAACCCCCAACCTACGGTTTTGGAGACCGTCGCTCTGCCAATTGAGCTACTGACCTAAAACAAAATCAGGCCGACCATTATGCCGGCCCGAAAAAGACTTTACAACAATTTACTCAACGATCCTGGCTACGCACACCAGCACCAAAGACGCACAACACCCTCTCAGGCAACAACGCGCATCTACAAGCCATTAAAACAAAGGCAGATATTTTCATATCTGCCTTGTTATATGGAGCTCTTGAGCGGATTTGAACCGCTGACCTCACCCTTACCAAGGGTGTGCTCTACCAACTGAGCTACAAGAGCGTAACACTTTGCAGGACCTGCAAACCTGGAGCGGGTAGCGGGAATCGAACCCGCATCATCAGCTTGGAAGGCTGAGGTTTTACCACTAAACTATACCCGCGGAGCTTGCAGCTCTCGCTAAAAATGGTGGAGGGGGAAGGATTCGAACCTTCGAAGTCGTAGACGTCAGATTTACAGTCTGATCCCTTTGGCCGCTCGGGAACCCCTCCTAAGCGAGCCGGCATTCTATACTATGCCAGCCTTCTGTCAAGCATTTTCTCATTAAAAACCTGAGGTTAGCTGCGTTGACCTCGCTTTGCACCGTTAACCTTTAAAAGGTCTTCACTGCGAAGCGGGCGCCATTCTATGCAAACTATTCGGCAGGTGCAACCCCCTCACATAGCATTATTTTATGTTTTAACTCATTGAATTCTTTAGAAAGGCTTTGCAGCTGCAAGTCGTCCAGCAAACGCCGGCTTTCCGGTGCCACACGCACCCAGTAACCCGCATATTCAGGGAGATCCTTCGGCAAGGACTGAAACTTGATGTCCATGCCACTCAATCGATGCTCGATTGCCTGAGCGACTTCCTGCCGGGCAGAACCGCCCAGATAGAGACAACTGCTTTCCACCTGCGTGGATTTTCCTTTGTCTCGGGTCGCATCACTCGCTTCGCTCAACAAACGAATGTCCTGCTGAGAGCCCCGATACAAGCTCAAGGGGGTCACATCCTTCGCGCGAAGCGGGGCCTCCTGTTGGTGCCAGATGTAATAGAACACATTGAGAACAAGCAGTAGCAGGAACAACCAACGCATAAAAACCTCAAGACAAGGGACACGCCATAGCCAATCCCACAAACACCAGATCTGGAACCACCTTGGCCTCAGGCACAATCTCGGAGACCAGATCAGCATCCCCCCCAGTGAGGAATATAGCGAAATCCTCCCCCCAATAGCTGCGCGCCAACTCTAGCTGAGCCTGAACAAAGCCTCTTAACATCAGCAAGCAACCTCGTTCGACCGCCTCGACGGTAGTACGCCCAGGAACAAGACTCTCCAAAGCGCGCTCGGCAGCAAGGTCGCCATAGCGGATTCTACGGGTATGAGTACGCAACTGGTTACGCATCAAGGGCATTCCCGGACAGATGAACCCTCCAAGATGCTCGCCATCCCTGGCGACAAAATCAGCAGTGACTGCGGTACCGAAGTCGAGCACCAGACAAGCACCTGAAGCCAGGTGAAATCCTCCGAGCATTGCAAGCCAGCGATCAAGCCCTAGCCGCTCGAACTCTTCATAGCCATTACGAACCCCGGACATTTCGCGAGCCGGCGTGGCGCACACCACGGAAACACCGAAAGCCTCTGACAACAAAGAGATCAAGGCTCCGGTTTCTTCAGCGGTTCTGACGCTCACTAACCGACAATGCTTGAGAGCGAGCCCCTTGAGCCCCTTCAAGCTCTCAAGCAGCGCGAGATCCGAATCAACGACACCCTCACCAACCACCCGCCCGACATCCGCGCCGAGCACACGCCACTTGATGAAACTATTTCCACAATCGAGCTCAAGAATCATCACGCAACCTCAGGCTGAGCTCACCACCACTAAAGACTTTTTCCACGCCATCCACCTTCAAGCGCAAGGCACCCTGACCATCGATACCCAGCACCTCTCCATCTATCTGACTAGCTCCAGCAATCAACGACACAGCGCGCCCCTGCCACAGATGATTTTGCTCCCACTCCGCCCGGATAGCCGGAAATCCGCCGATCTGGTGGCGACTCAAGTAGGCCTGGAGCATCACCCCCAACTTCGCGACCAGGTGATTGCGGTCAACCGCCTTGCCCGACTCGAGCCGCATGGACGTCCACTGCTGGTCAACCTCATCAGTCATCTGCATGTTCACATTGATCCCGACACCGATCACTACGTGACACACATCTGCAGGATCGCCCACTAATTCGAGCAATATTCCAGCAATTTTTTTCTGACCAACCAGAACATCATTGGGCCACTTCAACCCCGCGCCTGAAATACCAAGCTCTCGCAAGGCCTGCAGTACGGCGAGCCCAACGACTAGACTCAAGCCTTCCAGCTGCCGCATCCCACCCTCAATGCGCAACACCAGGCTGTAATAGATGTTTTCTGCGAACGGACTCACCCACTTGCGTCCACGCCGTCCGCGACCGGCCGTCTGCCGCTCGGCGAGCACCAGAAATGGCGCGACTTGGCCACGCTCGATAGCACGCAAGGCTTCAGCATTGGTAGAGTCAATTGAGTCGAGGACCAGGATGGGCCACTCACAGGAAGGCTCACGCGCGCATATCTCGACAGGGTCAAGCAGCGTCAATGGCGCAGCCAGCTGATAGCCGCGACCGCGCACTTTATGAATGGATAAGCCGAGCTCAGCCTCCAAATGCTGAAGCTGCTTCCATACAGCGCTACGACTGACGCCCAAGGCGACGCCCAGGGCCTGACCCGAATGGAATCGGCCATCCTTAAGAAGCTTTAACAACGTCAGCATGCAAGTCTCGCCTCACAATGAGGCCCGCATGATAGCCATGCCCCGAGCCGTTGCATAGAAACCCTAAAGGTCAGATTTTCTTGCGGACAAAACAAAACCCCTACCTGCATACGCAGATAGGGGTTTCGGAATTTAATCTTGACGATGACCTACTCTCACATGGGGAAACCCCACACTACCATCGGC